>CAIXIX010000001.1 GCA_903919615.1 uncultured Chthonomonas sp.
CTTCTCAACGGCACGTATCAAACCGATATTGCCTTCCTGAATAAGATCAGGAAGCGGAATCCCGCGAACGCTGTATTTTTTAGCAATCGAAACGACTAGCCGCAGGTTAGCTTCTGTCAGCTTATCCTTAGCCTGCTTGTCGCCGCGCTGAACGGCACGCGCTAGCCGTACCTCCTCGTCAGCGGTCAGCAACTGGGCGCCACGCGCTCTGCTCATCCAAACCTGCAAACTCTCCTCATTACGTGGGCTCTCGGAATCTTCTGCAAGTGTGGATCGCCGTGCGCGATGTGGAATCACCCCGGGTTCTGGCAATGCCGGTGCTGCGGCTTCTTCCTCGTGAAAGACTTCGTCAGAAGCGACAATTCCACTGTCATAAAGGTGAAGAAGATCTTCGGCCGGTTCTCTGTCAAACGTATCGTCGACCTCTTCCTCGTTCAGATCGCTCTCCTGATCCGACCCGGCCGAACTGGCTCTGGAAGTTCTGGTCTGCGACCGTTCTAGAACTGCGGTCTTAGTACTCATCAATGCCACTCCTCTCCTCTGACAACTTGTCGTCTCGTATTGTGGCCCGGGTATATTTCAAAGCCCACTCCTGCACTGCGTGTATTTTTTCACGAAGTGATCGGGTACCGACATTGCGATTGCTGGGACCATGGAGCATTGAAGTTGAAACCTGATCCACTTTCATCAGCGCGCATCAGCAGCCCGGCGGAGGCAAATTCACATGACATGATCGCTATGGATCTCGGGGATCCAGGCGTTTGTCTGGATGTACGGCGGACGTTTAGATCGTCGCCAATCGAGGATTCGGCGTATGCCTATCCTGGAAAAACACTGTATATTTGGCCTCATTTCAGCCGATTCCACAGCGCCTGGAAGTACACCGCACTTTCACCGGATATTTCAATCCGATCCAATTATAAGACAGCGCCCCATCTTTGTCAAGCGGATTCCAGCGCATGCGCTAGAAAAGATTCCTCAGGAAACTGATGCATACAAGAGCATCATCGCTCTTAGTTGCTGTTTTTAACAGGCACGAGTTACTCACGGAATAGCCGACAGGGCTCTCAAGCCAGACACTGCTTCCTGCATTACATCCAATGTATACGACAGATCGTCCCACGTAGTCGATCTGCCCAGCGTAAGCCTCATTGCTCCGCGGGCGACATTGGTTGGTAAGCCAATGGCAGTCAAAACATGTGAAGGTTCAACTGCTCCAGTATTGCACGCTGAACCTGCCGATCCACAAATCCCCGCCATGTCTAGAGCGAGCAACAGAGGTTCACCTTCTATGCCCTTGACACAAAAGTGTACATTATTAGGCATTCGATGAACTCGATCACCCGTTATGTGCACATCAGGTATGCGGTCCAGCAGTTCGTCAAAGAATCGATCGCGCATCGCTTTCAAGGTTTCAGATTCAAGCGACATTCTCTGCATTGCGATCGACGCGGCTATACCCAGTCCTACGATTCCTGGCACATTTAAAGTTCCGCCTCTGCGCCCACGCTCCTGCTCCCCACCTTCAAGCAGCCGACCGATCTTTGTCCCACGGCGAATATAGAGAGCACCTACTCCCTTCGGTCCATAAAGCTTATGCGAACTAATGCTTAGCAGGTCGATGTTCATAGCCTTTACATCTATCGGCAACTTACCAAAGGCCTGAACCGCATCGGTGTGAAACAGCACTCCTGCCTCGCGACACATCCTGCCTATCTCCGAAATTGGCTGAATAGACCCAATCTCATTGTTGGCATGCATTACGGAAACGAGTACGGTCTCAGGCTTAATGAGTTTACGAATGTCTTCTGGATCAACTATTCCGTTCGAACCTACGGGGGCAATATCTACGCAAGCACCGGTATGAGCCAGAGTTCCGAAAGGTTCTAACACCGCATGATGTTCGATGGCAGTAGTAATTAAGTGAGGTCCAACTCCTGATGCGCATGAAGCAAAAACGCCTTTGATTGCTGTATTGTCCGACTCCGTGCCGCCTGATGTAAACACTATTTCATCTGGTGATGCATTGAGCGCTGCAGCAAGTTGCTTGCGCGAGCCTTCAACTCCTGTCCTGGCGTCAGTGGCTAGACTGTAAATGGAAGCCGGATTTCCGAAGCCGGAAGTAAAAAAAGGCAGCATTGCATCAAGAACTGCGGGGTCAACTGGAGTAGTGGCAGAATGGTCGAGATAGATGATTCTCGTCGACATGTGGGACTTCCTGGCTAAAGAGATACCGCTAGCGCGCTGTATAACTGGGGAACAACGGGGAAACGCACTAAAGAATGCTATGTAGATCTGATGTTAGGCAAACCGAGCCAATCCTCTTCGCGGTTTGTAAACCTGCTTCGTTTCAGAGACTAAAACTGCAGTGAATCAGCTTATTTCACGCGGAGAAGCAGGAGTCGGATCGAGTTCCAACAAACCGAATCGGTGGGCTGTTGAATCCAGTGCATCGCGCAATACGCGATACGACGTCTCAAGCCGTTGCCGGATATCTTCAAGCTCGCTAGCTTCTGCCGAACCGACCGGAAACCTTCCGGGCTCAGTCCTTGCGGCGAGCGCCGTATACGCGCTCTGAACCGTTCCCATATCCGCTCCAACCTCGACACCAAGCATTTTGTAATGGTATTCAAGCGGATCAGTTGGAGTTTTTAAGGTTGGACGAGCCGCTGGCGCCGATTGCGGCAAAGCGCCTCCAGAGATCTGTTGTGGCGACCGCAGAGGCAAATCCGGCGATGCTGACCGCTGAGGAGCGGGCTGCGAAACGTGTGTCGGCCCGGAGGAGAACGGTTGTACAGGCGTCGCTAAAGACTCGTCGAGCTCTTTTCTGGCTTCTGCACGAAGCTGTGCTCTACGCAGCCTCTCCATTTCGGCGGGATCAAGCATCGCATCTTCATCCATTTGGTCGAAGCGATCCTTCATCTCGGTTATTTTGTGGCGTACAATTCTGCTCAGACGCTCGGGAATGCTCATTCTATTAGACCCCTGATTTCTGTAACTAGTGCAGAATGCGCACAACCTTACTTCTTATTCAATCGTTCTTCGAGTTCACGAAGCTCGCGGTCAAGATCACTCTCAATTGGCTTAGCGCTTGAGCCACTTGTCGGAGCGCTGGTACCAGTGCCTACCGTCTGATACTGCTGAGTTTGTCCCGTATTATAATTAGCCGCAGGGGTGCTCGCAGATGCTCCACCTAAGGACATTTTGGCTTCCAGTTGCTGTAGCTGAGCCTCGGCGTCGGCATCCATCTGCGTCATTTCCAATTCGCGCAGCTTGGAATCCATACTCGTGCTGCCGATCTCAGCTCGAGCTCGAGCTTCCGACTGCATCGACTGTATTCGCTCCTGAGCATGGGCCCACTGGCTCTCATTATCGCTAAACTGCAAACCGTCGAATGCCTTGTTAATCTGAATTTGGATTTGTGCCTGCTTTAAGTTGGTCTTCGCAACCATGGCTTCAGTGGTTCGAACGCGTACGCGCTCCTCCTCCTGCTTAATAGCCGCCTTCACTTTTTCGCTCGCCTCATTGGCAGCAGCCAGATTCGACTGCATGCTCTGCAGAGTCTGATCGTGTAGGGCTTTCTCTTTCAAGAAGGACTTCGCTAACTCACGATTTCCACCTTGAAGCGCCAGAGTTGCCTTGCGCTCAAATTCGGCCACAAGTCGCGTCTCTTTGTCCACAGCATCCTGCAGATTGTTCTTCTGCGTAATGGCCTGAACTGCCAGTTCCCGGTTACGTGCCTGGTTCTCGCGCATTTCGCGAACCGCTTCGTCCAGAATAACCTCAGGGTTCTCCCACTGATCGAGGTTGCCGTTTATCAAGGCTTTGAGATATCGAAAAAACCTTGCGATGGGATTCGATGACATTGTAAAGCCGAGCTCCTTTGAAATACGCCTTTTCAGGCCGACATATTGTGCAACCGCGTTTCGAGGTCAGTCTGACGGCTAACTTATCGGCTCCGCAGATAACTAGGTAAGCGTCTCGCATACCGAGCGAGCACCGCATTGATCCTCAGTCCGATACCTGTACAAAGATGACTTCCGAATAGGTATTATCACACTTTTCGAGGTCAATGTCAACGCAGAATGGCCTTGGCCTGCTTGGCTCAGGCCGTCACTAAGCCCGTTGGGGGCTGGGATAGCCACGTTCTACGTGATTTAAACTCATCTTTACTACACTTACCCATAATAGATGCGTTTCATGCAAATTGCAATTATTCATGTTGCACTTTTCACAGTTAATAGCAGTAAGCGTTGGATTCTATCATTCGCTCTGTGCATGATGTTAATGATTAAAATTCATTTGCGTTATACAGACCCCGGCGGTAGAATATTCGCGGTTACTCATTTCACTCGCCAGAACGGCATATCAAGGAAACAGAGCATGACTGCACACAATCTGTTTGACACCTTCCAGAGCTTTAGCTTTGAGGGTGGTTCGGGTACTTACTACTCACTCCCGCAGTTAGAAAAGGCCGGAGTCGGCCCCGTTTCGAAACTGCCCGTAAGCATAAGAATTGTACTGGAGTCAGTCCTGCGCAACGCTGATGGCAAGCGCGTACAGGAAGATGACATCAGGGCTATCGCAAACTGGCTCCCTAACGCAGAGCGCAAGGCCGAGATCCCATTCGTTGTTGCTCGTATCGTATTACAGGATTTTACTGGTGTACCCTTGCTCGTTGACCTTGCCGCAATGAGGTCCACCGTTGAACGCCTCGGAAAAGATGCATCCCTTATCGAACCGCTCGTGCCGGTCGATCTCGTGATCGATCACTCCGTGCAGGTGGACTACGCCGGCATTGCAAATGCACTTGATCTCAACATGGCGCGCGAATTTGAGCGTAATACAGCGAGATACCAGTTCCTAAAATGGGGCACGCAGGCATTCAATGGATTTGGCGTCGTGCCACCAGGCATCGGCATCGTCCATCAGGTTAATCTGGAATACCTTGCAAAGGGTGTTCTGAGCAAAAATGGCACCTACTATCCAGACACGCTCGTTGGAACCGACTCGCATACAACCATGATCAATGGACTTGGTATCGTTGGTTGGGGCGTTGGCGGTATCGAAGCGGAGGCTGGTATGCTTGGCCAGCCAGTCTATTTCCTAACGCCAGATGTCGTAGGTGTTTACCTCGACGGATCACTAACAGAAGGTGTTACGGCAACAGATCTGGTTCTTCACATTACAGAGCTACTGCGCAAAACGCGAGTTGTTGGAAAATTCGTAGAGTTCCATGGCCCAGGTGCGGCATCATTATCACTTACGGACCGAGCAACTATTGCAAATATGGCACCCGAATACGGTGCAACGATGGGTTTCTTTCCGGTAGATGAAGAGTCTTGCCGGTATCTCGCTTCAACCGGGCGAACTCCAGAGCAGGTCGACGCTTACAGACAGTACTTCAAGGCTCAGGGCCTTTTCGGAATGCCAGGCAAGGACGAAATTGCCTATAGCCAGCTACTCGAAGTCAATCTTGGCGCCGTCGTTCCGGGAGTTGCTGGCCCGCGCCGCCCACAGGATAGAATCAACCTCACCGATATCAAAGTATCGTTCGACTCATTGTTGGGCAAACCGGCTTCAGAGGGCGGCTACGGCAAAACGCCCACGGCAGAAACTGCATCTCGTTTCGATCACACAGTAGATCCTGGCGGCCGCAGCCTGCATCATGGTGACGTTGTAATCGCGGCGATTACAAGCTGTACAAACACTTCTAATCCGAGCGTTATGGTCGCCGCCGGTCTGCTGGCAAAAGCTGCTGTTGAACGCGGCCTCGTTTCGAGCAAGAACGTAAAAACGTCACTCGCGCCTGGCTCGCGCGTGGTAACCGAATACTTGAACAAAACGGGATTACAGCCATATCTCGATAAACTTGGCTTCCAAACAGTAGGTTATGGCTGCACGACCTGTATCGGTAACTCCGGCCCACTCGATCCGCAGATTGAGCAGGAGATAGTCACCAATGACATTGTAGCTGCAAGCGTCCTGTCTGGTAACAGAAACTTCGAAGCGCGCGTGCACCAGAACGTCAAAGCTAACTTCCTGATGAGCCCACCACTGGTTGTAGCCTTCGCTCTAGCCGGACGAATCGACATCGACCTCGCCACGGAACCATTGGGAACCGATGCCGTTGGTAAACCTGTTCTGCTCTCCGAAATATGGCCCACTAACGAACAGATCAAAGAAGCGCTGGCAACGGCCACTGATCCAGAAACCTACCGAAGGCTGTACAGTAATTTCGCCGACCAAAATCCGCTATGGCAACAGATCCACGGAAGCGTCGGCAGAGTTTACGAATGGGATGAGGCATCCACCTACATTCAGGAGCCGCCTTATTTCGATGGCTTCGGAATGGAGACGGGCACAGCAATCGATATCCTGGGAGCAAGGCCGCTGGCAATATTCGGAGACAGCGTAACAACCGATCACATCAGCCCGGCTGGCGCTATCAAACCCTCATCTCCTGGTGGCGTCTATCTTCAGGAGCAAGGCGTCTCGGTGGCAGAATTCAACTCCTACGGCTCTAGACGCGGTAACGACCGAGTTATGACACGAGGTACGTTTGCCAACGTCCGGATCAAGAACCTGATGGTTCCAGGAGTCGAAGGCGGAGTCACAATCTATCAACCTGATGGTGAACAGCTCGCCATCTATGATGCCAGCATTCGATATCTTGCTGCGGGCGTTCCCCTGATCATTCTGGCAGGACAGGAATACGGTACTGGCAGCAGTCGTGACTGGGCCGCCAAGGGAACTAATCTTCTCGGGGTTAAGGTCGTAGTGGCTCAGAGTTTCGAGCGCATTCACCGCAGTAACCTCGTTGGTATGGGCGTGCTGCCTTGCCAGTTTAAAGAAGGCACAAATGCCCAGACGCTTGGGCTCAATGGTACCGAACAGTTCGATCTTACCGGCATTGGCCAGGGCATCACACCTCAACAGGATGTCGTGCTTGTTATCCGGCGAACCAACGGTGTCGTAGATAGGGTACCAGTTACCCTTAGAATCGATACGCCAATCGAAGTGGACTACTACCTAAATGGTGGCATTCTTCAGTACGTTCTGCGCCAATTGATCTCGGCGTAATTAATGCCAGTCGAATAAGCTCAATGAAACGCGCCCCGGTTCAGCATCTAATGCTGCCGGGGCGTCGTTGATAATGCCGAGGCGTTAGCACACGCTAATCTTGTTTTGAGGTGTCATGATTTCGACTTGTACGGCGAATCGGGATTTGCTGCAGTGAAATTGTCGTTGTAATCGGAACGTTGACTTTGGCAGCAGGACATTTGGAGCACCCGCCTCCGCAGCCGGTTTCCTGGCCCGCTCGCCAGGCGGATAATGTACTGATGCCGCGCTTAATGAGATACAGCGCACAACAAAGCGTAATCGAGAGCGCAATAACCGTCTGTATGTTCATCTTGATATGCCCCAACCCACCGCCAGGCCGATATGGTAGACCAAAAAAGTTACACTCCAGGCAAGTACAGTCATATATACGATTTGAAAGATCGGCCATCGCCATCCATTTGTCTCTCTCCGCACAACTGCCACCGTAGACATGCACTGCATCGCAAGTACATAGTAAATCATAAGACAGACTGCAACAAGCGGACTATAGACGTGCTTGCCTGTTTCCGGATTGATTTCTGCCTTCATTTGCGTGCCAAGATCAGTTCTGCCTTTGTCGCTCTCTGCATCATCAATGTTATAAACAGTTCCCATTGAGGAGACAAATATCTCGCGCGCCACGAAGGATGATACGATACCAATTCCCATCTTCCAATTGAATCCGAGGGGACGAATTGCTGGCTCAATGGCACGCCCAACAATGCCGACATACGAATGGGCAATCTTTTGATCGGATGTCTTGTATTCGGGATGCTTGGGATATGTGGCTAGGGCCCACAGTACAACACTCGTCGTTAAGATTACTGTGCTTGCTCGTTTTACAAACTGACCCGCGCGCTCTATCATCTGCGTAATTGCCGCCCGGAGACTCGGAATGCGATAAGGCGGCAGTTCCAATAAGAATGCGGGAGAAACCCCTTTGAGCAGTGTTTTATGAAAGAGCAGGGCGATGCAGAACGCAGCGATCATACCTGTAAAGTACATAAGGATGAACGTAAAGCCAGGAAGTGTTAGTAACACTGTATGGCCAAGCGCAACGAGCGGTCGGTTCGGCACAAAAGCGCTTATCATGAGAAGATAGACTGGCAGCCGTGCCGAACAAGACATTAGCGGTGCAACCAGAATGGTAATCAATCGAGCCTTTCGATCACCAATCGTGCGAGTTGCCATAATTCCTGGGATCGCGCATGCAAATGATGACAGTAACGGTATAAACGACTTGCCATGTAAGCCGACCTTGCTCATCAGCCTGTCCATCAAGAACGCTGCCCGAGCCATATAGCCGGTATCCTCGAGCAGGCTTACAAAGAAAAACAGAAGCAGTATTTGAGGTAAGAAAGAAAGGGTTGTTCCGACACCGCCAAGCACACCTGCGTGAAGCAGATTTTTAAGATCGCCGTCCGCCATATGCCGCATTAATGCTCCACCTATGGAGTTGACGGCATCGGTGACGGCGCGAGCTGGACCTTGTCCAAGCGAAAAGATTGCCTGAAACATAATAGCCATCATAGCGAGAAACAGCACGTAGCCAAGTATCGGATGCATCACCCAGCGATCGACACGCTCATAATTGCTCAACGGGCTTGTTCGCGATGGAACCGTCTGGTGCAATGCCCTTGAACATACAGACATTATCCACTCGTATCGCGCTGCAACAGCCAGCGCCGCAAAGTCGATATCTGCATCTGCCAATCGTTGTATGCTCGTCTTTACAAGCGCATTAGCCCTATCCGAAAGCCGCGTTCCCAGAGATTGTGCCGGGCGATCCTCCTGCTGCATAAGCAGCGTCACAGCCTCAACAAATGCAAACCTGTCAGAAATACCCTGATCCGTCGAGAGAACCTGGCTCAATTCGGAGATTTCGCTGGCAATCTTGTGTGGCACATTCCAGGCAGGGAGGGGCGGCAGTTTCGTTTTTGCCGACGACAGCATCTCCTTGATCTTATCGATGCCCTGCTTTCGCGAAGCAATTACCGGCCACACTGGCACTCCAAGCGCGTTCTCGAGCGCTACAACATCAACAGTAATGCCCTCTTTTTCCGCAGCATCCGTCATGGAAAGCGCTACAACCATTGGTATGCCCAGATCGAGGAGCTGACCCGTTAGATACAGGTTTCTTTCGAGATTGGAGGCATCAACAACATTCAAGACAATGTCTGGCACAGTAGCGCCAGCACGCAACCCCATCAGCACTTCACGGGCTATCGTTTCGTCTGGCGAATGAGGTGTTAGAGAATACAGACCGGGCAGATCTAGCAGCCGAGCGGTTATCCCGTTCGTAAGTACGCAGGCGCCTTCCTTCTTCTCAACGGTTACTCCGGGATAGTTACCAACCTTCTGCCGTAGGCCGGTGAGCGCGTTAAAGAGAGTTGTTTTGCCCGAATTAGGGTTTCCAACAAGCGCAACGGACAAGTTTTGGATTGGTCGATCTGTACCACCGACCTTCCGAAAGGATATCAACTTAAACTATCCGGATCATCTAGCCAGACCGCGGCAGCTTCATCACGCCGAAGTGAAAGCTGGTAGCCTCGCAAATGGATATCAAGTGGCCCGCCAAACGCCGCTGCTCGGAGGATCTTGACGTGTGTGCCAGGAGTAAGCCCCATCTCAAGTAACCTCAATCTGTTGCGAGCAGCCCCAACGAAATGATGAATATAACCGCACTCACCAGGACGCAGATCGGCAAGCGACAGTCCGGCCCGATACATCGAACCGCGCTCGTGTTCGCGCCCCTTCCGCGTGCAATTAGAATCTGCCGCCTCTAGCGCCGCCTGCGCGTCGCGAGCGAAAGCCAATTCCGCCAGATCATCATGCTGGCGTTTCTCGTTTCGCTCATTTTCATTATCTGGCATCGATAGTAGATATCTCGACTTTCAATCCGTTGTATTCAGAGATGTGAATGCAGGACAACGTATATCCATGCATCACGAATGTATTACGACGCAGTATTTCTGCTGTAGTTTCAATTTACACTACGTACCGAAACACGAATTGCAGTCGCTACATCTCGCCCAATCGCAATCGTCTTCCGATCTTCTCCCACTTCCAACATCAATACGTCTCCAAAGGGAGCTCGTGATGAGATGGCGACATGTGTTCCTGGCAGCAACCCAATTTCAACGACATAGCACAAGAATTCTGGCCGCTCATCTGTAATTCTAGCGACTGCGAGTTGCTCGCGTTCTGCGCACTCAGAAAGTCGCCGCGCATTGTCACGCACTGTCGCATCAATTGGGTTTCCATGCGGACACGTTGTAGGATAGTTCATTGCTCTAGCGATTCTATCAGCTACGTCTTCACTTAAGTAATGTTCAAGTTTACAGGCAAGATCGTGCACATCGTCCCACGGAAGCTCAAGAAAATCTACGAGTAGGCGTTCCACCAGCCTATGTTTGCGTATCAGCGATACCGATAGTGCCTCGCCCTTTTGTGTGAGACGCACGCCCTGATAAGGCGTATGCTCTACCAGGTTCAGCTCTGAAAGGCGTTTAAGCATCATCGTCGCTGATGCAGGCGAAACCGACATGTACTTAGCAACGTCGCCAGTTCCGACCACCTCAAGCTCCTCTTGAAGACGATATATCCCCTCGGTATACTCCTCGATACTTTCAGTTACTTCCGTTCGAATGCGCTCCTTCGACTGCTTGGGTCGACAGGATGCAGGTACGCGCAACTGGATCTCCCGATTCTCTTTTGTCGGCATACTAAGCCCCTGTCACCGCAACGGAATTACTAATCAATATTTTACCCTGAGTCCGCCTTATCCCGCCCATTCCTAAAATAATTATTTAGCCTGCACTAAAAATACGACTTCGGTGGGCTATTTCGAAAATTCATGCTATCTGGGTAGATATCATGGTGTAAACTCGATTCGTGCTGGTCTATGTCATAAGGATATCACTCTGAAACCGGATCCAACAAATTCATCGCCAACGAGGCTCGACGCAAACAGTGTTAGTCTCTGCTATGGCGATGGCGACAATACGGCGTTTGCTGTGAATGACGTATCCATCTGTCTTAACAAACCAGGCTTTTATGGTGTCATCGGGCCTTCAGGTTCCGGCAAGAGCTCGCTCTTGTACCTATTAAGTGGTTTAAAGCGTCCAACTTCTGGTGAAATTGTTTACCGCGATCGGATGATCTCGGCTATTTCAGAGCGAGAGCGTGCTGAGATCAGGCGCAAACACTTTGGCTTCGTTTTCCAACAGCCTTTCCTGCTCAATTTCCTCACAGCGCGCGAGAACGTGCTTCTAGCGGCAACACCTAACGATAGTGATGCGTCTCGGCATCTCAATACTTTGCTCGAAGAACTACATATTGATCACCTGGCGAAACGCTTTCCAGCTCACCTCTCTGGCGGAGAACGACAGAGGCTCGCCGTGGCTCGAGCAATGATAAATAGACCGGACATCATCTTTGCTGATGAGCCGACTGCAGCGCTAGATCACGCGAATGGATGGAGCGTTATCAATTTGCTTAAGCTCTATCGAAACCGCGGTATGGTAATCGTGGTAACGCACGACCACACGATGCTCGAAGGAGCGGACAGGATTTACACCATGTTAGACGGAAAGCTTGATGGAGTACAAGAATTGAACGACTCTGCATCAAATCCGCAGCTTTAATCGTATAAAGTCTGCTGAGCCAGGTTCTGGCTCACATAATCCAACTAGAATCCGAGGTGCCCAATTTATGTCGCGTACTGTACTATTCAAGGGTAATCCCATCGCTGTAGATGGCCCAGAGCTCAAAGTCGGAGATAAGGCTCCTGATTTTACAGTTCAGTCCAGCGGAGCAGCTGGTCTCGGCGATGTGACGCTGAGTGATTTTGCCGGCAAGACGCTACTGCTATCCATCGTGCCGTCGCTCGATACCGGAGTTTGCGCGATACAGACCAAGCAGTTCAATCAACGCGCGAGCGCTCTACCCGAAAGCGTAGCTGTAGTAACGGTCAGCACGGACCTGCCCTTTGCTCAGGGCCGATTCTGTGGAGCAGAAGGTATCGACAAGCTGCGAACAGTTTCAGACCATCGCGACGTATCCTTCGGTAAGGCATATGGAGTCCTAATTACAGAGGGGCCGCTGCGGCGTGTACTTACCAGAGCTGTCTTCGTTGTTGGCCCGGATGGCACTTTGACCCACGTTGAATATGTGCCAGAGGTTACTTCGGAACCCAACTATGACGCTGCAATCGCCGCAATCGGATAATCGTCCCTTCCGAAGATTTGTACTATTCATGCTGGTGCTGGCTCTATTGGTCGTTATGACCGCTTATGGCTGGCATCAGCACACACTGCAATCGCTTCACATAGCATCGGAATTTCTCCCCCATCTTCCCCCAAGAGCAATCAAATACCAACGAGAGAGTAGGTTTATTCAGTTAGGAGATATTCTCTGGAACCTGGTTGGGATTAGTTCGATACTGACTCCGTTTATTTTAAAATCTTTCATTTCCATTACAAACAGACTCAGCACCATCATGCGAGTCCGGTCTGTTCAGTCGCCAGCGCTGCTGGAAGTTGTAGTGATGCTGCTTCTGATAGCCATGTATCTTTGGATCTGGAGCTTGCCATTTTCGATACTTACCTTGCTGCATGAGCGACGATACCATTTCAGCACGACATCGGTATCTACGTTCTTAAGGGATGCTGCGCTGGGCATCACCAGTTCCACGCTAGTCGCTCCTGTGTTTTGGGCTGGCTTTCGACTAAGGACAAAGTTCGCGAATAACTGGTGGCGCATCGTGTGGGTAGGCTGTATTCCCCTCTTTCTTTGTGTTACGGTATTGCAACCGGTTATTATTGCACCGCTATTCAACGGCTATCACTATTTGTCGAAATCCCCTCTGAAAGATCGCATCGTTTCACTCTGCCGTCTATCCGGCATTAAAAACTCAGACGTAATGGTGGAAGACACAAGTCGCAGGACACTGCGCGTGAACGCGTATGTTACGGGTATAGGTCCTTCGGCACGTATCGTTATTACGGATAACGCACTTCGTCTGCTTCCAGATGACCAGCTGCTAGCAATGATCGGCCATGAACTCGGCCACTACGTTCATCAAGACGTTCTTGCAAGCGGGATAATCGGATGCTTGGGTATTGGCGGCTACTTGTGGATGTTAAATTTCGGGCTCCAACGAAAACAGAACTGCTCTGAAGAAGCTGAGAGCTTGCAAAACCTCGGACTGATTCCAGCCGTCCAAGTAAGTATTGCTGTCTTTCTGCTCATACAATCGCCTGTAGATAGCTGCATATCGAGATGGCATGAGTGGCGAGCAGATGATTATGGCCTTGAGACAACGCGCCTGTACGTACCGACAGCAAAGCTGATGATCGGCTTTGCGGAGCGTGATTATATTGATCCAGACCCGCCGCCTATACTGCAGTTCTGGTTCGGCACGCACCCAACCGTCCTGGAGCGAATTGACCACGCGCTTTCTTTCGATCGACCGCTTCAAACGAAGAAGTATAATCGTTGACACACGCACGTTGGTTAGCGGATAATGGTTCATTCTTGTTGTTGCAAACGACGCATACCCCATGACTAACTCGCACAGAATTCAAAAGGACAAAAGGACAAAAAATCTGACGCGAAAACTTCGCGATGGAGACATAGCTCTCATTCATCATGCGGATCTAGACACTACCGCCGCAAGGGCTCTCGTCGAAATGCGAGTCGCAGCTGTCGTGAACACAGTACCATCTGTCAGCGGAAGATACCCAAACAAAGGACCGTCAGTCCTGCTCAAAGCCGGAATTCCACTGCTAGACGATATTGGTGAGGAGGCATTTGATGCGGTCGAAAATGGCACATCAGGACGCATCACCGGTAATGAACTGAGCCTCGCGGATGGCCGTTCCTTTTCTGGCACGCTATTAACAGAATCACTCCTCCAATCTCAGCTTGATGCGGCGCAGGCAAATCTTGGCCAAGAGCTGGATTTTTTCGCCAGAAACACACTTGAGTATCTCAACGATGAGAAGGGCCTTCTATTTGACCCGATTGAAATACCAGCGCTGCGTACGAGTTTTGAAGGCAGGCATGCAATGATTGTCGTACGCGGTGAAGGATACAAAGACGATCTCGCAATGCTTGCGGACTATTTACGTGACACTCAGCCAATTTTGCTTGCGGTAGATGGCGGAGCAGACGCCTTAATTGAGCATAGGCTATTTCCAGACATAATTCTTGGCGACATGGACAGTGTCTCGGATGCTGCGCTTCGGTGCGGCGCTGAACTCGTGGTGCACGGATATCTAAGAGGTGACAAACGCGGTGCGCCAGGAATGGACAGAATACAGGCGCTGGGTCTTAGCGCGAATGTGTTGCACTCGCGTGGCACAAGCGAAGATGTGGCCATGCTCCTAGCCGATGAACTCGGCGCCAGATTAATCGTAGCTGTTGGCACACATTTTTCCCTCGAAGAGTTTCTCGACAAGGGCCGCAAGGGTATGTCAAGCACGTTTTTGACCAGACTCCGGATCGGCTCGAAGCTGGTAGATGCGAAAGGAATTGCACGCCTGTGGGGCGGACAGCGCCCTCGCATGAGAGAACTATCTCTGGTCGCCTTTGCGGCATGTACTCCCATAATTGCGGTCTTATTTCTATCTCCAACCGGACAAAACATTATACGAATTGTAACTCTATGGGCGCACCACTACCTTCACCTGGGCTAGTCAAGAAGCATCTACCTGTTTGCCACTAAGGTATACTGAGCCATCTAGGCTCTTGGGACACAGACCATTGGGATTCGGCTTCAAGTATCATGTCGTAACTGTAGCGGCAATCTTTTTTGCCCTCACTGTTGGCCTTGTTGTGGGCAGCCTCCTCGTGTCTCCACGTGTCGCAGATCGACAGCAGCACGCCATCCAGAGCCTGACAGACAGATTAAACGAAGATCTTAATCGCAAAGTTTTAGAAGAGGAACAAAACGACAAGGCGCTTGCGGCGCTTACGCCCGTAGCAATTAAGGGACGCCTCGCAAACCAGCGAATAGCAATCGTGCAAACCGGTGAATATCCAGAAACGACAAACCTCATTCATGACGCGCTAAACCAGGCTGGGGCGCAGGTAGTTTCTGTTACAGCGATTGGACAGGATATGGATCGAGCAGATGAGGTTCTACTGCCAGCGCTGATCGCTTCAAATGCGAATTCACCTGGTTTTCCAACTTCACGTGCAACGCTGGCTTCGGCTATCGCTGGCCTTATCAGCAGAGGCGACATCGGCCCCTCCCCTATGCAAGCGATGCTTGAACGAGAAGGATACATCCATCCCGATCCTGGAGTGGATTTCCGCATCATACCAAAGTACGTTGTACTCTCGGCCGGTACTCGCTCAGAGGCATCGGACAGAATATCGAACGTCGACCAGCCCCTCGTCGTCGCGCTTCAAAAGCTTGGCATAACGGTGCTCATGTGTGAGCAGATCGATTGCCATATTTCGGATGTACCGGCATACCGCCGATTTTCGCCTGGCATCACTACGATCGATGACATCGACAATCCCAAAGGGCGGGCAGCCTTAATCTTTTCAATGGGAGGCGAAACAGGCAACTATGGCGTTAAGCCGTCGGCGACAAACCTGCTTCCACCCGAGCTAAGTAAATTCGATCCCCGATAATAGCCGGGATAAGGTAGTACTAAAACGTTGGCGCTTCCATGAAAAGAGTCTCTGTCGTTGTCCCAGCCTACAACGAGGCTGACCGCATTTATGCGACGGTTTCGGCGATCTGTCGCATCCCAGGGCTTCATGAGGTCATTGTGGTCGATGACGGATCTACGGATGGTACCGCAGAGGTCGCGAAACAAGCCGGAGCAGATATCGTTAGCATCCAGGCGAATGCGGGTAAAGGTGCGGCGCTTAGGCACGGACTTTCGCTCGTCACGGGTGACGTCCTTCTCCTTCTGGACGCAGACCTGGGAGATACCGCCTTTCAGGGGTCCTATCTGTTAGAGCCTGTCCTAACCGGCATCGCCGAGATGACAATAGCTACTTTTCCAGTTATACCGGGCAAAGGTGGCGGCATCGGCATCGTCGTGCGCCTATCGCGCTGGGGCATACAAAAACTAACAGGGCAACGTATGATCGCACCGCTTTCAGGTCAGCGTGCAATCTCAATAGACCTAATCCGTACCATAGGCGGGTTTGCAGAGGGATGGGGAGTAGAGGTTGACCTCACTGTCCGAGCAATCAGGTGCGGCTATTCCGTTGTCGAAGTTCCAACTACCATGGATCATCGTGTTACCGGTCGGTCATATAAGGCAATCCTGCACAGAAGCAAACAGTTTGTAGCTGCTGCCAGGGTCCTGACCAGGTTGTGGCGACAATATGGCTCGTTTACCTCAGCAGAGCCGACGTCCAGGTGAGATTGGCGGCAATTCGATGAGCCATACGGCGCTACTACTGGCATTAATACTTGGTATTGTCGCGACGGTGCAAGCCGCAGTCTACTTTTCATTGAAGCGATTCAACCTAGTCCAGCAGAATTACCGCGGCGTCAAGATCCCCTTCATGTACGGCTTTGCAATCACAATTCCAGCTATCGCGCTGCTCGCTAATATCACTCTTCCACGGGATAGTATTTCTACGACAAACAATCCACAACTGTGGATCTTTGCAATCATAAGCTTCACAATTCTAGGTGTTGCGGATGACATCGCCGGTGACAGGACAGTCAAAGGATTAAAGGGGCATCTTCTCGCGTTAACCATGTCGCACAAAATCACGACTGGACTGGTAAAAGCCGTCGTCGGCCTGGCAGTAGGTCTCTTTTGCGGAAAAGCTATCGGGTTAGACACTGTAATGAAAGTGTCTGGGGGGCTAACCATCAGTCTCTGCGCTAATGCGTTCAACCTACTTGATCTAAGGCCCGGAAGAGCGAGTGGAACCTTCGTGCTGACCTCAGTTATATTATCAGCAGTAGCGCTTCAACAACATCAAAATGCTGCGCTTCTGCTCATCTGCGTGCTGTTACCTACTGCTCTTGAATGGATAGTAGA
>CAIXIX010000002.1 GCA_903919615.1 uncultured Chthonomonas sp.
CGCTAGAGCTCACGGAGAGGGGACTAAATGCGCGCCTCCGGACCGAAGGTCGGATCTAGCCGAAGTTATGATACATGCGTAGGCCGCTCGCCGGGGCTCTCTCTTTCCGCTTGCCTCACCGTGTTCTCTGCCCTCGCCGCAGCGCAGCAAGGAGTCAAGAGGGAAAGAGGCAAGCTGGTGTCCCACGCCCTAGTTGCTTCGCAACGCGCGGGAACCCTGGTAGAGAACACGGGAGAGGGACCAATGCGCTTCCCGCAGGGTATGCTTTTGCAATGCAGGTTTCACTCTTTATGGAAAGCGGCGCGGTGCTGAGCGAGGATGGCAGATACCGGTATTCGCTAACGCGGATCTGGGATCCGGAGAAGCCGCGGGTCTGTTTCGTGATGCTGAACCCGAGCGCGGCGGATGCGGAGCAGGATGATCCCACCATAAGAAGGTGTATTCGCTTTGCGGAGAGTTGGGGTTATGGCGCCATCGAGGTGGTGAACCTGTATGCCTTCAGAACGCACCTGCCCGAGCTGCTCACGGTCGAGCCGGAGCCGTGCGGACCCGATAATGATGCTTACATATTGCAAGCGATTCAGAGCGCACAAATGATCGTGGCGGCATGGGGAGTTCACGGACATGAGGGGCCGCTTCGCAGGGCCGTAGGTTCACTCATCAACAGGGGGGTGTACTGCCTGGGCACAACCAAAAACGGTGCGCCAAGGCATCCACTCTACGTTCACAGCTCAGCGCTGGTGTTACCGTTTTCGATCGAGGACTCGTGCTGATCCTCTTCGCTCAGTGTAAGGACCCCGTCGGCGATCGCAACCTGCGATACCATAACGCGCGTTACTGGCGCATGGCTCCCGCGCTTCGCGTACTCCTCTTTGTGCGTCAAGAACACATCGTAGAGATGTGCACCGTCCTTAGTCACTTTGACTGCGAATACCTTTGACCCCTTGCGCCATACCATGCCGGCAACATCGGCATCGTTGCCCATTAGATATTCGGCTGGCTTGGATCGGGTGGTCGCACTAACAGCGTTGCGCCTATTTCGTTGGCTTGGCATTCGTTTCCGCAATCTCCTGAGGTGTAAGCGTTCTTAGTTTGATATTCTTGTATGCGGCAGTCGTCTGGTAGTTCGATATGCCGATCGGAGTCGATTTCTTGATGTCCCCAAAGCGGAGCGAAACCTTCCGGCCGGTGGTCACGACGTCGATGACCTTCTTGTCGTCCAGATATGCCTGAATCTTCGAATCGGTAACGCGCAGGCGTACCTTGTACCAGTGGTCCTTCGAATACTCAACGCTGGTTCGGGTCTCATTCTCCGATGCATCCATCGAATCGAGGCTCGAGATTCCTGTGGTGTAGCCACCCCATCCGCCAAGTATCAGGCTGGCAAACGAATCGCCCACCGAAAAGGTGAGTCCGCACATAAAATCCTCGCCAGAAACTTTCAATGATTCGAGCGAGATCTCATAGTTGGATTTCGGAACAGCCGGGCCAGTCCAGTTGACTCCACTGAGGGAGCTGCCCGCATCCACTACGATTGCAGCATCTTTGCCCTTAAACGCCGGCTCGATATGAGCCTTCCCCGCCTTGTAAAAATCGGTCTCTTTCCAGTTGGTCAGTGTTTTGCCATCCCACAACACTTTCCACTCCTGCTGGGCTGCCGGCTTCTGGGCCGCAACAGCGTTGCCCTGCGCCAGCGCCGCAGTTCCAGTGAGTGTTGAGATAGCTAACACAGCGGCAAACAGGGTTGTCGGTCGCATGTTATCACTCCTTTAGTCTCGCAATGCAAGTACACGAGTAGGATACCCTGCCTCATCGTGTGCGCGCCTAATTCTGCAAGTATCTCGATCTTCGCCTCTCTGGGGTAACATCCTCATGAGCTGCAACATACCAACAACTTTTTGCTCTTACAAGTAACACTTCCGCGAGGTAATCCGTGCCCTTCCGCTCTACGCTCTCTACTTTCGGTACAATGGCTGCGATACTGTGTGTTCTGCCAGTCGCCTCCCACGGCCAGCAGCCTGCCGCCGCATCCCGATCCGCCTTTTTCGAATCCAAGGTTCGACCGGTCTTTATCGCTTCCTGCACGGTCTGCCACAACGAAAAGGGCGCCCAGGGCGGCTTGCGTTTGGATGCACCCTTGAGTGTGGAGAAGGCTGCCGAGGTTCTGAAGCGCGTTCGCGGCGAAGGCGGCAAACAGAAAATGCCGGTCGGCGGAGAGCTTGCTAAGGATAAGATCGCTGTGCTGGAGGCCTGGGTTAAGGATGGCGCATACTGGCCAACTGCGTCCATTGCGAAAGCAGCGCCAACGCTTGCTGAGCTTGGCAAAACGCATTGGAGCTTTCAGAAGATTAAGCGGCCAGCGGTTCCGCATGTTAAGCAGGCGGCGTGGGTACGCAACCCGATAGATGCGTTTATTCTTTCGGGTCTTGAGAAGAAGCATCTCGCGCCATCACCCTCCGCAACGCGTAGAGAGCTTATCCGCCGCCTTAGCTACGACCTAACCGGCCTGCCACCAACCCCTGAAGAGGTGGCGAGGTTCGTCGCGGACCGCTCTCCCGATGCCTATAACCAGCTTATAGATCGCCTCCTTGCCTCTCCACACTACGGCGAGAAGTGGGGCCGCAACTGGCTGGATCTGGTTAGGTACGCAGAGACAAACTCGTATGAGCGAGATAATCCGAAGCCCTACATCTATAAGTATCGGGACTACGTAATCCGCTCTTTCAATGCCGATAAGCCCTACGATCAGTTTGTGAAGGAGCAGCTTGCTGGCGATGAAATGGACGATCCAACAGGCGCAGCAACCGTAGGGACGGGTTTCTTCCGGCTTGGAGTGTGGGACGATGAGCCCGCAGACAGACTACAGGCCGAGTACGATGATCTCGACGATATTGTCGCGACAACAGGACAGGCCTTTCTCGGCCTCACCATGGATTGCGCCCGCTGCCACGACCATAAGCTCGACCCGATTCCACAAAAGGACTACTATCGCTTCCTCTCCGTCTTCCGACCGTTAAACCGTTACCGCAACGGCGGGAACACCGATGAGGCAGTCTACTACGGCAGCGCCGATGCCAAGCGCGAGTACGAAGCGAAGATGGCCGAGCTCAAATCAAAACGAGCGGAGAGCATCGCAGCCATTGGCGCGATCGAGAAGCTGATCGCCGCGAAGGGAGCGAAGTACTACAACCCTGCCGATCTCTCGGAGATGAACTTCCGCTACTATGAGCGAGATTGGCGGCGCATCCCAGATTTTGAAAATGAACCCTCGATAAGCTCCGGACAACTGACCCCGCCATTCATCAGCATTAAACCGAGAGAGCGCAACGAGGATTTCTCGATTGAATTCGATGGGCAGATCAACGTTCCTGTAGAAGGCGACTACACCTTCCGATTCCGCTCTCAGGGCGGTTTTCGATTCTCAGTGGACGGCGGCCTTTTCGAAGCCTTCGCGTCAAACGATGGTAGACCCACCGATAAAACCGCAAAGAAACATCTTACCGCGGGCAAAAAAGGCATCTCTCTCATCTACAATCAGCGCCAGCATCAGCATGGCTTCAGCATTTCGTGGAGCGGACCCGGGTTCAGCAATCGACCGCTTTCTGATCTGGCAAGCTGTGGGGTTGGCGGGTTGGATGCCCTGCTCGGGCCAGATCTGGATAAGCTGATCGGTAAGGAAAAGGCGGCCGAGCTTGCGTCGATCATCGATCGCCAGGGCACCCTCGAAGAGCAGGCGCCCTTCACCGAAAAGGTGATCTCTGTGACCGAAGAGGGAACGCCAAAGCTGACCCATATTCTGCTGCGAGGCGTACCGACTGCTGAAGGTGAGAAGGTTGAACCGGGAGTGCCCATCTGCGTGGGAGCAAACGTGATCTTGACGCCTACGCCGCCGGCTTCGCATCGCACCACCGGACGACGAACTGCGCTTGCGAACTGGATCGCCTCGCCGGATAATCCACTCACCGCCCGAGTGATCGTCAACCGTATCTGGCAGCACCACTTCGGGCGAGGCATCGTTCGCTCGCCCAACGATTTCGGTCTGCAGGGATTGCGACCAACGCAGCCAGAGCTGCTGGATTGGCTGGCTTCTGAGTTTGTGCGCCAGGCATGGAGCTTCAAGAAGCTGCATCGGCTCATCCTCACAAGCAACACCTTCAAACAGAGTTCGCGCGGAAATGCGCCAGGGCTGAAGGCAGACCCGCAGAACGATCTGTTCTGGCGGTTCGATATGCGCCGCCTCACGGCAGAAGAGATTCGCGATTCGATGCTGGTGGTCTCCGGCAACCTGAATCTGCAGATGTACGGTCCAGGCGTCTATCCGGATATCGCGAAGGAGATCCTCGCCTCGCAGAGCCGCCCGGGAAAAGATTGGTATACCGAGCGCATGGGGCCGGACGACGCAAACCGGCGCAGCCTGTACATCTTCACGAAACGATCGTTGATCTACCCGATGCTTGCGAGTTTCGACCTGCCGGATCCTGATAAGACGGCCCCGGCGAGATTTGCTTCAACCCAGCCGACGCAGGCGCTCGGGATGTTAAACGGAACGCTCACGCACCGTCAGGCCGAAGTTTTTGCACAGAGGATTCTCAAAGAGACCGGTCCTGCTCCGGCAGCTTTTGCACGCCGCGCGCTATCGCTTGTGCAGCAGCGATCTCCATCTGACGCCGATGTGGCAGAGTGCGTTGCGCTGATGACCCGACTGCAGAAGCGCGGCGCAACCCCGGACGTTGCTCGTAAGTACCTGTGCCTTGTCGCGCTCAATCTGAACGAGTTTGTCTATCTTGATTGAGATAGCGATTCAGTTTGCTTGGGAGTTATGTTTCGATATCAGCGTAAGCGTCCACGCCAAGCAATCGGCCGTCGCCTTACCGTGACCTGGGATGACCTTTTTGGTACCGGGAAACACGCGGCGAACGCATTTCACGGATGTTGGCCAGCTCTTGACGTCCGCATCGGCTGTGTTTCCCAGCCCGGTAGCAGTTCGAGATTTGATCAAGCATCCACCATAAAGCGTGTGACTTTGGGGTTCGTAAACGACGATATTGTCTAGAGAGTGCCCGGGGCCGGGATAAAGAAACTCCAGTCCAAAGTCGGTGGATGCCTTCCCGTTGGCAAGTTTTAACGTGCGCCAATGAGATGAATCCTTGCCCTCTTTTGAAGCTAGTTGGATTGTCTGTGGGAGTGCATACACCGGGATGCCTTTACCGGTAAAGAACGCGTTGCCACCTGTGCGATCCGCGTGAAAATGCGTTGAGACGACTTGCGCCACTCCCTGAATGCTCATTGCCCATTTGAACAGGGTCTCCGCCTGTTTTGTATCCCACCCTGCATCAACCAGAGTTCCCTCTTTGTGATAGACAAAATAGATGCCGTTTGCGGGGTAGATCGAACCATTGTCCATCTTGTGCAGAAACGAGTACACCCAGAGGCTGGGGCCAACTCTTTTAACGGCTATATCGGCCGAAATGAGCTGCATCGACGGGTAGGCCTGCTCAAGGTCATCTGGCTTAAGCGCAGTTTGTGCGGGTAGCAGCATGGGCAGTCGCTCCGTTACCTTTCGTGAATTCCTGAGATTTGCTTCCATCGATATTATCGGCTTTGCTGTCCTTGAAACATTCCCATGAGTTTCTGGCGTATGGAGATATAACATACTGCCAATCACTGCGATCAACCATCTGCGAGAACCCAGCCAGATAATGAAGTGTTCTGTCGGAGATAAGACTCAAGGTACTCATGATAGCCTCACAGGATACATCGTATGTGTATTTTGTATGATGCTATTGCTGTGCTGCGTCATCGCAATCTATCGGATTAGAGATCGTAAAGTCGCAGCCTACTGGCGAGAAAAGTGGGCTATGACCGATGAGCACCTGGGGCAGTCACTGCTCCGCCCGGCTGGCAGCGGTCTCCGAACCGCAGATCTGCTTCGGTCCGCGTCTTGCTCGGTTGAGGCCAGCCGAGACAATAGCCCCTAAACCCCAATCCCCGACACCCAACCCCTTTCTGTCACCGCAGCATGGCCCTGTAGTTGAATCGATCGTCTGGAGCCGCGTCACCGTTGAGCGTGAAATCGGTCCAGTCGCCCTGGGAATAGCAGTGGTCTGCCCATTTGAAATCGATCGTAGCTGGCAGATGCTTTATACCAAGAAACGCGCGTGGAACAGCGATCTGCATCTCATTGCCCTTCACCTGGTACTTTACCTCTCCGACCTGCTGCCAGTTGTATTTGCCGTCGATGCACTTCTCAACACTGGTCTTATCCGAGCCAACTTTACGGTTGATCACAAAGTCGTAACCCAGCCAGCCTGTTGTATAATCCGCATCGACATTGATGTAGAGCAGCATCCAATCCGGATCGGTACGTTGCGTAAGAGTCGCAGCGGTTCGCACATAGAAGTAGATATTCTTCGCATCGTAGCTAGCCTTCGCCGCCACGATATCATTTCGACCCGTGTTGTTAACGTATTGCCCGGCATGACCCACTCCCGGTACATTCCGGTGCGCGGTATCGCCAATATAGTCGCGATACTCTGGCTCAACAGCCTTCCAAGCGCCGAAGCTGCCATCCATTGGGATATTTCGCGACGTGTTAGGCGGCAGTGGGCGAGCTCCCTTGTATTTACGAGCGTAGCTCACGAGCTGATAGTAGTAGTCATCTCCGTGGCCGGCGCGCATCGGTTCGATATCTCGGCTGAACTCCTGATTGAACTCGTCAACGAAGATTGGCGGCGGCGCTTTGTAGCCGGCCCATTCGGAGTAGAAGCCAGCGGTCCATTCGTTCCAACCAGTTACGAAAACAAAGGGTGGATTCACTTCCAGCGCCCTGTTCCACTGCTCGATGAAGTTGTATCCCCGCCGCACGGCATCTGGCCCTGTCTCCAGCATGCCATTGTGATAACTTCGCCCGTATGCACCCGGGAAACTCATGGGAGCGAGGTGTGTTTTGGAATTGTAATTTTGAGCGATGCCGACCGTTATCTGTTCGACTTCACCGGTGGGGCTTAGCTGTGGAGCCTGCGGGTAGTTCTGCAGCCATGCCCAGCCACCCTTCGGCGGCTTCTGGATATCGTAGGGAGCGATGGGAGTGCGGAATGTAAAGAATTCTCGTATTTTCCTGGCACGTTCAATTGCCTGTTCTGGAGTTAACGGTGGGCCTGCCGGGGTAATCTGCTCCGCTTCTGCTTCGCCATCCCACCGGATTCGAAGCGTGCGGGCGCCAGCAGAAGGTGAGCCATTATCATAATATCCGGCAACCGCTCCGCCCGAAAGCCCCCACCATCCAATATGCCCCACCGGATTAGACATCTCTAGATAGTACTCTCCCGCAGGCAGCGCCCTGTCGGCCTCGAGCAAGAGAGCAGCATTGTCGTGGACATTGCTGTACGATTTGCTTAGCAGCTTCTTTCCACCTGGCCCACCGGAATACAGCGTCAAGGTCATTCCAGAGTCTGTGGTTGCCCATGTGGGAAACTCGCCGCCTATAGCAGTAAACGGTCGGTCGGCTTTCCACTTCTGTCCAAGGGTCTGACCGGTGATCAACTCCGCAGGCTGTCGCGAAGCCGTAAGCTGCATCGATGCTGCGTCGGCATAGGAGGGGTAGGCCATCACAAGCGGTTTGCCTTCCCATCTATACCAGAGATCCTCGTACAGCCCGGGCGCGAACAGCGTATCGTATAGCGAGCACAGGGTCGTGGTACCCATGCCATTCGAGTTGCCGAATGGGCACAGAAACGCTATCTGCGGAGTCTTCATTCCCTCTTTTCGCATCGATTCCCAAACCTGGCACAGCTTATTGCGCGCGCGATCGTAGGTCACCATATTGGAGTTATCAAAGATCACCACATCCACGCCAGCATTAACCAGCATCTGCGCATGCTTTCGCAGCACCCATTCGTCGTCGCTTACGTAGTAGCCAAAGAGCGGTTCTCCCCAGTAGTGCGCCTCATTTAACGGGCCCCATGCGGGATTACTAATATCCTGAATCGCTTCAGGATGCGCCTTGAGGATGACAGTATTGTCATAAGGTCCATTGCCGCCATGATCGAATGTGAGGAAGTAGAACATGCCAAGCGTCTTGTTCTGCTTAAGCGGACCAACCTGTTTGCTTCCCGGTATCGTTCGCATCAGTGCATCGGTTGCTACCCAGGTATCGCTGTAGACATCCCAGGTTTTTGATGCCTGGTGCTGGGCTAAGCAGGTGCCGGTCGACACCAGCGCAGCGAGTAGTAGAAGCCATCGCGAATTGTTTACCATGTCATGTTCCCACTCAATTTTCATGTTAGATGAAGGGCCACTTCAATTCCGATCGAATTACAGATAATGATAGCGCCATCCTTACCATGCTATTTTCTCTAACGCAAGTACAAACTACTCCCCGGATCGATTTACAAGCAACAAAACCGCAACTCAGAACGGGTATGATATGCTCGCACGGAGTCGTTTCATGTCGGGTTATGGGCTGGCCACCAAGTGCAGCGATGCATCGAATGCAAAGGCACCAGAATGCACAACTATGTCTGGCACATTCAGTTGCTGGGTGGCATCTCGGCCCGGTGTCGGGACGCCGAGCCGATTGCCCTGACCAGTCAGCAGACAGGTTCTCTGTTCGCATTTCTGGCCCTGCATCCCAACTGTCCACACTCTCGCGAATTCCTGATGGCCCTCTTCTGGCCGGATGATGGGCCGGAGGAGGCCAGGCATTCGCTTCGGCAGTCGATATATGCGCTTCGCAAACAGCTAAATGTGCAGCCTGGATCGGCGGCTGATCCATTTATCACTACCCGCAACTCCATCGAAATCAATGCAGAGATAGTCACCACCGACGTCCTTCAATTTGAACAACGACTTCGTGCGGCGGCCGGATCGCGTGATCTGGCCGACCATATTCGGAACCTAAAGAGCGCATTGGATCTATACGCGGGCTACCTGTTGCCTGGAATGTACCACGAAGAGTTTGAAACGGATCGGCGGCGTCTGTCGGAGCTTCATCGAGGCGGACTTAACAGCCTGACACTGGCTTACGAAATGGCAGGAGACCTGAATCGCGCGATTGATACGTCACAGCGCCTCATTGAGCTCGATCCGTTGGTCGAGGAGGCTCATTGTGATCTGATGCGTCTCTACGCTGCAGCCGGCAAGCCCTCCGCTGTATTGAGGCAATACCAAGAGCTTGCGAGCGCACTCAAACGGGATCTGGGCGAAGCTCCTGCCGCAACCACCACAAACTTGATGGAATTGCTGCGCCGCGATGCCAGATGCTCCGCTTCGGCTCTCGGTCGCAATTCAACATTTGAAGCTGTGGAGTTCATTAAGGAGCGTTCCGCAAACGGGCCAGAGCTCCCCGAACCAGAGGCTATTAAGAGTCGTCGCCGTGTTGCCTGGAAGCGTGTTTATACGGCACATATTCTCACCGTTGCAGTGGTGCTGCTTGTCCTGTATTCTTATACTTCAGCACACAAGAAACACAATAAGCCCGAAATTCATCGCCAGATATCGCCTCCACTCGACATCGTCTGGGCAACCCACTATCAACCTCAGCCCGGCGATAAGTCCAGCGAAGCGGTAGCTGTAACGAGGGGCTCAGAAGATTTTGTCTATGTCACGGGGTTTGTAGACACGTTAGACCATGATGTCGACTTTCTGACCCTTAAGTTAGACAAGAATGGAGCAGTACAGTGGCAGGCCCGCTACAACGGGCCGGGCAACGATGTGGATCGAGCACGCGACATTGCCGTCGATGGTGCCGGTAACAGCTATGTTACCGGCGAGTCGGACAATGGAAAGGGCAACGGAACGACGCGCCTTGCAGGGCTGGACATCGCAACGATCAAGTACAGTCCAAACGGAAGTCAGTTGTGGGCGAAGAGATACAATGGCCCGGACGACGGTGAAGATAACCCAATTAAGCTGCTAGTCGATCGAAGCGGGGTGTATGTGCTCGGCAGATCCTGGGGAACAGGAACGAACGGAAGACCGGGTTTTGAGTTCGTTCTGATCAAGTACGATCCGGAGGGTCACAAGCAATGGGACTTCCGATATAGCGCTGGAGGCGGTGATGACGAACCCGCAGCAATGGCTCTTGACCGCGATGGCAGTATCTATATCACGGGCCAATCTACTCTTGCACCGCTGAGCGGTCCGGAGCGCGATATCCTAACATTGAAGGTTTCGCCGACTGGCAAGAAGATTTGGGAGCGCAGGTATGGCGCTGGCAACAGGGCCGATGACGCACCGCAGGGGATGGGCCTGGATAATGGAGGCAACATCTACGTGGTGGGCGCTGGTCTGGGTATGCGCGGAACTCCGGATGAACATCGTTCTGGCACAATCACCATCAAGTATGATTCAAAAGGAACGATGTTGTGGGCTCGTGGGACAGTGCTGGAAAGCGATCGTGTCGAAAACTGTCGCACAGCCAGAGTGACTACTAACGGCGAAGTCGCGATTTGCGGCATAACTCCGGGCGAATCCGGCATCCCAACGTGTCGCGTTGTGATGCGCGATGCCAATGGCCTGCCACGATGGTGCGCCGATATTAAGAGCATTGCCGGTGGAGATGGCCCCTCCGGGCTTGCTGTAAGCAGCAGTGGTGTTCTTTTCTGCGGAGGCCTGCGGGATAACGGCGGTGATCCGCAATTCTGCGCCTACAGCTTCGACCATAATGGAACTCTTGCCTGGAAGTCTTATGTTGCAGGGAAGACGCCCGGTGGGCGAGCTACCGCAATAACAGTTGATAGATATACGATTGTTGTCGGGCAGACAAATGAGAATGGAGCAAACCACCTGCACATCGTCCGGTATCCGCAATAAGCCCCCTACACATCTCTTTTTTTAATTATTGGCGAAATATCATTGATTCTGACGATAAGATGACGTTTTTCTGACGGTCCCTTATTAGAATTGCGTTGGCAGTTGCGCTTATAGACCAAGGCGCCAGAAAGGAATAGCCATGCGATTCTCAACACGTTTCAAGGCCCACCCCGGCTGCAAGCGGGTGCACGCGCCGGTGGCCGCCATTTTGCTGCTCTCAGTTTGCACTGGAGCACACGCGGATTCCACTGATCTGTACGTCGGGCTGGCCGGACAGGGAGCGATCGGCACATACACGACATCCGGAACAGATCTGGGACTGTTCGTCACGAACGGCTCAGGCGGTCTCTATGATCCGCAGAGCTTTAAGTTTGGCCCGGACGGCAACCTTTACGTTGGCGGGTATCTGGACAATGCGATCAAGGAGTTTAACGGATCCACCGGGGCATTCATGCGCAACCTGCCTACGGGCGACTCGTATCCGTTCGGCGTCGCATTTGACGGGCACGGCGATCTCTACGTATCAAACTTCTTCGCCAATACCGTTTCACAGGTGAATCTCGCTTCCGGTCTGGTGTCGCACACCTATACCGGGTTCGATAATCCAACGGGCCTACTGGTAGCCACCAATGGCAATCTACTCGTTAGCAATTTCAGTAATGGAGTTGTTGATAGCGTTAACATTTCGACCGGTATCGCCAGCGTGTTCGCGTCCGGGCTTTCTAATCTTCGTGATGGACTCATTTACGGTCCAGGCGGAAACCTTTATGTGCTGAACACGGGAGGAGGCGCGATAGAAAAGGTCAACACGGACGGAAGCTGGACGCCATTCGCAAACATTAACTCTCAGTATCCGTTTACAGCGCGTACCGATGCACAGTCTCTCGTTTACGACAACGGCAATTTCTATACTGTTATCTCTGCTGATTCCGACCCCGGTGTGGCCGAGTACAGCGGACATAATGGGGCCTACCTTGGCTCGTTTGCCCTTCCCGAAGCCAACGTAACCGGCATCGCAATTAAACCTGCGAGCGTTCCGTCATCCACCCCCGAACCAGGCGCAATCGGGCTCCTAACCGGCTCAGCTCTGGTCACTTTTCGAGCGCTTAAGCGCCGGCGGAAGCAAAGAGCAACAGCGTAGAGAAGCGTGATCCAATCGGTACGTCACTTAAACGTTCTAACCACATAACGAAGGGATGAACCAATGTCAGACCTTAGCACCGAATCAGAACTATGTTATCTGAGACGAAAGTTGGAGCTATGCGAAAAGCGCCAGAAGGCGGTCGCTGGTTTCCTGCTGCTATCGATATCTGGAGCCGGGTTCCTCGGAACTCGCATACCTGCTGTCTCGCAAACATCTGCGCAACTTCAAGCTGAAATAACAGCACTGCAGAATACGCTTCAGTTCGTTACAACCAGCGGTACTACAATGACAATATCTGGCGCCAACCTTGTAATCAACAACGGTACCGGAACCACGAATACAGCAAACGGCCTTGGTAACCTATTCATCGGATACGATGAGCTACGAAACGACATGCCTAATACCGACGCGCGTACCGGCAGCCACAACTTGATACTGGGCTCACGCAACTCCTTCTCCAGCTTCGGAGGCATCGTCGCCGGCAGTGATAATACGATCTCCAACACGTTTGCATGCGTCGAGGGCGGATTCAGCAATACTGCGAGCGGAGCCTACTCCAACGTTGGCGGCGGGTATCAGAACGTTGCTTCTGCCAATTCCACGTATGTTGGCGGAGGCGGGCAAAACACAGCGAGCGGACCAGGCGCCTCCATTACGGGAGGAAACTCGAATTTAGCCAGCGGTGGATCCTCTGCCATCAGCGGAGGCTATGCCAACACTGCCTCTGGCAGTTCAACCTATGTTGGCGGCGGCGAGAACAACATCGCCTCCGGCGCAGCCAGCTCTGTGACCGGCGGATACAGCAACAAAGCGGCAGCAGCCTCGGCGGCAATTACTGGGGGCGCAAGCAATACCGCCAACGGGGCAAACTCAATTGTACTCGGTGGCAATGGAAATACAGCGGCTAACTCCTATTCCGTCGTTCCCCTGGATGCAAATACAACTGCGATCGCGGCCGCAAACGCCTCCATCACTACGATCAATGCTTCTGTGTCAACGCTGCAGACGTCCGTCGCAGCAAGCACGGCGGCTATCGCAACAATCAATACTACTCTCGCGGGGCACACAAGTGCAATTACCGCACTTCAGACGACCAGCACCACCTATGGCACTGAAATAACTGCGCTCCAAACCGCAACAAAGTATTTAACTACGGGAACAGACGCAAACGGTTATGCCGCAATGTTCATTACCGGTTGCAACGTCTGGGTGCAAGATGGTTCGGGCAGCACTAACGATGGTGGAGGAGCTCTGACGCATCTCGGCAACCTCATTATCGGTTATAACGAGGTCGGAAATTCCGGTGGCGATGTAAGAACAGGCAGCCATAACTTGATCGTGGGAGATCAGAACAACTACGCTTCATTCGGCGGGGCAGTATTTGGAAACAACAACTCAATTACTGGCATCTTCGCGTCCGTTACTGGCGGACATGCTAATATTGCCGCGGGCCCGTACTCGTCGATAGTCGGTGGCGCCAGCAATTTGACCAATGGTTCCCAGGCATGTATAAGCGGCGGCGCTGGAAACACTGCCATAGGGAGCTCATCATCGGTGTCCGGAGGGGAGTCGAACTTTGCCAGAGGACCGGCAAGTTCGGTTTCAGGCGGCGCCTATAATGGCGCCAATGAGGTGGACGCATCCGTTACGGGCGGTTATAACAACGTCGCAAGCGGAGTTGGGTCTACTGTTACCGGTGGCAAAAGTAACACGGCAGGGGGCGCCGGAAACAATCCCGATGCCACTGCTATTCTCGGTGGACATGCCCTGACGGTAACATCACAATACAGTCACAGCCCGTAGGCCCTCACTGCTTGATAACCCTGTAGATAAATCTGCAGAGTGCAGCTCGTCTCAATACCCCCCGCAGGCAGTTGCCGTAACTGCTTGCAGTGGGGGTATTTTGTGTGCGTTGGCAACCTACTAGCCTGGGAATACAGAGTACAATTTTATCAAGCGTCCATCTAGCTTTGTCATTGTTTTCCAGTGCTGTTACGTAAGCGTCAAACAGCGCACACATTGCAGTGATTATGCA
>CAIXIX010000003.1 GCA_903919615.1 uncultured Chthonomonas sp.
ATCACTGCGCACTTTCAAACAGAATCACTGCGCACATAAAAACAGAACAGGTGAACACTTTCCTTCGGAATCACTGAACACTTTCACCAGAATATGCAACTCGTTTGGCGACACGCCCGATATGCTCTCGTTCTTTTCTGACAGACTTGGCGTGAAGTACCCTTGGCCAAAGTATGCAGTGACGGCAGTGCCTGGAGGAGGAGGCATGGAGAACGTGAGCGCGACCACGTTGGGGGATGAAGCGTTAACAGACGGGCGCGAGGCGTTCCGGCAAATGGCTTGGTTAAGCTCGCACGAATTGGCACATCAATGGTTCGGGGACCTGGTTACGTGCGGAGACTGGGGACACATATGGTTGAACGAGGGCTTTGCATCTTTTTTTCAAGCGCTCTATTTCGAGCACAGCCGAGGAGCCGCTGCTTACGCGAACGAAATTGATAACGACGTCGCGGACTACATTTTAAGTTGCCGCAAAGGCAAACATTCTCTGACGAGTGACACCAATGCCGACGCGAATACAATGTTTGACGGCCACGTGTATTTTAAAGGTGCCGCGGTTCTCCACACTATGCGTCGGTACATGGGTGACAAGCTCTTTTTTGCCGGCTTGAAGCGTTATCTGGACAAAAATAGGTATAAGCCAGTAGTGACTTCTGACCTTTGCCGCGCGCTCACTGAGTCGTCTGGAATTAACATGTTACCATTCTTCCAGCAATGGATATACCGCCCAGGGCACCCAGTGCTTGACTATTCCTGGTCGTGGGAACATAAACGGGTTAAGCTCACGATAAGGCAAATACAAACGACTGACGACAATACGCCACTTTACCAGATTGATGCGACTGTGGGCATAATCAGCGGACGCGCGATGGTGCGGCGGAAGCTAAGGCTCGCTAACGTGGAGGGTGTTTATTTCTTCGATCAGGATCGAAAGCCGGACGCTGTATTGTTAGACCCAGAGCACGACTTTCTTCGCGAGATCGCCGAGATACACCGGCGACCGTCTGAGCTATTCGCGATCCTACTTTGCGGATCAAACCCAAAGGATCGGAACGAGGCTCTGGACAAGCTGCTAATTGGTACGCCGTCAAGCGAGATTTTGAATGAAGTGGTTTGTATCATGCGTCAGGACAAAGGCCAGTTCCCCGTGTTTCCTTACCTGGGCAAGCTTGGAGAACTAAAGCGCGAAGCGCTGCGGCCCTTCTTCAGGGAGGAGCTCAATCACGCGAGCATCTTACGTCGTGTTGGGGCCATAAGGGCTTTGGGACAGCTTACGCCTAATGGAGCTGACATGGTAACCCTGCGTCACCTGGTATCGGATACCGAGCCATACGGCGTCGTGAAGGAGGCGATAAGGACTCTGTACCGTTGGGGGGATGGAAACCTTGATATCGTGTTGAAGGCTTCAACAATGGAATCACTGCACGAAACGATACGCTCAACTGCGTTTGACATTCTCGCAAAAGCTTGTGCACCTCAGCTGCCGGACGTACTCGTGCGGACCTACTACTCAACAGATCGCGTGCTGCTGCGCATTACAGCGATTGACGGAACGGCAAAACTCCCAGCAACTGAGCAAAAGACACGTGCATTGCTGTACAGCGCGCTGCGCTGCGGCCCTCCCGAAGTGGCCATGCATGCAGCGGCCTCGTTGGTCGCCCGCAAAGACGCAAACGCCCTAAACGACCTACTTCGGCTCAAATCCACTCTTCCGGCTGAAACACCTGAGTGGATAGCGATTGGGATTTCACATGAAGTGGAAGAGATGCAAAAACTGTAACCGAATGGAGGTGAGGAAATAACCGTGGGCTGACTCTGGTGCAGTAATCTAGCTCATGTCCGTAGAATTGCATATGTCTCGGATAAGCCCGCAAGTAAAATGTTAGGTTTTAGTTTCCCGCCAGTTATTTCAACGAGACGGTAACCTCATCCTACACAAAGTAGTCTTTTCCCTGATATCTGTTACGTCGCCTGTCAACCATCCTCGCACACTTTCATGGCGTCGGGCCTCGTGCATCGCAAAATAGGCGTAATCACCGTCCAGTGCTACAAAGGTCGCGTCCTCCGGCAGTTCGGCAATCACCTCAAATAGTCTCGCGTTCTCCGGCGAGATTTTGCAAAGCCTCAATTGCCGCTTGTGCTTGCCATCGCCGTCTGGAGGCAGTATAGAGGTAACACAATATAGAGCGCCTCTATGTAAATATGGGCCAAACGGCTCCATCCCGTTCCAGACAGAAGCATCCCCAGCTTGGCGGCTCCCTGTTGACTCCGTCCTCTTTTGGCCAAAGATATCAACGCTGTCGAGTTCACTTGGGCGACGTGCGCCGGGAAGAGATTCACCCAGGCAACCAAACCAAAAAAGACGATCGCGCACCCTCACCACCGCTGCCGCATAGTACCCCCCGCTGTAGTCACCGATAGTCCTTGGTACAAGGTCTTGGTTGCTGCAGTATCCCAGCATTCGACGCTTTCCTCGAAACTCTTTCCAAATGACTCCGTCGTTAAACGGCATTAATTTCACAATCGGGAGCCCACGGCCCACGAGTCGTGATTTACCTGTCCTGAGGGACGTAACCCAAAGATCTGAGGACGTCGTCTTTTCGTTGTGTGCGTCAGCCGCAGCGACTGAAACATGAGCATGCTGGCTCCTACGCACCGCGAGCCAATACGCTATACCGCCGGATAGCGCTATTCTGTCTGAAGGGACCGTCGTAATAGGCCGCAGTATTGCACTCTTATAATCTAGTGCGTAAATTGCGGTTTTGGTCGAGGTGGCGTGATCCGGCATATTGAGTGATTTTGCGACTGGCTCAAGCGATCCGAAAATTATTGAGTTGTCGCTAACAGCGATTTCGTCAACATTGAGTGGCCCTATTTGAGCTATACCTGCGGCCGCTACAACCCTTGAAACACCTCCCAACGCCGATTTCGCGATGACCGAACCTTGCCCGTTGAAAAAAATAGTACCTTCACGAATTACGCAATGGCTATACGGACCGATGCGCTCATAGGAGATGGCGCCCACTCTCATCCACCGTCCCACTGCCATCGTGATGCCAATAATTAAGAACGCAACGATAATATGCCGCCGCTGGCACGCGTGTTTTAGAGCGTCGCGCATGCCTGCAATGTCGTCGTTCTGGTCTGCTGAAATCATATCCAAATAATCCCATACACTACAATTGCGACCTGTCTCCAGAAAATCAGCGACCAACCTCGGTATAGCTATTTTATGTACGCCTCAATTTGGTCTATTGAGCCCATGCGGAAAACGCGACCGTCCGGGCAACAAACGAAAAATGCAGGTGTACCATGGGCTCCGAGGAGTCTCGCTGCTCGGACATCATTGTCGACACGCGCTTTTGCCCTGGCACCTTCACTATGTGGTCGGTTAAGTTTACCCAGCGAGCGGATCGCGATTGTGTTAATGCGTTCTGCGCTCAGCTCGGTCTGATGTTCGAATAGCGCGTTGTGCAAGTTCCAATATTCGTCGTCGCCCGTCGCGCTCTCAGCGACATCGGCGGACAGCTTCGCTAGGCGGTGCATTGAGAGAGGGTTATTTCGGAACACGAGTCGAACTTTGCCGGAGTGTCTCACCAATATGTCGTCGATCATGGGGCCCGCCATCTTACATGGAGGGCATTGAAAATCTCCGAACTCAACAATCGTATACGGCGCAGTCCGCTCGCCCCGCACGTGAGGCTCCGGCCCTATTACTGTTTGTGTGTGAACAGACAATAGCTCAGGGGGAGTCAGTGGTACTGTGGGACGGACGGATGTCGTGCGTCGAACTGCCACAGCGTAACAAAAAAGAACCACTAATGCCATCATCGCGAGGAAAAAAGATTGGCTCTTATCAAGCACGTTGGTACTCCCCGTCTCAGTGAATGGCGATCCAAATGACCGATGCACTGAATATGCCCATCAACGACCAAAACAATGCATGATAGACCAATCGGTTTCGCAAGGCTAGCCCCTCGTTATTCCACGTCTCAATTTGACATTAACGCCTAGACGGCAAACGCGAGGCAACATCTGCCTTGCGCCTGTCCACAACAACCTTTGGTCGTCGATCTATCTCATTTGTGGGTTCGACAGTCACGTCTAGGCGCTAGATTAACGCAATGATACACTGCCTGTTAGCTGGCACCGCATGTAACGGCGATTGAGCATCCTGATTCAGATATTGTGAGGGACGACGCAGAACTGCTGCCGTCATATCCAGCCGTTCCAAGCGCGTCAATCACTGCAGGAACCTATGCAGGGCGTAAGAGGCTGGTTAATAACACTGCATGAGCCAACGGGCTTCAAACACAGCCACCTCGTTGAGCTCGGCGGAGAGTCGCAGAACGCACCACAAGCACAATATTTGCCGGGCATTGATCCCGCACAGTCGCAACATGGTGTCGCCGGCGGTGGTATTCTGGCGGCCATTGCGGTAAGTGAAATCCATGTCATTGCAAAACACGTGACGGCAGGAATAATCGCAAACGCAATTCCACTCTTTGAGCGAATCATCTGTCGGTTCCTTTCTGGGGGTCCAATTGGGTATCGCCGCAATGCGGCGGAACGAGCTCCAAAGCATCCGAACAGCACAGGGGACGGAGAATATGCACCAAACGTATCTCCTCAATAACTCGGGGTAGGTTTCTGTTTTGTGCAACCCAACACCGTTTCATCGCATTCTCTCGTTGCCTTTGTTTTGCTCACGGGAATCTTTGATTCCGCGCCTCCGTAACAGTAGGTATATGGTCGGCCGGCCATTGACTAAATCCACAACTGTGACGACGGAGCGCGCTTTTGTTCAAAGACATAAACTTCGACACGATCGATGGTCCCGAGCTCAAGAAGCTGGTTGGAACGTTACTCAATACGATCGAGCAACTTAATGAGCGAGTTGATGCACTTACCGCAGAAAATCAGCGTCTG
>CAIXIX010000004.1 GCA_903919615.1 uncultured Chthonomonas sp.
CAATTCCCAACAATACCTGGAGCCACGTGTTCGTAACTTACGACGGAACGGCAAAGCCAGAAGGCGTCCATATCTATATTAATGGCAAACTGGCGCCATCGATGCCTGAAGTTAACAGCTTGAAGGGCAGTATCAAGACCACTGTGACGGCAAAGGTTGGCTTACGAACTGGCAGCGATGGCTTCAAAGGCAAAGTTGAGGATGTTTCGATCTACTCCAGGCACCTATCGGCTTCTGAAGTTGCTGAGTTTGCCGGTTCTGACGAACTGCATACCCTGCTCGCTATTGCCCAGGACCGTAGAACAGCGCGACAGAACGACCGACTGGTGGAGCTCTGGTCGGAACAGAACGACCCAGCGTACAAGGACTTCGCCGCATCGTCAAACGCGTTGCAAACCCAGCGAACCCTCCTTGATGGCCAGGTTACGACTGCGATGGTGATGGATGAGATGCCGAAACCACGTGAATGCTATGTGCTCATTCGAGGACAGTACGACAAGCATGGCGAGGTAGTTACCGCAGGATTGCCCGCAGCGTTTCCGCCAATGCCAAAAGGAGTTCCGAACAATCGGCTCGGCCTGGCGAAGTGGATCGCATCTGCAGACAATCCGCTAACATCGCGGGTAGCCGTCAATCGGTTTTGGGAGAAGTTCTTTGGTACAGGGATCGTGCCCACCACAGAAGATTTCGGTACACGTGCTGAATTCCCCAGCCATCCTGAACTGCTGGATTGGCTCGCGACAGAGTTTGTGCGATTGAAATGGGACATGAAGGCCTTTCAGAAGGAGATCGTGATGAGCGCAACCTACAGGCAATCGTCACGAGTTACTCCCGAGTTGCAGCGCAAGGACCCAATCAATCGCCTGCTTGCGCGAGGGCCGCGTTTCCGACTTCAAGCAGAACTCATTCGAGACCAGGCGCTCGCAATCAGTGGCACTCTCTTCGAGAAGCTGGGAGGACCCTCTGTTCGTCCGTACCAACCAGATGGCATTTGGGATGAGACCAATGTGTACGGCAATTTGCGCAACTATCAGCATGATAAGGGTGCAGGCCTTTATCGAAGAAGCCTGTACACGATCTGGAAACGAACCGCTGCGCCGCCGACAATGAGTATTTTCGACGTGCCAGGACGTGAAGCTTGCAGAGTTCGGCGATCTCGGACGGATACTCCCCTCCAGGCCCTAGCTCTGTTGAATGAGGTTACGTATGTCGAGGCATCACGCGTTTTGGCGCAGCACATGCTAACGCTTGGCGGCACAACTCCTGAACAGCGGATCAACTACGCATTCCGGCTGGCCCTCGGCCGCAAACCAAGCTCAACAGAATCAAGGATCCTTGCTACGGGTCTGCAAAAGCGGCTTTCGATCTATAAGGCCGATCCCGCAGCAGCCGAAAAGTTGGTAGCGGTGGGAGATTATCCGCGCGAACCCGGAATTGCCGCTCCGGAACTGGCAGCCTACACGATGACAGCAAGCATCCTGATAAACATGGATGAGACGATTAACAAGGAGTAAGGTACCGATGCGCACCGACAGAATACTACAGCTGCAGGATGCCATTAATCGGCGAACCTTCCTGCAATCTGCGTGCGGATTTGGCATGGCCGCAGCGGCTGGCCTGCTTTCTGAGCGCAGTTCGGGAGCTATGCCGGATGTGGGCAAGCATCCCGTGCCGGGCCGCCCAGGTTTACCTCACTTCCCGCCGAAGGCGAAGAGGGTGATCTACCTGTTCCAATCTGGCGCACCGTCGCAAATGGAGCTGTTCGACTATAAACCAAAGCTTGCCGAGTACCGAGGACAGGATCTGCCTGCATCCATCCGCAACGGACAGCGCCTCACGGGAATGACCTCCGGCCAGGCCAAATTCCCGGTTGCGCCATCGATTTTTGACTTCAAGCAGCATGGCAAGAGCGGCGTATGGCTCAGCAATCTTTTGCCGAACATGGCAACCATTGCCGATGAGATGTGCGTTATCCGCTCCATGCATACGGACGCGATCAATCACGATCCTGCGATCACTTTCTTCCAGACTGGTTCGCAGATTTCGGGTCGGCCAAGTATCGGCTCGTGGGTTGCCTATGGCCTGGGAACCGAGAACAGCGATCTGCCTGCGTACGTGGTGCTCACCTCTAAAGGATCGGGCAGACCGGATGATCAGCCATTGTACGATCGGCTGTGGGGTTCCGGCTTTATCCCGACACAGTATCAGGGCGTGAAGTTTAGAAACCAGGGAGACCCGGTGCTCTACCTTTCGAACCCTCCCGGAGTCAGCCCTGGAATTCGGCGTGAGATGCTCGATGAGCTTGGCGAATTGAACAAAATTGAAAAGGCTGCCGCCGGTGATCCTGAGATTGATACCCGAATCTCGCAGTATGAGCTTGCGTTCCGCATGCAGAGTTCGGTTCCTGATCTCACGGATACATCAAAAGAGTCCGCAGCGGTCGTGGAGAGCTACGGTCCGGACGTTCATCGCCCTGGCTCTTATGCAGCCAACTGCCTCCTGGCACGACGTCTTGCAGAGCGTGGTGTTCGCTTTGTTCAGCTTTTCCACATGGGTTGGGACCATCATGGCGGACTGCCAAAGGCAATCCAGGGCCAATGCCATGATACAGATCAGCCTACGACTGCACTAATCAATGACCTGAAGCAGCGGGGCCTTCTAGACGATACACTCATTATATGGGGTGGCGAGTTTGGACGCACAGTCTACAGTCAAGGCGGCATGACGGCTACCGACTACGGCCGGGATCACCATCCACGGTGCTTCAGCATGTGGCTAACTGGCGCCGGGATTAAGCGTGGTTACACACACGGTGAGACCGATGACTATTGCTACAACATCGTCAAAGACCCGGTGAGCGTACACGATCTGAACGCGACCATCATGCAAATGCTCGGCGTCGATCACAAGAGACTTACTTTCCGATATCAGGGAAGAGACTACCGCGTTACAGACGTCTATGGCGATCCAATCAAAGAGATCCTTGCTTGATTCCCATTCATAGAAAGCCCCGATGATTACACTCACTCGTACCGATGCTGGCCCAGTAGTCAGCATTGACGGCAAGACAGCGCTCCTTTCTGGCACGGACTGGGATACGCTCTTCAACAGCCCTAATCTGGTGTCACACCTCAAAGAGCTTGCGGCTTCGAGCGACGAGTTCTCGCTGGACGGCACTTCCATCCTTGCTCCGATTGGCACGCAGGAGGTGTGGGCTGCCGGCGTAACCTACTACCGAAGCAGAGATGCCAGGATGGAGGAGTCGAAGGCCTCCGGCGGGCAGGACTTCTATGCGAAGGTCTACTCCGCTGAACGTCCGGAGCTGTTCATGAAGGCCTCAGCATTTAGAGTTGTTGGACCAGGCGCTGCGGTTCGCATCCGTCAAGATTCGAAGTGGAATGTTCCTGAGCCTGAGCTAACACTTGCTATCAACAGCAGGGGCGAAATTATTGGATATACCATCGGCAATGATATGAGCTCGCGCGATATCGAAGGCGAGAACCCCCTCTATTTGCCGCAGGCCAAAGTTTACGATGGAAGCTGTGCTATCGGTCCCTGCATCCTGATCCGCGAGACAGATATCTCACGGGAGACTACGATTGACCTCTCTATCGAGCGAGATGGAGAGACGGTATTTTCCGGCCATACCGACCTGCACCAGCTAAAGCGCACCCCCGAAGAGCTCGTCTCATACCTGTACAGAGAAACTGCATTCCCGGCCGGAGCGCTGTTAATGACTGGAACAGGCATCATCCCGGGGACCGACTTCAGTCTAAAATCGGGCGACCGGATAACTATCTGCATTGATTCAATCGGCGTACTGCGTAACGTGGTAGCCTGATAGCGAGCGCTGCTACGGCAGCTTAGCGAGAGAACAGGAATGACTTTGCACGGAAAGAACTTTGTCGGCAGCCAGCTATCTGCACATGGCAGCGAGATTATAACGGCGGTAAACCCTGCGAACGGACAGAAACTAGATGGGACGTTTACAGTAGCTACTCCGATTGAGATTAGTAAAGCCACCGCACTTGCGTCAGCTGCTTTTGCACCCTATCGAAAACTGTCGGCAGAGCAGCGAGCCTCGTTTCTCGATGCGATCGCAGAAGAGATTATCGCGTTGGGCGATGCACTTCTCGAACGCGCTGGGCTCGAGACTGGCCTGCCGCTTGCCAGGTTAACCGGAGAACGTGGGCGGACCGCCGGGCAACTTCGCATGTTTGCAGCCTACATTCGCGAGGGATCGTGGGTGCAGGCGCGAATCGACCCAGCGCTTCCCGACCGCAAACCGCTGCCACGGCCAGACCTTCGCAGAATGCTCATCCCAATAGGGCCAGTCGCAGTGTTCGGGGCAAGTAACTTCCCCTTCGCATTTTCTGTTGCCGGTGGCGATACAGCATCCGCTCTCGCGGCTGGCTGCCCCGTGGTTGTGAAGGCGCATCCTGCTCACCCAGGTGTATCTGAGCTTACCGCATTAGCAGTGTTGAGGGCAGCGGCGGCGACAGGAATGCCGGATGGCGTTTTCTCGCTTCTGCACGGCGTTAACGAGACAGGCGAGCAGCTTGTATCTGAGCCCGAAATAGAGGCTGTGGCGTTTACCGGCTCTTTCGGCGCAGGACGCGCACTCAGCAAAATCGCTGCGGCTAGGCCTCGCCCTATCCCGGTATATGCTGAGATGGGCAGCATCAACCCCATGTTCCTTCTGCCGGAAGCCGTTGCTCAGCGAACGGAAGCCCTTGCTGCTGGCCTCGCAGGCTCTATTACGCTTGGCGTGGGGCAGTTCTGCACCAATCCGGGCCTTCTCGTTGCGATGAAGAGCGAAGCGCTAGACACCCTTAAGCATAGCCTTGGCGCCGCTATCGCTGCGATAGCTCCTGGTACGATGCTTCACTCGGGCATTAGCACCAACTACCAGCGATCGCTCGATACACTGGCCAGGTCTAGCGGCGTGTCGGTCGTGGCACAGGCTACCACCGCCGAGAATTCACCTGCTGGCGGTTCAGCTGCACTATTGGTGACGACAGCAGAGGCATTTCTTGCGAATATCAATCTGGCTCGCGAAGTTTTTGGTCCTTCATCACTGCTTATAGAGTGCAGTTCTAAGGGCGAATTAGAAGCAGTTGCCGCGGGTCTGGAGGGCCAGTTAACCTCCAGTATCCATGGCACTGATGGCGACCTCGAGGATTTCACGGAACTGGTTTCTGTTGTGGAGACAAAGGTTGGTCGACTGATATTTAATGGATATCCGACCGGTGTCGAAGTGAGTCACACGATGCAGCACGGTGGGCCCTTCCCTGCCTCCTCAGATAGCCGAACAACGTCCGTTGGCACAGCAGCAATCGAGCGCTTTGCCCGCCCAATCTGTTATCAAGATACGCCAGTAGCGCTGCTGCCCGCTGCTCTGCAGAACTCAAATCCATCAGGGATATGGCGTCTGGTGGACGGTGATCTAACAAAAGCTTCGGTGTAAACTCAAACAGGTTAATTGCATCGCAACAAACTGCCGGCATCTTAAATGCCTGCGCAATTGTTCCTGTAAGATGCCACCTATTTATCACGTGATTCGTATTAGCCAGAGGAGTGCATCCTTGGTCTGGCAACGGCAACTCTAGCCGGGGTGTGTTGGGAGTTTATGAAGTTCAAACAATCTTTCGTGGCGACTACTATTGCTGCAGCCTCCGTTTGTATGCTGGTTACGGCTGGTAATGCTCAATCGAAGGGCCGAATTGCACAGAAGTCCGAAGTTTCTAATGGTGATTCCACGGAACTGGTTTCGCCGGGTGCAGTGGCGCTGAATAGCGTTGGCGCCTCCACGCATCTCAACCTGGAACAGGCAATTCGCGTTGCTATCGTCCACAACCGATCACTCGCAACTGCGACGGCAAACCTGCTAAAATCCCAGGGACGCACTGCAGAGGCGAAGGCCGCGCTTAATCCGACAGCTTCTTTAGACACAGCGCTTACTGAATTTGATGATAAGACTTCGGTAACCTTCGGCGGCGCCAATATAACCACACTAAATCAGTTTAATCCTGTAATTACCGCTGGCGCGATGATGCCGATTGACATTTTGGGGCTCTTGCATGATGCTGTTACACAGAGCCAGTTTCAGCAGGCGGCGGCACGCATAGACATCAACCGAATTCGGAATAGTGTCGTAAGTGATGTAAAGACGAGCTTCATAAATGTGTTGCGGGGCCAGGCCCAACTTAATGTTGCAAATGACACCCTAAACAATGCTCGCCTAAGAAAAGATACTGCGCAAAAGAGCTTCGATGCTGGCACCGCACCAAGGTTCGACATCATTCGCGCCGATACGGACGTTGCTAACGCTCAGAGAAGTGTCATTGAAGCAACCACCGCTCTTAAGCTCTCACTTGCGCTGCTCAAAAACGTGATGGGTGTCGACATTTCTCTAACCATTAACGTCACGTCGCAGAATGCCATTGTAGTGCCCAATATACCGCCGATACATACGCCGATAACCAGCAGAAACTCGCCAGTTGGCAGAATCTCACAAATTCCTGAAGGCTCACAAATTTCTGTCGGCTCTCTTGTGCCTACAGAAGTTAACGACACATTGGATCTTGGCCCGGAGTATTCCGTTGCTGTTGCGGAAGCGATTAAGACACGACCGGAGATCCTTGGCGCACAAGCAAACCTTTCCGCAGCAAGACAGGGAATAAAACTAGCCCGAAAGTCCGTTGCCCCACGAGTCGGCCTGAATCTCGGTTACACGCTCACGCCCAACAATACCGTGTTTAGCCGCGAGAACGTAATCGCCGGAACGGTAGACATCAACATTCCACTATACGATGGAGGCGTCGCCAGGGCGCACGCAAGCGAGGCGAAAGCTGAAGTTAGCGCCGCAGAGACGGCAAAACGCGAAGCCATCGACGGTGTGACGCTCGAAGTACAACAGGCCTATATTGCTATGATTCAGGCAAAGGAACGCATTGCTGTTGCTGAGGTTGGTCTGACGCAGGCAAGAGAGGCAGCAAGGCTCGCACGGGTCCGGTACTCTGCCGGAGTGTCGCAGCAGACAGGTGTGTCTCCCCTGCTTGAATTGAGCGACTCTGAAAACTCGCTGAGCACGGCAGAGTTTAACCAGGTGAACGCCGTCTACGATTACAATTCCGCACTCGCGCTGCTCGATAGGGCTGTTGGCCGCTATTCGTACGATCGTAATGGCCGTGGTTTCAATTCTTTGAACGCTGCATCCAAAGCCGCCGGGACCTCCAAGGGATTTTAGTCGGCTCCGCCAGGTTTGTGTTCTCAATAATTCGGGCTGACAGGTCAGCCCGATCCCCCTCAGTCTCGATCCGTACACGAACGAGACACAAGGCTCTTGACAGCCATTTCCCTTCGTTATTTGTTGTGAACACTATGGAGCAGCCAAATGGGCATTGCGCGCTTTTCTACGCCCGCCGTTAAGAAACCGTTAAATAAGCAAACACCAAAGCGTGTACTTCAGACGTTCAGGCCCTACCGAACGGAGCTGTGCGTCGTTTTTGTTGCTGTTCTAATCTCTGTGACTTTGGGGCTCTTTTCTCCGTGGTTTCTAAAGACAATAATCAACGACGGAATTATTGGGCGTCACTACGAGATAATCGCAAAGTACACGCTCTATACCCTTCTAGCAACGATTGGAGGGACTGTCTTTGGTCTTGGCTATTCTTACCTGAGCATCCACGTTGGTCAGCAGATTATGCGCGATCTGCGAAATCAGCTCTACGCGCATCTGCAGGCGATGTCGCTTCGTTTCTTTACAGGAACGCGCACAGGTGAAATTCAGTCTCGTCTGGCCAACGATGTTGGCGGCATTCAATCCGTTGTCAGTGATACCGCCGCAAACATTCTCAATAATGTAACCACTGTGCTATCCACACTGGTAGCCATGATCATTATGGACTGGCGGCTGACACTACTCTCCGTCGGCATTCTTCCGGCGTTTGCCTTCTTCGCAATGAAGGTTGGTTCATTTGCCAGGGGCGTGCGATCGAAGAGCCAGTCCCAACTAGCTGACCTCAATTCAACCATGCAGGAGACGCTGTCCGTTTCTGGAATACTCCTAACCAAAATCAGCGGCAGGCGAGTTCTATCTCAGCAGAAGTTCGAGCGTGAAAATCAGGCGCTCACCACAACGCAGATCCAGCAGGCAATGATCATGCGTTACTTTTTCAATTTGATCGGCCTCACGTTTTCGATCACTCCGGTACTGGTGTACTGGCTTGCCGGCTATCTAATTATCAAAGACGGCGACATGCATCTATCCCTTGGCGTGATTGTGGCCTTCACTGCGCTCCAGAGCCGGCTGTTCTTCCCGCTCACTAACCTGCTGAATATCCAGGTCGATGTGATGAGCTCGTTCGCATTGTTCGACAGGATCTTCGAATACCTGGATATGCCGCAAGAGATTGTGGATAGCGCCACTGCTGTTGTAATGGATCCTGGGGAGGTAAATGGCAGTGTCCAGTTCGACAATGTAGTATTCCGCTACGACGCTGAACAGACGGAGCCTACGCTGGACATGATCAGCTTCGAAGCAAAACCTGGGCAGCTGATCGCACTGGTTGGCTCATCCGGAGCAGGTAAAACCACGCTCACCTACCTGATCCCGAGGCTTTACGATGTCGATAGTGGATCGGTAAAGATCGACGGTCGCGATGTGCGTGAAATTCAACTGGAGTCGCTAGGCAAGATCATCGGAGTAGTGACGCAGGAGACGTATTTGGTTCACGACACGATCAAAGCCAATCTGTTGTATGGCAGGCCCGAGGCGACGGACGATGAGGTTGTTGCTGCAGCAAAGGCGGCAGCCATCCACGATCATATTGCATCCCTGCCGGAAGCCTATGAGACGATTGTTGGGGAGAGAGGCTACAAGCTTTCCGGGGGAGAGAAACAGCGCATCGCTATCGCTCGTGCGATTTTAAAAGACCCACGAATTCTTATCCTGGACGAGGCAACGTCGTCGCTCGATACCACATCAGAACGGCTCATACAGTCTGCTCTCGAGCCCCTCATGAAAGGCAGAACGACCTTCGCAATCGCTCATCGCCTGTCAACGATCCTATCGGCAGACCTCATTCTCGTGATGCAGCATGGTAAAATCGTCGAGCGAGGAACACATGACCAGTTGCTCACGACCGATGGTGTTTACAGAGAGCTATACGAGGCGCAATTTAAGAACGGTGAATGAATAATTAAATAGCTTTACGGTGGCCTGCAGCAACGGTAACACGGCTGGATACTTTTTTGCCCCAAAGCTTAAGAAGGCCGGCAGCTTCGCGCTTTACCGGCTCAGGTTGATCACTCTTTGCAAGCAACTTAACGAAATCCACTACGGCCTGATTATCGTGTGCAGAGACAAGGCAGGCAACAGCAGTGCGCTTGAGCTCTATGTCGGAACTGCAGCAGTTGGCGTTTTTAATGAGGGCTTCGAGTAGAGCGTTGTTATTTCGGAAGGCAGCGGGATAGGTGAGGATAGCTTCGCAAACATGAAGTCGATCGTCAGGATCACCGTTCCTGAGGCAGGCAATGAGGATGTCGTTAATTGATTCGTCAATATCCGGAGTAGAACTTATGCGAATTAATGCGCATGCCGCGGCGACATGAGCCTCGTGTAGATCAGCGTTATTGAGGACGTTTCGTATCGCAACAAGCAGGTTGTCTGTTGCACCAACATTTAACGGCCTATCGAGCCCTTCGAGAAGCCCGATTAATTCGCCTGGATCATCCTGGCATTCTGCGATCTGACTTGAGTACCAGACAACAAAATCCTGATCACTGTCCAGCACAGTCGAAGTACTATGCCGAAACGGCGCGATTGCCATGTTTTATCCTCTTTAATCACAATTCTAAAGGTTGCCCTGAAAGAACTTTCGGAATTATATCACTTAGTCACAATACGAGCCAGCGAACGCGCGAGAATAACTTGCAAATACGGACCCTCAATATGCGTACATACAACGCAACATCGAGTTGCCGCAAAGTTATTGCGGCAACTCGATGTTCGCATCACATCCTTTTAGTGGTCAGATTTGCGGGGTCTTCCACGTTTTCGGAGAGGGTGACCAGTTATCAACCCGGCGTCGCAGAGGATATGACACATGGCGTCCGCGTTGAGAATTGATACCTTGTCGTTTTCTTCTAGCAGAGCGACAACACTGGAAACAGTGAATTCAAGTCGCTCATTGATGTCAACTGACAAGAGAACTAACACCTCTTTTGCTTTGTTGTGAATTGTTGCGACCGACACGGATTGGCCAGTCTTAGCTTTGTACTCCCGAGCAATAAGAGCGAGCTGTTTCGAATGGACGTAATGCCCGACAAAACAGTACCACCCAAAGGCAGAACATTTTGAAGGCACAATCCTTGACTTCGCATCAATAACTGCCTTTTCCAACCTGTGTCGTTGCTCGTCTCCAAGTATTGTTACAATCACGCGATCAGCAACATCAACTATGGAAATATCTTCGTGCACGGCGTCTATTGAGTCATAAGGCCGATTCTGTCTCCAAAGGTCAGCAATAGACCAAACGACAGCGTTAGACACGTACTTTCTAAAGCGGACGGCGTTTCTGTAAGCGTACTTGGCACCGATAAGCTTTTCCATTGAGAGCACGATTACTTCGCTAAGTTCAATTTGGCGACGCCGCGTCGTATCATCCAATCTGTTGACCGCAAACCTGCGGCAAAGCACGGCGGACGCAGCGCGCAAGACGGCGTCACGTAGCGTTAGTTCACCCGTTGCGGCGAGCAAGTCTAACAAGCTGTTCTCAGCGGCAAGCGCAACACTTCCGAGGGCGTCTGAGAGCTCGAACCAGCTAATTGTGCGTTGGGCAGTAGCAACTGCGTGGTGGACGACGGCACGGCTTTCGCGGTCGCAGCAACAAGCTTCGATTTCGAGCCCAAATAGCTCGATCGAGTTGAAGGCCTTTAGGCTCTGGTCAAGGTTCCATGCATTCAACGTCGGTGATCCTCTCATGGCGGATGAGATCGCACACAAATTCAAATGCGGCGATTAATCGGGCCAACCCCGCTCGACGCAGGGAAGGCGGATGCGACATCTCGGCTCAAGGTTGCGAATCCGGCGCGGGCGGATTAACGGAATAAATGCAGCCAATCAAGTTACATGACTGTAATTCCGTTTCGAGTCTCTTGAAGTACGATTCTCCCTGGTCACCGAGCTTAGCAAGGAGCAGCGAACGCGACGACTCAACAATCGTGTCAAGGCTTTGGTCGGCCGAAATGCAGAGTTGGCGAGCCAACATCGCGTTCCACAGCGCACCCGTTTTGGATTCTATATTATCGCTCAGCTCAAGCAGTTCCGCGAGCTTGCGGTGGTACGTGGCGAGCATGTCAAGCTTGTCAACCGACCGCGAAGACCGAGCAGAGGACATTTGCAGATCGATCGCAGAACGCAGCAATTGTGCTGGTCGCGTTGAGCCAGTAGCCGCGGGCCCCACAAGCAAAGGTTCGACTGTTCGAAGTAGATCAGAATGTGAAGCAGTAAGCCTCGCGAGGATTTCACTAACGTCGGACGCGCGCGAAAGCTGCATGAGCTTTCTAACACGTTCAAAGGTCTCGTCCGCGACGAGGAACGCAGACTGGAGATCCTTTCGACGGTCATAGTCGTTCTTTTTGCGAAACGCCTTTAGAAAAATCCGGGCAATCGCATCTGCAGCCGTTGCGCGGAGCACAAGAGCACTCAGCCACACTGGCGAGCCGTGGTTCTGACTTGCTCCGACGTATGATTCGGTTGAATGAAAAGCCTTGCGAAACAGGGCCATGACTTCATCGTGGCCAGACTGACCGCGCGTGACATCAGTGCCAGGAGAAATTAAGTTTAGTTTACATTCTGCAACGTGGTAGTCGATCCAGCCACAAGCAATTTGATCCTCAGCAGCTGTCGCAACAGCCTTGGCAAACTTGAGTAGAGAACTCGCCGTGTCGAAAGATGCCTCTGCAATCAGACGCCTGCTGAATTCCAGGATCGAGTTTATGAGCGAAGTTGATTCTGTCACGTGCCTTTTTAAAGAGGCAGGACTTGGCACCACTACTTCGGCTAGCTTAGTAACTGGAGAATCTAGCGATAGTTCCTCGATTGAATTTTGTGGCAATAGGTCATCAAGAGCTGCCAGAGTGTCGTCTGACAACGCACACTTGCCGGTTTCAAACCGGCTAAGTGTTGAAGTTGAGACCAACAACCCTCGTTCAGCCATAGCTTCACTCAAATCTGAGAGCGTAATCTTAGCCGCACGGCGCCGCGCACCTAGCGAATGAGCAGTTAGCGCCGAGTTGGCAGCTGCGCGCCTTGTTTCCCCATCAAATAATGCCGCTATACTCATGTTGCCAGAGGTGGTTGCCATATTAAAGACCCCGTGTGTTGGTGAGAAGCTTTGCAATATTATGTCCCAACCCAACAAAAAAATTGCAAAGACGTCAAAACAGTGTTAGACGATATGTTTCCGGGATAATTTTTCATCAGCACTCAAGAAAACTGTGGGCACTTGAGCTAATTACCTGTCATTTTATGTCCAACATGATCGATTCTGTGACTCTATACTAACACAAACAGAGATGATTCTTATTGGCAATTATAGATATTAGATACCATTTTAACATTGGCAATTGGACGCGTCTGTAATGAGTCAAAATCACCGTATGTAGTTGTTGCGATTTATAAACAACAAATAAACGCTGCCAGTTCTCTAACGGAATCCACACATGCATCGTATACTCTTGTATCCGATTCAGACGTCTGGAGCTTTCTCTTTGCCGAATGACACATCTACCAAACATGCCCGCACGATCAAGATAGAAACCTGGATAAGCGTTTGCGCATCCATAACCGCAGTTGCGGCGCTGGTCGTCTCTGCCGTTCAGTCGTGGGAAAATCACAAGCACAACAGGCTGTCGCTCAAGCCCATGCTTTTCATTAGTGATGAAATCACCAAGGACAATTCAGTTCGCGAGGTAGCGATTGATAATTTTGGCATTGGTCCGGCGCGAATCACAGAGTTTCAACTCATTATTGATGGAAAACCAGTTCATTCTGCGAATGGCGTGGATGAGTGGGATATCGCTGAGAAAGAATTGGGAATCAACCAGCCAGGGCTGCACTACGAAATTAATGCCCTTGATGGCGACACAAGCGTCATGCGTGTAGACGAGCATCTCAGAATAATCGGGATGGATGAGGGCGATTATGACCGGCTGACGCCAGAGTTACGTGATCAGTGGAACAAAGCCATAAAGAGACTGAGCGTTGAGGTCAAGTTCCGTTCGGTTTACGACGAACTTGATTCTGTGCATTATCCGAAGGTGAGGTAAACCCAAGTTTCAATCCGGGGAAATCGCCGACTCAGATTACACCCAATCGGCTGTCGCAATGATTTTGCGCATCTCTTCTTGACTAAGGTCTAGCTTGTGTGAATTGTCGATCACGCCTTGCAGGTCAACTCCATACCAGTTCCGTTTCGACACATCGGCGAGCCCAGCGATGTTTAGTACCTCAATTCCGTCTGCTGCAAGGCATACAATGTCATCCGCTCCGCGTGGGTTAGCACAAATTCGTTGTATGCACTTTCGCATTCCATCCCTAAAATCTGCCCGGTCTGCTGCAAGAAAGCGCGTAACCAACGATCTCTGATCGGTACGGCGAGCCATCTCGCTGTAGCTTGCTGCGGCAAAGTAGAACATGGAAAGCGCTGCAAATGAGGGAAAGTCCGTAAGGGAGCGCAGGCTCCCACCAATGTACTCGGCTGTTGACCTGATTTCTTGCAGTGTTGTATTACCATATTCGTGAAGTTTCACCTCCAGCTCATCGGTCTCCCAGCTCTCTGCAAGGATTTTGGCAATGCGTTCAATTCCCAGCAATGTCAATGGAATGCCGGTGCTGAACAGCGGATCGAGGAAGGCTGCCGCAGAGGGCAGCATCACCCAACCGGGACCAGCAGCACGCTCTGCGCAATAGCTTAGCCTGGGTGAATAGATAAGCGGTAACTTAGCTGAAGCTTCTGCGAACTGTTCTCCAATGGATGGATATTTCTGCATGAACGTGCTCCAGGCGCGCTCATGGTCGCCTGGCAGACCGAGATCCGCGGCAGCCTCATCAGTAACAGAAAACCCGGCGCTGGTCACGCCATTATCAAACCTTAGCACCCACATCCAGCCACCATCGACAATGTGATGCAGCGCTGCATCATCAGGTGAATATGGCGGCTCCCCGGCCACACGGAACTCCTCCATTTCATCGCAACGCAGCACACCCGTAAAGTGGCTGAACAGCGCCTGGGTCTTAGGAAATCTGGGCAGTTCCACCTCGGGAATCCCAAGCAGGCGCTGTAGAAGCCCGCGTGGTCCCGTAGCGTCAATCAACAGCCGCGCCGTAACCTCAAATCTGCCATCACTCTTTACACCCTCAACGGTCCACCGAGAATGCTCATTACGCCTCACTGCATCGATCGTAGTATGGTCACAATATTCCACTCCGCGTTCAACGGCTCGATCGACTAAAAAGCTGTCGAAACTTGACCGAAGCCAGTGTGTATCCGCAATATCGTCTCGTGGGCTCGCGGCCACCAATAGTTGATCACTGCGGTCCGCGTTTCTCGTAAAGCGTTTGTCGGGATGATGTTCGTAGTAGGTGAAACCACGTTTTAGACCGCAGACTACTTCGGGATAGGTCCGTTTCCAATTTCCATAAGTGCAGAATGGAAGCAGAAATGGCAGTTCATATTGCTTTGCAAGCTCCTCAAGCAAAAGATTTGCAAGCGGTGACGTCGACTCCCCAATGGCAAACCGTGGATGCGAGCCCCGCTCTATCATCAGCACACGGAGGCCAAGGCTCCGCCCAATCATGGCAATCAACGATCCACCAAAGCCGGATCCCAAGACTACGATATCGTATTCCGAACTCATTTCAGCTCTCCGCACAAAGTTTGCAAACTACCGCTTCTGGTATCAGCTGTGTTCTATTCATTACCGCAAGTCGCAAGATCCGCTCCGCATCGCACACGCAACCGCTCTTGCCATCTAAATCCCAGAGATCTGCAAATACGCGACCGCGCTGCTGTCTAAGACCATACTCCATCGTAGTCTCAAGAGATTTGAGTTGTGGCCTATCCCACAGTCCCGCCCGTTGAAGCGCCTCCATCGCGCCATTGCCCGCACGAACCGGTATCAGCGTGCAGACTGTGGCGCCGCAATCAAAAGCCTCATCCAGAGATCGCATCGCCCACTCAACCGCTTCGGCCTCGGTTAGGAATGGTGGACGGACCAGTAAAAAAACACGGAGATCGATGCCCGCGCCGCACAATTGAGCCGCGGCACGCCGAAAATCTTGTACGGTAAATCGCTTGTTTAGCTTGTCCAGCACGGCGTCATTTACAGTCTCTAAGCCAATAGCAACCTCTAGTTGCGCGGGTATCAGATCATTAAACGCGAGGCACTGGTCGCCGATTAAGTTTGGATGGCACTCAACAATAACCCGCGAGAAGTTATCAACGAGACCTGCAATGCGTCTGTAGTCTTCAACGGGCACGCTTAGCGGGTCGAAAAAGCTGCCGGCATTATAGAGCTTAATTTGCTTTGCGGGAGGCAGATTGGCAAGTGCGAATTCAATTTGAGCAGGAATTGCCCCAATCGGCGTGGTCTCATCAAGGGTATCCTGCCACAAATCACACATCAAGCAGCGATAACGGCACTCACGATTGGTTAAGAACAGGGTGTTGGTTGCAGCCTGTATGCGAGCTCCATCAATCTCATCTTCAGCAAAGAAGGCGTATGGCCGAAGAGGATTGAGGCTCCTCTTCGACCCACGCCTTAAAGTAATCCACCGGTTACGTTCCGCGACCGTAGCGGGATAATCTTGCATCCGCTATTCCAATCGATCAGTCGTTTGCGTATCCTGCCGGCGGCGTCAGCGAAGTGTCGTTCCCCGAAACTCGCAGGTGGTTCCCTTCCCAGGCGTCTTTGAGTCTGGACTCCCACTGCTTCATAAATACTCGCCGGCACCAGGCCTTGCTCACACGCCAATCCCTGTACGCATCGCCTCCTGCGCCATCCTGGAAGCGCCGCTTTGGGACCACAGGCATATCAATCCCGGTCACTGCAAGCACGCCAGCCTTCACGACGTCTTGTTTGAGAGTGTACAGGCGCTCCGTACTGCCATCTAACACGTGATCAAAAGGCAGTGCGACAGCGGCCGCGATCGAAGAGCGCACGGTAAATGGCGAGAACGCATCAAAACCGAACCTTTGTGCAGGAGCATACGTTCTAACGTAGGAACGTGAAAGCCCACCCGTGTAAGTGAGGCTGTGTTTTATTGCATCCACGCCCCACCCTTCCTGATACAACATTGGGTTCCTAAGTATGCTCGAAAGAGTTAGGTCACTGTCCTCGAGCGGGTAGGACTTCATATTCTCGTCGCCGCCGTCCCCGTCTATCAGGTATTTTATTTCAGGATAGCGCTCACGGACGGTTTCAAGAAGGCACAACGCAACGCCGGCGCACTGAACGTCTAGAGGATGATAATCCTCAATCACACGGATTGCCTCTTCAAGATGATAGCGATCTGGAGAAACGCTCACTCGCTCCCACTGATCGATGAGGCCCAGCGACTGCATCACCTCTTCGGCCTGCGCAGCATCCTTACCTTCCCCCATATCAAGTGTAAATGCGCGCAGCAGCGCGGGATCGCGCCCTAATTCATCCAGTGCAGATATTGCCATCAGCAACACTGACGTGCTGTCAATGCCACCAGAAAACGCAACAGCGATCGGCTCGCCATCGGGCAGTTGAGCAATCCAGTTACGTAGCGCCTGGTATGCAGCGCCAACATAAAGCGCGCCAGCCTCATCAATATCCGTTGATCCTTGCGCAATCGCTGGATTGAAGAAGCGATGGTAGCGTGGGGAGGGATCTGGGCATCCAATCTGGTCGATCTCTAGCAGGTAATGAGCCGGGACCATCCGAGTATAGGTGGGATCGAACTGCCATCCAATCTTTTGCCGATTACACCAGTGAAAGAGAGAGTCGATTCGATCTCCCACCACAAGAAATGGACCGTGGAACATCTTGGCGACAAAATAGCGAAGCGGTATCCCAACGGTTCGCGCAAGGCGAACCGTCTGCCCATCGCGAACAACACCTGAAAAATGACCATCGCTGGCCGCGAGAGTATCGACGTCGCAGGTGTGTATAGCGGTTGCGATATCTTCGGTACTCTTGCCTGTTAATCCGGAGGCGCGGACTCCCGTAAGGTCCACTAGCCTCTCGATACCCATCAACATCGTGAGTAGCTCCTTGATCTTTGCACACATGCCATAGAGCTCGCGCTGCCATCGCATTGCTACTTAAGCACCTAACTTCCCGGTAAAAGCTTTGTCCTGTTAGATGTTTACTGTGTATTATGATGTCACAAACTACGAAAATCCTGCTTGCCAAGCAAGACTCATTGACAGAACACAACTTCCAACTACTGCCGCATGTAACTATCCATCTATGTCATTTAGCATAACGCCAGGTATGCCAGATAGCAGTTTCGGGAATATCTAGTCCCTGTCATAATTGTAACCCTCCAGATACAGCAACGGTGTCGTTGCGGGTGCGTTTTTTTTAATATTGGTAACGGCGCTGTTACCGGATTCTTTCGAAGGGCGTCGTGTACTGGATCTTCACAAGTGTTCTGCAAGGCGTTGATGCTGCTGACAGGTCGATGTAGAGCCTTCACGTAGCCCCGTCAGTTGCGTTTCCCTCACCTTTTCCCGACTCTCCCAATGGCGTGGTTAGTCTGCAGCTTGAATTGCCGGGGTCCCCTTACTGACTGGTGTCGATATTCACTCCCTTTCAGATCGGGGGCAACACCAGGCAACGGCCATACCGGATTGCCCGATATCCACACCATCATACAGGAGGAAGCTGAGTTTGAAGTCTTCACCCCACGAATGTATCCGCAAGGTTAACAAGGTTTCGCGCCTCAAAGAGCGGCTCTCGGATCCAGAGTGGCGAAAATATGGTGCCACGTTGCTGGTAGGCAAACTTGGCGCCATCGCTATTCTATTAATGCTGTTTGCCATCGTTTCCAGTTTCATCGGCGGTTCGGCTCACGCCGATACGACTGCCCTAAAAGGGAACGACATCGTCAACCCGATAAACACGGTCTGGGTGTTGCTGGCAGCATTCCTTGTGTTTGGCATGCAGGTTGGCTTTACCATGCTTGAGGCGGGTTTCTGTCGATCGAAAGAGACCGTAAACGTATTAATGGAGTGCATTGTTGATACGTGCTTGTGCGGCATCCTCTTCTATGCGTTTGGTTTTGCATTCATGTTTGGCCACGGCAACGGATTGATTGGGCGCGGAGATGCAGCAGGACACAACTGGTACTTCCTAAACAACATTCCAGAAACCTATGAAACCACGGGAGTGGCGTTCCTCGCATTCTGGCTGTTTCAATTCGCGTTCGCCGATACATGCTCGACGATTACATCTGGCGCGATGATCGGACGTACAGGCTTCGTAGGCGATCTAATCTATAGTGTCGGTGTATCCGGGTTTATCTACCCAATAGTAGGGCATTGGGCTTGGGGGCCAGATGGCTTTCTTGCAACCATGGGATCGGCTGGCTTTTTCCTGCCAAAGCTTGGGAACAGCTTCCACGATTTTGCAGGATCAACGGTTGTACACACAATCGGAGGTATGATCGCACTCGCAGGAAGTATCGTCCTTGGTCCAAGACTTGGAAGGAAATTCAAACGGGATGGCGGCGGCCCAATGCTGCCGCACGACCTTGTGGTGGCAGCGGTTGGCGGCCTCATCCTCTGGTTTGGTTGGTATGGTTTTAACCCAGGCTCAACGCTATCCGCAATGGACTTTCAGGGCATTGGCCGCGTGGCGACAAATACGACTCTTGCCGCTTGCGCTGCTGGATTGAGCGCAATGTTTTACGCCTATCCCCAAACTAAAAAGTGGGACCTGGGCTTCACAGTCAATGGCTTTCTTGCTGGGCTCGTGGCAATCACATGCCCTTGCTATTGGGTCAGCCCAACCGGTTCGATTGCACTTGGACTGGTAGCTGGCGTGATCGTTGTCATTGGCGTTAATCTGCTTGAATGGCTAAGGATTGACGATCCGATTGGCGCTGTACCAGTGCATGCCATGGCAGGAATCTGGGGCACGATTTCGCTCGGCCTTTTCGCAACTGGTAAATATGGTGCCGCAATCTCAACAGGGTCTGACCCCGCCGCGACACGGCTCAAAGGTTTGCTCTACGGCGGCGGGCTTGATTTGCTGAAAGCACAGATTATCGGCAACCTGATCATTACTGTTTCCGTCTTTACTGCCGCATATATCCTGATGTATGCAGTTAAGATGACTGGGACGCTCCGAGTTTCGAAGGCAGGTGAACTAGAGGGCATCGATATTCATGAGCATGGAATCCCTGCATATCCGGAATTCGTGCTGCACGAATCTGCTCCTGCCCATGGTTACGCAGTGCGAACGGAGGACCAAGACTAAGGCAAGCCGATCTTGCCTCCATTGCAAGTCTGGCTAACCGGAAGACTGAGTAACCGGTTAGCCGCTTCAATGAACCCAATCGCGTAGACTGCTTCGGAATAAGGAGACCAATACATTGATTAAGGTGGAAGCGATGATCCGCCCCCAAAAACTAGACGAATTAAAACTGGCATTATCTGAGATCGGCCTAAGTGGCATGACTATTACAGATGTGCGGGGCTCAGGAAAACAGAAGGGATTTACGCAGCACTACCGTGGCGCTGAATACACAGTTAACTTGCTGACCAAAGTAAAGATAGAGATCGTCGTCCATGATGACCAGGCAAAAGCTGTAGTCGAAACAATTTCGAATACTGCAAGGACAGGCGAAGTTGGCGACGGCAAAATCTTCCTCACACCCGTGTTGGGCTGCATTCGAATTCGCACTGGCGAAGAAGACGACCTCGCG
>CAIXIX010000005.1 GCA_903919615.1 uncultured Chthonomonas sp.
GCAGGTCAAAATCTGCCATTAAGCAGACATGCTCAACATCGGCAAAGTAGCAACCGACCATATATGGCATTTTGAGCAAAACACACACTGATTCTGAAGCCACAGGCAATGGAGCTGATATGAAACATATCGTACACTACGTGCCCCACACTCATTACGATGCGGAGGTGTTTCTGACACGCGATGAGACGTTTGAGATCGGATATTCGATTCTGATCGGTGCACTCTCTGAGATGCGAAAAAACTCTGAGTTCAAATTCGCTATAGATCAGACCTGCTATATTGCCCCGTTCCTGCGCGCTTACCCAGAGCACCGGTCCACGTTCCTAGAAATGGTTGCAAACGGTCGGCTCGAGATTACGTGTGGCATGTACGCAATGCCAGATGTGAACATACCCTCAGGCGAATCGTTTATTCGTCAGGTCCTGTTAGCCAAACGCTGGTGTAAGCAGGAGTTGGGAGTTGATGTGCGGTGCGGCTGGCTGCTGGACACCTTTGGCCAGCATCCGCAGATCCCTCAGCTCATGATCAAATGTGGGTTTGGTCACAATCTGTTTCAGCGCCTCGGCACGATCGACAGCCCAACGGAGTTCTGGTGGCAGGGTCTTGACGGCACTAAGCTCTTTTGCCACTGGATGAGAGGCTCTTATGCCATTCTTTACGGTGCGCCGGGAACCGTTGAGCGATTTCGAAAGTTTGCACTGTCACGTCTGCGTGAACTGATTAAACATGCCGATACGCAACATTTGCTTGCCGTAAGTGGCGCGGATCTAACGCACATTGAGCCGCACGTTTCCGAGCTGTTTAAACAGTACAATTCGGCTTACGACGACATTGAATTCCGGATATCGACTCCTAAAGAGTACTTTGACATTATCAAGGGGCTCGCAACCTATCCCGTAACAGTAGGCGACAAGAACCCCGTTTTCCAGGGCTGTTACAGCGCTCGAATTGCCGTAAAGCAGTGGAACCGACGCCTTGAAATACTGCTTGGCAATGCAGAGCTTGCCAATTCGTTGTGCCTGGCATGCGGCCGAAATTCCTCACAGAAGGAGCTGATCGCCGCGTGGGAGCCAACGCTTTTCAATCAGTTCCACGACATCATATGCGGCTCGCACGTCGACAAAGTGTACGCTAATGTGATCGATCGATACAAAGTCGCTGCAGATATCACGAGCAGAAATCTGAATGAGTCCTTCGACTTTCTGTCGGCACAAATCAACACACTCTCCGACGATCCCCGGTCTGTGCCCATAATCGTCTTTAATTCTCTCGCATGGACCAGAACCGATACTGTTGAGTGCAGCGTCGCCTTTACCGCAACAGATGTTCAGTCGATAGAAGTTGTCGACTCCAGTGGGCAACAGATGCACTTCGATATTCTGTCTGCAGAACGGTACGGATCCGGCGGAATAAATCGATGCCGGATCCTGTTTATCGCACAAAGCGTTCCTTCAGCTGGCTACATGGTTTTCAGAGTTCAGCCTGCGGCAGTTCAGACCGCAGATGCCGAGCGAGAGGCGGCCGCAGAAACAACACTTAGCTCTAATCAACCAGACTTTTTGATGGCCGACAATCATCGGGACATAATCGAGAATGAGTTCTTCTCGCTTGAGATCGATGCATGGAATGGGGCGATTAGGAGCCTGTACGACAAAACGACAGACTGGGAGTTCATCCCTGCGCATCAGCCCTTTGGCGGAACGGTTGTGCGAGAACTCGATAATGGCAACTTCTGGGAGTATAACGGCCATTGCAAAGGAGATGCCCTCACTCCGATGAACCGTGCCCACCCGCTTCCCGAGGAGACCGACGGGCGGGCGGCATTTTCGCATCATTACGGGGGCGATGGTCGGGTGATTAATGGCAGAGCGCGCACCGAATACAACGTGAATTTCGCGTTCGGTACCGGCTATTTCTCCACTCGGGTTCGAATCTACAACGGTATTCCACGTATTGACATCCATACGACGCTCCTGAACAGAGAGGAGCGAGTGCGGTACAGGATGGCCATGCCAACGACCTTACATGGCGCCTCGATTACCCATGAGATTCCGTTTGGCGCTATCCAACGACCGGAAGGCGAATTTGCTGCACAGAACTGGATGGACTGCAGCGACAGCGCTCGAGGGTTGGCTATTCTCAATCGTGGCCTGCCAGGCAACTGTGTTCACGACAACGTGATGATGCTTGCTCTGCTAAAGTGCACTTCTCTGAGCGAAGGGTATGGCGAGGTCGGCGGCTTCAACAAGAGCACACGCACTTCCGGCGGATACGAGATCGACGTTCAGCATGCTTTCGACTATTCGCTTCTGCCGCACATTGGCGACTGGAGAGATGCCCGGCTTGTTCAACGTGGCATGGAATTTAACAATCCACTTATCGCTGTGAAGGCGGCTCCACATGATGGCACGCTGCCCGCTGCGAGATCGATGATCAGCGTTTCGGCTAGCAATGTCATCGTTACTGCTTGCAAAGCTGCTGAGGATGGCGGCAGCATCGTCGTGCGGCTCTACGAGTGTTGCGGTTGGGCTAGCTCCCGTGTGCTATTGCGCACCGCGTTCGAACATGCGGGGGTCTCATCAACCAACCTGATAGAGCAGGAGGCAACGCCGATAACGGGCAAACAGATAACTGACGAAGGCATCTTGTTCGATATCGGACCATTTGAAATCAAGACCTTCCTGTTTGCCATAAAGCCAAATGAGCCTTAATCACCAGCCAAAGAATCGATAGGGATCATCCCACTCTTCCGGGATATCGAGATACACGCCCTTGAGCCAGCGTTTCTCGTCAGGTGGGCAGGGGCTGGAGATATAACCTGGGACAGGGCTCTCCAGCTCTCCACCCATGTTTGCGATCAGGCGGGAGGTGAGCACGGCAGCGCGACGGAATGTTCGCTTCTGGTTCATGGGAGCGTCGGATCGGAACATCCACGGGGCTATGCCGCAGACCACCACTCTACCTTCGTGGGTGTGCGCCAGGACGCCATCCCCAATCGTGGTTTCGCTATGTCCTGCAAGCGGAATTTTGCGAGGATCGCGAACGTGGAATTCGGCAGGAGAGATGCCTGCCAACAGCATTCCATATTGAGCACGATCAAAGTGGCACGCTATGTGCTCTCCACCGGTGAATGTGATGCCCTCAATCGGCAGTAGCGCGAGCTCCTCCCCCGTAAGTCCAAGCGCAAGAATCGCTCCTTTTCCCTGGGCGACAAAGGTCCCAAGCTGCTTCTGTACAGTTCGCAGCCAATCTGAACATCCGGAGGCAAGAACGATCAGCGAGTCGGGCAAGATCGCGGCTGGTCGTTCAGCGGCTATCTTGACTCCAGATTTAAGCAGATGGCGCTTCGCCTCCTCATCCCCAGCGAAAATTACTGGCCGCCGTTGCGGCATGCGCCATGCTGCGGCATGCTCGAGCAGATTGTTCACGATCATGTCCGCCACAGGCTCCATTTGCGTGCGACCCGAGACATCCATCTGACAGAAGAAGAGCGCACCACCGCCGACGGATAGCTGCATCAGTGAGCTGTACTGCAGGGCATAGCCGCCATCGACAATCGGCAGAAAATCGCCAACCGGAGGCTTTTCGATGGATACGGATGCAACATTTCCGCGGCAGCCGCAACGCCAAACACGGGTAACGTCTATATCGCACCACTTCACTTGCGGGCTCATATGGTCTGCGATTGTATATTTGAGTCTCGGCGTTGAGAGCGTTGCGTCACCGCGCCAGTTCTCGAGGTGGTGATCGAGAATTCCAGCGAGCGCAGCATCGCCAGGAGTTCGAACGAACATACGCCTCATGCCGTACTCTGCGGTGCGAAACCCTAGCCTCTTCTCAAGTGCCTGTGCATCCTGCTCAAAGACAATAACGCGCTGCCCGCTTTGAACGCGGCTCGAATTCGGCGCCCAACCATTCACGCTGAGCGCACGCTTGCCAATAACCAAAATCTCGGCCTGCGCGGCTTCCTCATGTTCGCGGATTGGTTTGCAGAGCACACCTCCGCGATTCAACAGAGCGGTTGTCTCTCCGTGAGGATCGTAGATTGCCACTTGCACACGAGGGCCGCGCTTGGCAGACGGCCGAATTACACGAAGAACGAGTTCATCTGTCTGCTTAAAACCCTGATCGAATTCGAAGGTTGCGTTGAGGGTTATCTGGCCCGAGCCGGGAGCATCCAGTCGGATTGGCACTGCGATCTGGCTGCCAGTAGGAACAGACACTTTGCCCTTCAGGTTGAGATTAACGGGAGCCGCGGCACGAATATTCCAGTTGCACTGAACGGTCGAGCGCGAGTTATTGATGATGATCAGATGGCGCTCAATCTGCTCACCGGGCCGTACATTAGCCCATGAACCTGTAGGTTCATCCTTACCGCCTGCAATGAACGCCAGAAGCGGGCCATTGTTGCGCAGCAGCGCTTCGCCAGCTTCTGTGGGCAGCCAGTCTGCACGTGCATGCGATAGCATCGGATTAGATGGTTCGTCATCAATATAGTCTGCGCTAAAACCGGGTGTCTGAAGTTTGTTCCAGTCGGTCGGGATCGTTCGTTTTTCACGGTGAATACCCTGCTTCAGCATCCAGTGCATGTCGTATTCCCACGGTCCGAATCCGGAAACGCCCCGCATGCGGTAAGCGCGCCAGGTTAGGGTGATGTACTCTTTGAACACCAGATTACGATCCGGAAATGCGGCGGAGCTGACCTCGGTCGGGTAGTCCCAGCGGTGCCACAGGGCACCATCGCGGAAGCGCTGCGCTTCCCAACGCAGGTTCGCCTTCTCACGATCCGAGATTTTGTAGGCGAGATCGCCCAGAAATTGCGCATTCCACTCCGCCATGCAGAACTCCCACGGAACGTTTGCGCTGCCCCATTCTCGCTGACCTTTGTACCAGCCGCGATACATGGTCCAGTCCCAGGTGCAGGGCACGCCATATTCACACAGTACAATGGGTTTCCTGCCAACCGTCTGCCAATGCTCAAACCAGTCTGCAAGCTCCTGCGGCGGCACGAAATTAACATAGAAGTTGCTCGTATGCATCGTGCCAAGATTGCCTGAGGAGTGATGGTATACAAAGCGCGAACCATCCAGGCTTCGAACGATGCCTTCTGCCCGCTGTGCGAGCACAGCGTTCCGCCTGCCCCACTCCTCGCGCGGGTTCTGAATGCCATCGATCATGTCCGGGTTCATCTCTTCGACGTAGCCAGTTGCGTTGTGGCTCATGGCGTAGCATACGACGCTGGGATGGCTGCCAGCGTAGTCGACATAGGCCGCGGCGTGGTGAAGATACCCGTTCGTTCTATCCGCTTCAGCGGCCTTCCAGTCATAGTTTGAAAAATGTGGTTGTGCGAGCGCGATCAGCATCCCTACATCATCTGCAGCACGGAAGAGTGGCTCGAACGAGAGGTGGGCTCCCGGTTCACTGCTATAGTTGTGCGTATAGACAAAGTTAATGCCGGCGGCTTTCATCCGTTCGAGCGTTTCTCGCGCGCCTGCATAAGAAGCCCATGCTGCGCCGACCTGAGCGTTATCGACGGGTATCACGTGCAAGTAGATGCGAGACTTGTTGAGGTAGAAATCCTTACCGCGGATTGTGAACTCCCGAAAACCAAACCGGTGCGGCAGCGATTCATCCACGACTCTGGTGTCTGCCCTCAGTACGACAACTGCAGTTAGCTGATTTGCGGGTGTGTGGATGTCCCACAACGTTTCGGGCATCCACGTGGAGACGATGCTCGTCTTGCAGGCGCCATCATCCGTCGGCCGAAGCGCCATGCGAGCGGTTCGAAAGAGCTCCTTGGCACCATCCAACACTATTCCCTCAGCCGTATAGTTTCCAGGCTGCTTGAGGCCTTCGGTTGCGACATCAAAGGCAAGCTCCTGACGCTCCACCGAAGTTCTAACTGCGACGCGGGTGATACACCGTTGAGGAGCGCTCTCCAGGAAAATGTCGCCACAGATGCCGCGCCGAGCAACCGAACCTTTCACCATCCGCGCGGCATTGGTATCGGTATAGGAGAGCATTGCGGCGCTAAGCGGTGAAGCGTGCACATGGATCGAGAGCCTCTGTGTAGCACCAGGGCGTGCCGCACCGGTGATGTCGAGCTTATCTGCAGGGAAGCGCATTACACCTACAAGGTTTCCATCGAGGAACACCGTAGCCAGCGTGTTGAGACACACCGTGCTTAGGGAGATTGTGCGGCCTTTCCAACCTACTGGCACCGCAATCTCGCGCTCATACCAGGCCGCCTCCACGTGGGAAAGATCGGTATTGCGCCAGCTTTCGTGAGGTGTAACCGTCTGACAGTCTTTCTGGAGGTAGTCGGTTATCCCAGGCCAGCTTCCCGGAGCCTTCATCCACCCCCAACGCCCTATTGGTACTTCGTCCACGCTTGACTCTGCTGGCTGCCAACGCCAGAGACCGTTGATACATATGCTCTCGCGGGTAGGAGAGCGCATTCTAAAGGCACTCTGAAGATCCCAGATACGGGCTGCGCCAGACGGAGGTTCGGCGCTTTCGGCATTCTGGTTGGCAGCTAAAGCGGAGTGTGGTTCGATGAGGGCAGCACCGGTCGACATCAGAACGAGGGACCTGCGCGTAATCTTGACGCTGCCCTGCGGGTTGATCTTCTTCTTCTTCAACGGGCCAACTCCTATTTGCGGCTGCGCAGGAAAGCGCGACTTAGTTCCTCGGGCGATACAAATCGATATTCCGAGGGCATAGAGCCGACGAAGCTCTTAACCCACGACGGGAAGTAGTACCAGCTTATGGCGAGTGCGCTCATGAAAGCCGGCCGCTTATATGGCGTTTGGGAAGTGATCTCTGTCTTCAGCCAGTGGTTCTCATCCGCCATCGTGCGATTGCTCACTTCTTCGGCGCTCGTCCAGACACGGAAGTTTGTAAGCGTGTGAAAGACAGGCACGCCATCGATGATCTGAGCCGCATTTGCTGGCGTTACATCCGTGTGCCTGCCAAGATCGGCAAGAATGAACTGGAGGCCCGGCATACCTCGCGTGAACCTATGGATGAGATCAATGGTCGCCGTTGGCCCTGCGCTTCCGCCGTTATACAGCTCGATACCGGTCATATCGAGAGCCTTCCGGTACCGGTCGAATTGTGCGATATATTCGTTCCAGATGCGTTCTCGGTCTTCGGTTCTATAGCGCGAGCCATAGATAGGAGCATTCATATAGATCAGCCCGAACAGGGAATCTCCCGGGCGTCGATTGGCGTAGTACCACTCTGCGACAGCCGGCATGGTGTCGAGAACGGTTGGGTTCATGCCGTATCCCGTCGGCGATGCGCCGCGATCGGCGTCGCTCCAGATGCGCTGCTGATGGAGCTGCCAGTACCACTGCGCGTCGCCACTATCCATGATGTTAAGCGTGATATTGACGGCGCCCTTGTTTGGATCGGTCTCGGCGGCCGGCCCGCCAACGGGATGCTGCTTAAATACTGCCGATGATGGCTGCACCGCACTGTGAACGGTTACATTTGAGTTATAGCCTGTTCCTGGCACCCATTTCGCAAATTCGGATAGAGTGCGAACCGCGGCATATTCATCAACGCCCTTGGTTCCATACATCGGCCAGCCCATAACGGGAGTGTTGCCCGGAGTGTTACGCAGCAGGTCCTCGGCAAACTCCATCTCAGCCTGTGGATCGGCTCCAGGCTCACGATCGCTTGGGCTCGAAACCCAGAATAGAAAAACCTTCTGCTGTACCATATAGTCTCGGCTGGAAAGCGCGTTGGTGCCAGGATACTCCCACGCAAGCAGGTTATGGCTCATTTGGGGCCAGTAATGGTCATAAATCCAGCGGTAGGCATCAACATTGCGCTTCCATTTGCCGCGAAGATCTTCCAGAATCGGCAGTTGGAGCGTCTGGGACATTGTGGGCGAGCATGGCAGCCCATTGCGTAAACCGGCCAGCATCCAGGCCGCGTTGATCGATCCCGGCAGATTCGGATCCCACATGACAACTCCAGAAACGTACGTCCGAAAGTGGGCGATTGCCTCCGAAGGCGAGTGAAGGAGTTGCTCCCGTCCTGTGTATCCACGCTTCTTGAGCCACTCCAGCCAGCGTGTGTCGTAACGTGCAGGGTTGGTAGGGTTGATCAGGTAGAGCAGCGCTTGTTTGCGATTAACGATGCCCTGGAGGGCAGTGATCACAGCGCACGTGTCCGTGCTCTCATGTGAAATATCGACAACGAAAAGGCTCTTCGATATCGGCCCGGGAGTGCGAGGAAACCAAGTCGGGGCGAATGGTTTCGATCGAACCTCTTTGATGTTTGCGAGCTGAACATCTGAGATTGAGAGCGATACATCGTCAATCCACACTGATTCGGAAGCGCCATCGGCAACAAACTGGAGGGTCACTCTGTGCCCGTTCTCGGGTGTGGTAATCCTGAAGGTGAACTCGCGCCAGTCGTAATCTCCCACCGGGATTGGAATGCGGTACTCGCCAGCGCCTTCAATACCGGCGCCAGCCATAAACTTACCGACGTTTTTACCCTTTACCCAGAAGCGCAATTGATAAGTGGTGGAAGGTTTGACATCGATCCAATCGGAATTGACAATCGCATACTTGTAGGCAGCGGTCGGGGTAGCATCTGTGATACGAACAGATGAGGTTCCGGTATGTTTCTCATTGCCGTCGATCTCCGCCGTGGCTGCCGTGCCATTGCTGATACCGCGGTTCCAGTGCGATGCGAAGCCTCTACCTGGATCGATCTGCTCGAATCCTGAATTAACCACAACAGGCGCTTGAACACGTGGATCAAATGAGCCCTGCGAACTGGATATCAGAGAAGCAACGATCGCGAATATAGGAGACAGCAGCATTGGAAGCCTCGAAAGAAGAATGAATCCTGTTTCCTTACGGTGTGCACCGACTCCTCTTTACTTGATTGTTGTCGCCAGGTCGCTTGCCCTCGAAAACAACGCTACTTAATGGTAATGTTTTCTTTTGAATTCGTCGCCACCATCATCCGGAGGCGTCAGATCTGTCCCCTCCCGTGTTCTCTACTGCGCCCGAAGAATGAGGGACTCAAGCAGAAAGAGGAGCTTGCGAGCAAATGTGGCCCTACTCGCTTCTCCCCAGGGCTCCTATGCCGCCC
>CAIXIX010000006.1 GCA_903919615.1 uncultured Chthonomonas sp.
AACCTCGGTTCCAGCTACGCGAACGACGATGAAGGCCGCCTAACTTCAAAGACCTCATAGACCTGACAATCCAAAGTGGGGCGGTCAGTGGGGCGCCTACTCGAACGCAGCTGCTGTCGATCTGGTGCTGATGACGCACCGATACTACAGCCCCACCACTGGACGATTTATCACCCGCGACCCCATCGGCTACGAAGGCGGCCTAAACGAATACGCCTACACGCGGAATAACCCGATCATGCGGGGCGATCCGAGTGGGTTGTCATCGGATGATGGCGATGACTATTGTCCTGACGACACCTTTCATGATTCGGTGACAATGAAGCCGTTTCTGAGCGCGGTTCACAAAGGTGCAAATATGGGCACAAAAGTGCTCCAGGTAGCCGCCAGCAGTAACCCTATTTCCAACGCCGGCACGGCGATAACGGGCAAGGATGCCGTTACGAACGAGAAAGTAGGCTTTTGGGGCAGAGTCGGCGCGGGCATATGTGCGGTGCTCCCGTTCATGCATTTGGGTGAAGCAGGCGAAGTAGCAGGAACTGCGGCCAAACTCGGCAAAGTAAAAGAATTTGAGATTGGAACGTACGCGGAGATGAAAGTGAGAGGCATAGATGGAGGTCTGGAGTTGCATCATTTTCCGCAAGCGCATGTTGCAAAGCAGGTGATCTCGGGATATACCCACGCTGATGGGACAGCGATAGCCTTAAGCAAGGATGCCCACACCTCGCTTCCAGCAATATCGCGCTCAAGAGGAAACTATGCTAATATTTCACGAGCCGGTATGAGGGTATTAATTGAACTGCAACTTCACGACATGCGGTAGGTCGGCGTGCCAGAACAGCACTTACAAGAGCTGAAAAAGGCCGTGTTTAGCAAATATCCGTGGCTAAATGAGCGGTAATATTGTTAGCATTGCTTTGAGCTAGGTGTATGAGTGGATTTATTAATTTGTAAACGCAGGATCCAGTCTGTAGCCCTAGGGGATTTTGACTGGGGCACAGTCATTAGGTAAATACTGCAGTCAAGGCAGATAGCGGCAATTCAAACATCGGGCCGCCTATATATCATGGTATCTATGGAGGCTCAAAGGCAACACGAGCACAATGGGAAATGGTCTGCAAGCGAGACAAACATTTCTCAAACGTAGAATCACTGCGCTAACTCCAGGGCTTGATCGCTAGTTATCCATGCCGAGTACTAGAAGGGTCGCAGGAATGGACAGTGAACGTGCAGCAGAGGTGATTTCCGGTGAACTAGTAAGGCAAGCGTTCATCGATACAATGGGCTACATAACTAAGCTGGTCGAAGGCGAAGCTGTCGCGACACCCGAATCATTCGATACTGACTTTAGGGGCTGGTACTTGGAGCAAACTGAACAGTCCAGAGCCATTATAAATGAATTGGTTCGCCTTACTGCGCGAACCGCCGTGGCAAACACTGCGGCCTTCCTAGATGGTGTCACCGGCATGATTTGCCTCGGCGATGCGCGCGCGGAACTTGCGTTAAGCTTACGATTATATAATTCAGTTGAGATGGCCGTTGCACGCATTCAGGACGTTGAAATACCCGTTTCTCCATGCGAGGAAGGAGATTTTCTGAACGAGCTCGTTCTAAATCTAATTGAGCCGAGCATGGAACATGTTGAGCCAGGGCATTCCGGGCGCACTCGAAATCTTCGAAACACATGTACGAGAAAGTTCTCGGGTTGCATCCTGGAACGGCTACGGAATCGCCCTGTTCGACAATAGTGAATTCGACCACGCTGAAGAAGCATTTCTTCACGCACGACTGGACAGGACACCCCGACCTATGTCAAACACACACGTCGGCGTTGCACTCTGGCTCCAAGGTAGGTGTCCGGCAGCTTGTGCGGACTGGCGCGATTGGATAGGCCGGATTCCCAGCCCAACCGTAGAACCTCACGTATCGAACGCATGGACAGTCTCCTCCTGGGCATTGAGCCCTCCTTGACGAACCCTTCAGGGTCCGCAACGGAGCAATAGCACAATGCTCGATG
>CAIXIX010000007.1 GCA_903919615.1 uncultured Chthonomonas sp.
GCTGGGTAACCTTGCCGTCTCGCTTGGCGACCTGCCCGCCGCACAACAGAGGTTCACCGCCAATCTCGCCATCGCGGAGCGTCTTGCAGCGACTGACCCTGGTAATGCACAGTGGCAGCGCGACCTCTCGATCTCCTACGAAAAGTTGGGTGACCTTGCCGTCTCTCTGGGCGACCTGCCCGCCGCACAACAGAGGTTCACCGCGCGTCTCGCCATCGCGGAGCGTCTAGCCGCATCGGACCCTGGTAATGCAGAGTGGCAGCGAGACCTCTGCGTCTCATACTGGCACCTGGCAACACTTGCTCATAGGACAGACAGCGTGAAGGCGATAGAATACTGGCGAAAGGCGAACGGTGTAATTGAAGGGATGCAGGCGAGAGGAATGCACGTGTCGCAAGAGGATATTGACGACGTCGAATTGCTGCGGAGGACGGTGGGCGGTTGAGAGATTGTCCCGAAAGGATCTGGACGCGTTCGTCGACTTCAAAGGCATCTTGGACTTTCAGCCGGAGGGCACCCATTTACCGCATTACCCGATTACCTCGTTACCATCCCCCTACTCCGCATAAATCGGTGATGGCACCGTCAGATAGGCGTAAAACACATGCTCAAGAACGGCGTACGTGCGGAGGTCGACGTCGGAGACGGTGTATGCAGGCGCAGGCAGACCGCTGATATCGCTGTTAAGGAAATCCTGCACGGCGATGCGCACCGCTGCGTGGCTTGCTTACTTTTCCTTCCACTGGTGATTCTGAGCTTTTCTGGGTTAAGAGTGGCGAGCAGCTCGATAGAGAAACTTTTGATATTGCGCACGCGTCGCCAGTCATAACTGCCGAACTGCGTGCGCTGAGACAATTGGATATTCACAATCGATAACGACTTCAGCGCTAATAAACTCATAGGCTTGATCGATAACATTCTTCAAGCAGGCCAGATGTCTGCTTAATGGTTGTGGTGTAGAATTCCCAGAATTGCGTGTAATAGCGTCTCTTCTCCTCGCTAGCACCTGGCGAAACACAGCAGTCATATATTGCAAAGGCGTTTGCGTCTGATCTGAGACCGCTTTTCCGATCGCCAACGAGCGCGTTCAGAGTGCGGAATATGCTTTTACGGAAAACTGTGGCAGTGCGAGCGTAGTACTTGATTTGACCCCTCATGAGCCAATTGAAACTTGGATCGTCCCCTAGGTCGGCCCCTAAGGCTGCCAGATTTCCGAGGGTAGCGTTCGAGATTGCTGTCGACCTATTTGCCGTCGCCAGCGCGGTTCTAAGGTATGTAGGCTGTTCCAATGAACGTGCAGGAAGGCCGACACCCGCCTGTAGTCTATCAAAGTTCGCTCGCCGACTCGACATTAGGTCTATCGCATCGTAAACCAGTTGTTGCGATTTACTGCCGCGCGCTGCCGCCAGGTACCAGTCGCCACGTACCGAGTAGTGGCCAGGGAGACGCATCGGCGTATACGTTGTAACCGCATCCTCCTGAACTGCCCGGGTTGCGGTGGTGTACCAGTGCCGGACGGCTACAGCTGGGAACGGTGGACGGGCTGCGACATCAACGCCATTTTGTGCTGGTGCCAGCGAGTCGCTGTCGAGGACCTCGGATAGCATCTGCACGGCGAGCCAGAATGCAAACCCTTCCAATGGATTCAGTAGGTGGGCGACTAGTGGTGCGTCAGGCGCCACAGGTGTAGATGTGTTGACTGTCAAGCTGGATGGCTTTGCACGTAGCAACGTTTGAACGTCGAACCTAATGTGCTTGAGCCACCTTATCTCGGACCACCAGATCTCCAGGAAACATGCCGAAAGTGCCTCAGGTGCGGTCAAGTCGATGTCGAATGCCTTAAGGTTCATACCGGGAGACATTCTAGAGATTGCCTGGCACGTTTCTAAAAACACGCGCCATCCCAGAAGGTTTATCTGGAACGGATCTGGTTTGACAGGTACATCACAACCGATTTCCTTTCGTCCGTACAACTTGTCTTTACCAAGTCGCATTTTGGATCGCACATATGCGGTTTTGCCGTCGATTAGCAGCGCATCCGTAAACCGAAGCATGTTCGAGTACGCCCGTATATCTAGATTGTTTCCACTCATACGCTTGTGAATCGGCACCACATCTCTGTAACCGACCCTCCAGGCGTCCGGCCTTGTTAGGATGAAACCGAAATCCCAAGTGTACGGTACCCTGGTAGACTTCTTGGTATCGAATGCGACTATCTGCCCATTGCCCGCATCACATTTGGCAAACACATCGCACCTCGCCTTGTTCTCAAACATCTCTTTAGCCTGAGCCTTAAACGGAGTATGCGTAAGATAACTGTTGAGACTCATTAAACTTGAAGGGTTGTCCCAAAACTCATCGACTAACATTAACTGCGAGTAGTCGAGATGCGCATCCCCCGAAACATACACTGCGTCATGTAGCAGCCTATAATCCTGTCCCTTCGACGCAGTAACAATTCGCCCTATCTTAAACTCGGGATCGTATAGCATTCGGAGCAGCGCCTCCAGTTCCGTTGCGTAACGCTCTTGTGCCGGAGTTTGCGCGATCAACTGTACGTGGAGCGGGACCGGCACAGGCTTGCCGATCACGAATCCTTGATAACGCTCAAGAGACGAGTCGACGCTTATTCTCGGTGACTTGTCGAGCGGACGTACGACTTCTCTAACTACAAGTCTTCCCTCAGTGATGGCACCCTGCGGCGCAACCATCACGGCAAGGCGTGCGTCGTCTTGAACGCGCCAAAGTGTAATCTCCTGGTCGGCGTGTATTGCGATTGAGCTCTGCCGTTGTAAAGTGTTTGGTAAGGCTGCAACGCCTATGTGGGATTCTGTGAAGATACAACATACACCAAGCCGCCTGAGCCAGAACACTAACAAAGGGAGGAAGTTTGGGTTTGCCACGGCTTCTGGGTTTCTCAGGCGGATCTCTTCCCAGTCACCGATGAACACAACGATCTTTGATGCGTTGCTCCGCTCGTCACAACCGAAGCTTTCGGGATATCCAAGATACCTGGGTATCGACCGAATAGCGTGCTCGACCGTGCCTTTTATCGTCTGGAACAATATCTCGGCTGAGTTAGAGTGTATTTCCAATCTGCGGCAGAATACCCTGGACTCAATTAGGCTGATTAGTTTCTGACCAGCAGGTTTGGAGACGTCGAATTCTTCCGACGTTTTATCTGTGCGGGCTGGCAACGAGTCCGACGTGTGTAACCAATAAGTGACTCTGTCGGCTACCTGCCACGATGTAACGTCCTCGGTAGATATGTGGACTATAGCAACGTCACCAACACGCGATTCCGATTGGCACACATCTTTCAGCACCTTATTGCGGTACGTAAAGTAGGCATTAGCAGGATCATCACTGTTGCTCTCAAAATATGAATTGATCGTAGCGTCGCCGATTTTCGCCGTCTCCTCCTTCATCTGCTCATAGTTGGGAAAGACGTCAGCCTCAATCGAAGACACAAACGCACGCTTATAGCTGTGCCGAGGACCAATTACACAAGCGATATTCCCTCCTGGGATACTTTCTGTCGGAAATAGCTCATTGAGCTTTGGAAGACAGCTGAAGCACCGCTTAGGGCCATTAATACTGCCGGGCGTGTAGCCGGACCATGGCTCACTCAGTATTTTGCTGTAGAGATAGTCGAGCGACTGGAACACCTTGAAATGACAGAGCCGCTTGCCGGCCAGGTTGATCTCTGGATTGTCCGGATTCTCCTGGAATCCTGTGGTGGTCCTATCGCCGGATCGTATCGAATAGAAGTGCGGACCTCGGACGTTCACCTGTCCTCTTGCCTTTTCGACTTCCAAAACTCTGGACTGGTACTTCGACGACGACGAGCTAGTGTACAGTCTGAGGACATAATCACAGGCGTACTGTTCGTTCAATCTTGTACCAGCGACAGGCTCTCCCGATATAAGTAAGACGTGGCACCGGCCTTTGGCGATATGAAATAGCTGATCTAACCGTGACCATCTGCTCCTTTCGTTGCCATGCATATCCACGCCGGCATTTGCCATCTGAAATGCGTCGACGTTATCAATCACGATAAGGTTATGCGTACAAGGAGTAACTATTTGGGTAGCTCTTTCGGTTTTTGCTATCTCTTCCAGAGCAAAGGTCCAGTCATCACCAGCGGTGTCGCTCTGCAGGTCGTAATAGAGGAATTTGCCTCTATCGTCTCGCTTAAAGCGCTGATCTTTTCCCGGGCCACGTTCCTGTGGTTCTACGGTCGGATTAACCAAGTTGTCGAAGCTCATTCTCGCGTTGCCGACCTTATACAGCGCTTCGTACCTTTGCTGAGGGTTCGTTAGCCCGAAATCGTCGAAATACGTCTTTGCTCGGCTGTGTGAACAGTCCTCAGAAAAGTACATAACGCCGGCACCGTAGATCGCATGGTAATTCGATGCGATATGGAACGCCAAAGTCGACTTGCCCGTACCGTCCGTACCCACTATGTTAACGCTTGCACAGGCGGACCGCGCGCACGCCATGCCGAAAGTTTTGGCACCAGACGCTTTGCCAAAGAGCTCGTCTAATTCGTCAATTCCCGTAAGCAACATGATGTTATCGTCGGGCATAGCGTGTGCTCCCTATATGGTTATACAGGTCTACTTGCAAAATACTCGCGTGCTATGTAAGCCGCTGATTCGTCGTTTTGCGGCACGAGTGCTGCCAGCCCATATGCGGCAAGATATGGGCGGCCCCGTTCACCAATCCAAACTTCTGGCAATTGCTTCCCGGGATCCGCGCCAGTAACAACCTTTTCAACGTGCAATATTGCGATTACATTTTTGAACACTCCTGGCAATTCCGATCTCAGCCTGATGTTACGTGCGCTCGATATCCATGCAATAACGTCGCGAATTTGGCCACCGTGAGCCGTCGTTATTGCAAAGTGCCCAGTGCTTGCAAAATGGAGCATTGGCTCCCAATCTGTGTCTAACCTTGTCTCTTCGACAAATACAGCACAGGGTTTCTGCCGCAGGGCATCCATCAGCGCCTCGTCGAGGCAAGTGTCGACACCAGTTCGCCTGGGTGAGTAGTGCATGCAAGACATTTCGTAGGCATCGCGCAGCTCCGCGTCTTGCAGTTCTTCCGGTCGGTACTCTATTGGGCTGCCGAGACAGATCAAGTGTGGGTGCTCGCTTGCGCTTTCGTTCAGATGGCGTTTGAGTATTTTCTCTGCTAAGAATGACTTACCGGAGCCAGTCTCTCCCGCGATAATTACAAGACCCTTCCGCTTTTGGTCTCGTATCTCGTCAAGCACCAACTTTATGGCTAAGTCGCAAGCCGTGGCGTCCGGAAAGAGCTCTCTGTTCGGTGAATATTTGTGTCCACGTAAGGTTACGCCTATGTCACGGCGGCCGTTGCAGTAGAATACGTTTGCGCGGCAGGGTGGGTTCGGGGTCCATCCTGCAAGGGGCGATTGTGTTTTGGCCTGTTCCAGTTGTACCTGGCAATCTGCGGAACAACGTTCGCCCAACTCCCGTTTCAGTTGCATGAAACCGTCGTCCTTCTCGCTGTAGTATAGTGTGATGTCGCTGTCGAGATTACCTAGCTTCCTCGACATCAACTTCGAGGCGTCGACGGGAATAGTAATGTCTGGACTGCTCATGGTTGTGCTCCGGGGCTGGTTTTTAGCACGCAATCGTGAATGAAATATCACATATGGCAAGCGGAAAATGCCAAATTAGCTGATCGTTTGCTAATGATTTTAGTGATTTGCTACAATAATGTCAAGTAGAACAGCAAAAGGTCGCGAGAGTGATGGCAACTTGTGCATAAAGAGGAATACGAAATTTTATACATCTTAACTAAAACATCGAGCGCAGATGACGGTTTCCTGTTCGACCCCATAACGATTCAGCCTAGGCTTAGACTTCAGATCTCCTTTGCGGAAACCACAACCTTCAACTCTTGGCCCATCGCGTCGCCCGCATTAATCGCCTGTTCAACCTCGATCCATACTTCGGGGCCGCCGGCGCTGCGGCTCTAGGGATTGAGAACGATCTCGCGGGACGTCTCAAGGCACTTATAAGAGACTGTCTGGCAGGCGGTATGACACCTTCTTGAGCTTCATGCTTAGCCTTTATCTCGGACTGGAGGTCATTAATTCTTAGCCATCGGCCGCGAGCCGTGCACGCGCCTCTCACGCTTAGCTCAGCTTCCCGGTTGTTGGCCCAGGTGCGACTCTCGTCCCGCGCCCCCTACCCCGCATAAATCGGCGAGGGCACTGTCGTGTATGCGTCAAACACATGCTGGAAGATCGCGTCTGTTCGCAGGTCGACATCGGCTACGGTGTATGCAGGCGCAGGCAGACCGCTGATATCGCTGTTAAGGAAATCCTGCACGGCGATGCGCACCGCTGCGCGGGTTGCGTCTTTTTCGCGCCATTGATCGAGCCTCAACTTTTCGGACTTTAGCGTGTTGAGCAGTTTGACGGATACCTTCTTGATTTTACTGTTGTCGGTAGATCACCCAGCATCTTTACGCGCAGTTCGCGCGCGCTTGTATGCGAGTATCCAATCATTAAAATGGAGCTCATCTGCAAGTTCCTTTGGCGGCGGGACCTCTTCTGGGGACACCAATGGGCACGGATCAATGAAATTGATACCCCGTTCCGCAAGGCCAAACCGCCATTCCCAATCTACCCACTCGGATTTACTGGCAGCCTCTGACCAAAATAGATACATAATGTCGCGTTCCAATATCTCGCGGCGCAGCGCTTCTTTCCACCGTTGACCCGATCGCATACTTGCTGGGGCATAGAAGACATCAAGGATAGGATTTACCTTTTGCATACCTTGGATACAGTGCTCGACAAAGTCGGCATCCTTGCTGGAATAGGACAAGAACGCCGTACGATGAAGCTTCGCACGAACGTGCTGCATATTCTGGTGAAAGTGTTCAGTGATTCCGAAGGAAAGTGTTCACCTGTTCTGTTTTTATGTGCGCAGTGATTCTGTTTGAAAGTGCGCAGTGATTCTGGTGTTTGCGTTCAGTCTGTTTTCACGCATGGGACGCGA
>CAIXIX010000008.1 GCA_903919615.1 uncultured Chthonomonas sp.
AGCCGCTGGCCCGCATTATCATAGGTGTAGGCATTGCTGCTCAAATTGCTGCCAGGCGAGCTGTTGTTCCACGGCCAGTTTGTTGTGCGCCAGGTCTGCTGCAGCGTGTTAATTGTCCAGTCAGTCTGGCCATTATTGAGACTGTTATAGCTGTAGGCATACACGCTCTGGACCGCGCCGACCTGCTGCCCGCCCTGGTTGAAGGTCTGGTTCGTCATCGATTCATGCAGGTGTCCGGTGATATCGAAATGGTATTCCACTCTTCTGCCCTGATCATCGGTTATCGATATCAGGCTCTGGGCTACAGAATTCGGATCGTCTTTCGGCTGCATATAGGGAACGTTGCAATAGGGCGAGGTGTAACCGTAGGTCCAGGTGCCACCGCCCGGCAAATTCATGCTCGTGCGTGCTCCGCTCAGGCGATACGTGTAGGACGTCATGCCGGTTACAGGGTCGGTAACGGAGATCAGTCTATCATCGCCAGCCTCATAACCCATGGTTGTCGTGCCGCGATTGTCGGTTACGGAGCTGGTTCTGCCGTTTGCATCGTAACCGTAGGAAACGAGCTCGCTGGCAACGGCACCGTTAGCAGGAAAGCTCGCCGAGATCGGCTGCCCGACAGAATTATAGGAGAAGGTCGAAGTGAGGCCAGCCGGGCTCGTGCTGGAGAGAACGTGGCCGGCAACGTCGTAGGTCATCGTTGTTGCCCGGTTCAATCCGCCCGTTTTATGGTCCTGCACAACGCCGGTGAGGTTGCCCCAGGCATCGCCATAGGTGTAATCCGTCTCGACCCCGTTTAGGTTGATCTCTGAAGCCTTTTGGCCGTTCGAATTGTAGGAATAGACAAACTGTTTCTGGTAACTGGGACTGTTAGGATCGCTATAACCGCCATCCTGCACCCAGAGCACGTTACCGCGATTTCCCGGGTTGGGATCTGTGTTAGAGCCTACGCCGAAGTTCGTCGTATGCCCGTTTGCGTCTGTTACGCTTGCTTTCTGAAAATACTGACTGGCGTTGTAATAGGTTGTGGTGGTGTTCTCATTCGGGAAACCATCGACACTCGTCGTAAGCACGTTACTGATAGAGCCGTAGGTAGCGCGGCTGGTGCATTGCCCGATTGGCGCGGTTGGCGGCCACGGGTATTCTCCGCTGTAACTGTTCGAGAGCTCTTGCTTCATCGTTACGTTGTTTGAGGAGTCGTACTGAACCCACCAGGTTTGCGCGCTGTTGCCGACGCCTGAGGCAAAGAAGCGCATCATTGAATCATATGCGCTGTAGTAGTAAAGCCCGTCATTGCTTGTGCATAAAACGGTCAGATTGGGCTGATAGAACCCAGGCGCAATTGTCCAGGTGTGAAACGCTCCAGCCGCAGCTGGTTCAGATACCGTGTAGACCCACACCGTGCCCGTTGGCGTCGGCTGCCACCCACCATATTGAAGTGTGTAGGTGTATGATATCGTTTGGCCAAGCGGCTCAGAAATTGAGGCAAGCAGGCCCGACTCGGTTCCATTGGCTCCTGTGACGGATGTGTACGTAAACGAAGTGGTCCGGTTGAGGCCGGCTGGGTCGAGCGTTACCGATGAGAGATTATTATCCTGGCCGTAGCTATACGCGACGAAGTATTGCGGCCCTTGAACCTCTGTTATCCGATACACGGGCTGTTGCGCCGTGCCGAGATTGGTCCACGTGAAATTCAATGTCCTGCCTGAAGGGTCTGTGACCTCCGTGAGGAGATTGCGCTGTGTGCCGTCTGCCATGGTCACCGTCTCACCATAGGTGAGGTTGGTTGTGTTGCCGAACCGGTCCTGAATATAGTCACAGTCTCGCTCTGTACCGTTCGCGAGGTAGTGCTTTATCGTACCATCCATCCCGATATCGGTATCGTCTTCAACCGAGGTTGGGCCGTTTACAAGCTCAGCATTGTAGTCTGAACTCAACTGGTCATACAGATAGGCTGGTGGTGTGTAGAGACCGTCTGCGTCCCTGTGGTAGGGATGGTTTCCGCCGAAGAAGTCGGTACGCGGTACGGTGTTATTGCCATCCTCCATAATGCGGATGTCGTAGGCATGCGTCCAGCCGATGCCAAATGGGCCGATCGTATCGTCTGCAGAGTTATAGGTTCGCTGCAGGGCGAGACCGGCGCCGGTTCCTGGCGATACCTGAATATCCGTGAAGCTCTTGAACAGGTTGCCCGAGGAGAGGCTAACATCTCGCAGCGAACGATCCCATGGCCGCGCACCTCCGAAATACTTGTTGCGGTAGGGACTGCGGCCCATGAGCGTACGCATCTCTTTGTGTGTTAAGGGCCGGGATGTGTCCAGTCCGGAGCTTTCTTTTCGGCGGTTATCCACCTGCTGCCACTCTTCAGGCGTAAGGCGGCTGTGCACGCCACCCGAAAGGCCCGGCTCTGCCGGGCGTACAGGTTTCGGCGATCCCCACGCTGAGGCCGGAACTAGCTGCAGCCCCATAGCAACGCTAATTGTAACTGCAACCGCTCTCATCGCCCCTGAAAAGCTGTATCGTCGCATCCCAAACCTCCGCAACCCTGAAAAAGGAAAATGTTCGCTTAACTATCCTGACTACAGGAGTGTTATTGCTGGATCAGTGCGATCCCGTTCCATGCTCGCTGCCACTGGGCTGGCGTGTATCTCTTTAGTCCGCCGACGCCGGTAGCTTTAAGATCTGGATCCCATACGGTTACGCCGTTTCCGTCAGCATGTTCCAGCAGCACGTAGTGGCCCGGATCTACCAGGGCGATCGCCGGCATCTTTGCTCGAATGAGGTCAGTATCGGTCAGGCGCATGCCCGTGTGTGGAAGACCAAGCTCCCTGGCCTTGCGGGACATGGCCTCCAGGCTGGTTCCCTGTTCGCCCGTGCTCATTGCATCCGCCAGTAGATGTGCATCTACCGTTTTACCTTGCCTTCGCAGAAGTTCCACGATACACTCCGGCCCACATAACGCCTCTTCGCGCCGCTCTTTCGCCGCTGCTGCGGCCTGAACTGCCATCGATTTCTTGCGAAGCGCCTCGGCGTCTCTCGGCAGGTCGCCTCCGTGCATCCAGGCAATCCTTTTTACTGCAGCTTGAACGAGTATTGATTCGGGATAGTCCTTAAGAAAATCGCGGTATTCCGATTCGGCTGCAGGCCGATCCTTGAGTGCTCCAACACAGACAGCATGTTGAAATGCGCCTTCTTCTTCCAGGGTGGGCTGAGGATCGCCAGGCGTGTTTGCCTGAGATCCGTGATCTGGCAGGCGCCTTGCTGCATCACGAACAAAGCTAAAACGATCGCGGGCTGCGGAGAAATCGCCGCGGCGAGCCGCAGAATAGGCCAGGATATCCCACGCTTCAACAACGCGGTGCCGCGTCGCATTATCTTCTGAGCGTTCGTCGCGCGATATCAGCGCCTGAGCCGCAGTTTCTGCTTCGGCATATTTCCCACTGTCGTAGAGGGCTTGAATTGGCGCAAGAGGGCTAGCCGATTCATTTGCCGGACGATCTGGCACCCAGCCGCCAAATCCGGCGGATGTGTAAATCATCCTGACCTGGGGAGCAGCGGCGCTTCGCGACTTCGCATACAATGTGCCGCTTCCTACCGCTGAAAGTGTCACGGCGACGGTCACGATAACTTTACCAACAGATGCGCCGTGAGATGTTTTTCGGTCTTTAGCTAACATCGATCGTTCTACCCTTCTGAGTAAGAGCACAATTCCTTATTTGAGGAGACCATCTAACCGGTTTCGTAACGGCTGTAGGAGCTCCGTACCTGTTTCATTCGTTGATCGAAGTTGAGAATAGATACTGCTACGGGTACTGCATCGTGAGAGTCCTGGAAGCGGTGACGCCGTTTATCGAAGCAGATATCGTTACCGATCCGCTCCACGAAGTTGGCGGCGGGCTTCCGCCAGGTTGCGGCGCCGATGCGGCTAAATTGAAGCTGTTATGCAGGCCGCTAACCACAAAGCTGAACGGTGAAAACGATGAGACATTCGTATAGTTGAAGCTGTTATTCGGGTCTCCAGCAGTTGAGGACGCGGAGAGGGAGACACCAGTACCCGATGAGGATATGGTTACGGTCGCCAGATCGGTAGGACCAATGCCGTTCACGACGACGGTGCACGGTCCGCTGAAGTTGCCGTGAACCGTATATCCGCCGCCATCCGGAGGCATACTCGGGCCAAAGTCGACCTCAATTGAAACAGGCAGTTCTAGCAGGTAGGCGATGCATGGTCCAAGTTGTGGACCAAATTCGTTCTTGGCGAAATAGGCCCACCCAGGGCTGCTTTCGCTTGAGCTGGCCCACGCTATGGACATCGGGGTCTGCGCTATTAACGCACTGTAGATCTGTTGCGTTAACGGCCAGCCGATCCATTGCGTGACGGGATTGTTCGGATCGTAGGTTATGGATGCGCTTGCCGCTGCCTGCGTCGGATCGAGCGCCGGGGCATGGCTCCATACCAGCGTAGACGCGGTCCAGACAGCATTTACGAGCGATTGAACTCCAACCGTCATATTGGTGACCGAAGTTCCGGAAGCGCCAGTGAAGTACGCGTTAAGCGTGCCGTTGCGGAAGGTTTCGCCGCTTCCAGGAGGGATTGGCGGAAGCGAAAAGTGCGCAAAACTCCGGCCTACTCTGGCTGGATCCGAGGCGTATCCTACAAAAAGTCCGCCCTTGTACATCGTGCTGCCGAAGCAGTGGTCTACAAACACATTCGTGCTGTAGCGTGGATCGAGTCGACTGTCGACCGCCTGATTGTCCGTTGCAAATACTTGATATGGCGCGACCTTTTCGGTTGCTAGCAGCGCGCCCTGAGTATTCGTGACAACGCCGTTGACGGTTGTCTGGATCGTATCGTACAGCTGATAAACATAGACGTGTCCATTGGTCAATGGGAGAATGAGGTCGTTGTAGGTGCGAATGGCTGAGGCGGGAGTCGCGATTTGGTTGCCATCGCGGTAGAGCATGTACTCGGCGCCGGTTGCTGCAAGGTCCCAGTTGAGCACCAATGTACTGGGCATCACGATCTGGCTAACCCAGAGGTGAGATGCCACGAGTGTGATCGTGACAGGCACGGTAACGTTCCCGTCGCTTGCAGTGACCGTCACCGTTGTTGTGAAGTTGACGGAGCTCGTCTTGATCGGTACGGTGGTCGTTGTGCTGCCTGCCGGCACGGAGACCGATGCACTAAAGTTGACCGCGCTGCTATTGCTCGAAGTTAGCGTAATGGGATAGCCGCCGGATGGCGCGGCTCCGGTTAGCGTGATAGTGCCAGTAACCGTACCTCCGCCTGCAATGGTCGATGGGGAGATGGTAAATCCTGTGGGTGAGGCGCCAAGCTGCGGGGGGTAGACGGTAAATGTTTGCGTTTTCGAAGAGCCGTTATAACTCGCAACTATATTGCCTACAGTTACGGCTGCCACTCCGCCTGAACTGATGGTAAATGTCGCCTGAGACTGACCGGCCGCTACGGTAACTCCTGCCGGAACCGTAGCAGCGCTATTCGTTGTGGACAGCGTGACCGTTATCGCGGCAGGCGCAGTTGAGCTAAGCGTAACTGTTCCGGTAGAACTGCTACCGCCAGTTACGCCTGCTGGCAAGAGAGTGAGCGAGGAGACTAGCACGGGAGGCGTCACCGTTATCACGCCGACAGCGTTGCCCGAGTTTGCAGTAGCAGTTATGTTTGCTGCAGTGTTTGCGGTCACAGCGGTTGTAGTTATCGTAAAGTTTGCGCTCATCGCGCCTGCCGCCACAGTAACCGTTGCGGGAACACTCGCGACGGCTGCATTGCTGCTTGAGAGTGAAACCGAAAGCGCGGAACTAGGTGCACTCGTTAGATTTACCGTTCCGGTCGAAGTGAAACCGCCAACCTGTGAGCTTGGGGAAATCGTAACCGTCGAGGGCTTAGGAGATCCACCAGGTGGAATTAACGGCGATGCCCACGCGCTAGCGCCCAGGGCCGCCATGACAAACACACACCCGGAAACGAGAACGCGTGTTATCCTGGATGTCGTCGCGTTTGAGGACATCATCGCGCATTTCTTCTCTCGAATTGGCGCGTCGGTGACGTCATTCCTGCAATTTACAAAGCGGCAAACAATTGCGATTGGCGCGAATAAGGACATCGGAGACATAACGATTTTCTCCTAATCGGAAATCAGGCGTCGGTAGATCATATTGAATTCCTGAGTGGGCGTTGATCTAACAAGTCACCATCGCCCTCGTCAGTCTAATTCTATCAGGCTCATTTCGGCCTGTATATACGTGAATACACGTAAATTGCATGCATAATTACCGCACAGCATGCGTTTTGCGCGTCTTAATCCGATCTCAACGATGTTTCACTTTAAGAGTTCTTGGACCTGCCGCTCGGATCATTGGCGCCAGCTTGCCCGGCGCAATCCGGGTCTTGTTCCGGAATCAGCCCTGCCTGCATATAGTGCAACAGGATCTGCGCAATGTGCCGCTTGCCGGATTTCTCACGCAGATGATCGAGATGCGATTCTATGGTTCGGCAAGAGAGCCCCATCTCGGCAGCAGCTTCGCGAACGCTGCCAGCTTCGACGACGGCGAGCAGAACCCGCAACTCACGGGATGTGGGCCGACTGGCGGATTGGACAATTATTGGTTGCATTACATTGCTCCATTATTCAAGATGGCAACGATTAAATGGATACGGTCGATCACCGCAGACGGTACAGCCGCGCACACCGTTACCGGTAGCGCGTGTTGGTTCGCAGAAGGAGAATGGCAGCCTGCAAGAAAGATTGCGAAAGCGAGGGACGGCAGAGAGATGTTTCTGCGGGTAACTGCACGAACCGAAAGGACCAAAGTGCTACAAGGCACAATGCACCTCCGATGCCAACCTAACCCAAAATGTATTTGATACTAAAGCGCTCGTTAGCGCAAAGGGACAATGCAACGAACCTGGCGGCAAAAAAAGCGAACTGCTTGCCTGCGATTATGGCGGAGATTCTTCTAAGTGTCAAGCGGATTATCAGAAAAAAAATTGGACCAATTATGGCCAGCACGTAATGGGGACAGGGGTAATGGCGGGCGTTGGAGTTACGCCGAAGCGCCCGTGTAGTTCTTGAGGCCGAAGCGCCAGAATAGCGACGATGCAATTAAAGCTGAGGAGGAGACGATTACGGAGGTAAGGATCGTGCCGAAAGTCACCCGTCCGGCCAGAGCCTGAGCGGGTACGGTGATCATAAAGACAACCGGAATGATATACGTTAGACCTCCTCGCAGCCACGAGGGATAGATATCAATCGGGTACCGCCCGGCCTCGAACGCCTGACCAACAATCTGCTCGAGATTATCGATTCGAACTACCCAGAAGGTTAACGTCACAAGAAATAGCCAGAACGAGTAAACAATTCCTACGGCAGATGCAAGAGTAATCGCAAAAGCGCCTGCCTGCCCCAGCCCTATCGACAATGAAAGTCTGCTTACGGAGTATACGGACAGCCCTGCGCCGATAAGTACATTCGCCATCCGCCAGATGTTTATCTGCCGTGAGGTTGCCAGAAACTGAGCGCTAATCGGCTTTAGAAGCACAAAATCCAGGGTTCCCTGCCTCACCTGCTCCATGATCTGGCGCATATTGGGCCCAATAAACATCTCGATGATGCCATCCATAAGGTAGTAGACTGACAGTAAAACGACCATGTCCGCGAGTTTCCAGCCATGGACATTGCTCGTGTACTGAAACACAACGGTCAGGCCGCCCAACGTAGCCAGGAGCCCGAGCAGGCTTGCCAGAATCCGGGTGAAGAAATCTGCACGGTACTCCATATCGGTCTGTAAGCTGGTTCGAAAGAAGACCGTCATCAATCTGAAATATCGCATCAATTAATCCCCATTGCTCTGGGCTAGGCTCCTACTGCAGAGTACTGCCTGATCCCAGCCTTCCACATCACTCGGAAGAGGGCGATCGCTGCGCCAAGCCACACGATCTGGAATAGGAAGCCGGGCAATATCTGACTTGCCGGCACTCTGCCAAGCAGCAGTTCAACCGGAAAGGAGCCCATGCTGCGAAACGGAGAGTACAGTGCAGCGAGGCCCATCCAACCTGGCAACAGCGCAAGTGGCGCAATCCTGCCAGCAAGAAAACCGTCGAGTGTAAAGTAGAGCTGATTGATGGCCTCCACGCGAGTCGTCCAGAAAGCGATGATCGCCAGGCTGTATTGTAAAATGTATCTCAGGATCCCGGCGAGGATTACTGCAGGTATGCCGAGAAGAAAGCTTCCCAACGAGTGTGGCGGCGTTGGTTTGAGCACCACAAACAGCAGGACCCATGCGGGCAGGATCATTGCCGAGGTGCAGAGCTTGAAGGCGAGATTAAAGGTGATGTCGCCGTGAATCGGGTTCAGCGGGCGAAGCAGCTTCGGTGAGAGGTTGCCGTCTCGAACTCGAAAGGCGAACTCAAAGGCATCCCAGCTCATAGTGAGATGTCCCACAATCATAAACACGAGGAAGTATGCGGCAAAATCGGCCCTAGAATAGGCTTGCCCTGCCCCGTTTTGGATATTACCGCCGCGGGCTGCAATCGCTGCGGACCAGACTGCGAGGGAGATAAGCGGACCAATGAAGCCCCAAACAGCCCAGATAAGAATGCCAAACCGGTACTGCAGCATCTGCGCAACCGCGGTTTTGAAATTGGCGCGATAGACCCTAAGCCAGTAACTCAAAGCACCTCCTGCGCTGCTCAGTACGGAACCATCTACGCCACCGACGCCTGTTGAAACACCAGCTCGATCACATCCTCTATGGGCGGATCTTCGACTGTCATATCCTGAACCGGCAGATCAGCCAGAAGCCGCGACACAACCTCTGAAGTTTCGGAACGCTTCAGCCGCAGAGTGATCTTTGCATCCTGCCGTTCGATGACATCGCCATAGGCCTCCGCTGCCAGCGCAGCCTCTGGCGTCTCCATATCTAGCATCACCCGCTTGTATGGCGCGATGCGGTCGGCCAGGGAGCTCAGCTGGCCGTCGTAGAGTATCTGGCCGTGATGGACAACAATAATTCTTTTACAGAGAGCCGTAACGTCCGCCATGTAGTGGCTTGTTAGGAGAACAGTAGCGCCATGGCGTCTGTTCTGCTCTGCGACAAACTGACGTATTCGGCCCTGCATCGTCACATCCACACCGATTGTTGGCTCATCCAAAAAGAGCACCTTCGGCCGATGCAGCAGTGCGGCTGCAAGCTCGCACTTCATCCTCTCTCCCAGCGACAGGCCCCTGACCGGTTTCTTGAGCAACGGCTCCAGATCGAGCAGGGAGATAAGTTCGTCGAGGGTCTCCTTGAATTGAGCGGTGGGAATATCATAAATCGCCTGGTTTACCAGAAACGAGTCCATCGCGGGAATATCCCACATTAACTGGTTTCTATTTCCCATCACAAGACTAATGCTTCTAAGAAACTGCGGATCCCGCTGCCAGGGAGTACATCCGAGCACCTCGGCAGTGCCTGCTGTAGGGTGCAGCAGCCCGGCGAGCATCTTAAGCGTCGTCGTCTTGCCTGCTCCGTTAGGACCCAGGAAGCCAACGACCTCGCCCGGAGCAATCGAAAACGAGACGTTTGCGACCGCCGGAACCTCTTTGTATTTGCGCTTAAAGAGGCTTGTAAGCGTCGCCTTTGTCCCTGCCTCGCGCTCGTGAACTCGGTAGACTTTGCGCAGGTTCTCTACCTGGATCTGTGATTGTATCATCGTGGCTCGTCTATTCGTGGTACGATGCCGGCAATCCTGCAACTCGCCGGATGTCTTTATCGGCCGTGTTGTGCTCAATTTTCTTGACAAATGGGCCCGTCAAGTCTATAATGTGGTGGCTCGCGGGAGTAACTCAATGGCAGAGTGCTTGCTTCCCAAGCAAGATGTTGCGAGTTCGAGCCTCGTCTCCCGCTTTATGACGATACGTAGTGCAAAAGCCATGTACCACGTAGGCGGAATGTGCCAGTTTATGGAGCCGTACCCAAGTGGCTAAGGGAGCGGACTGCAAATCCGCGATCCACCAGTTCGATTCTGGTCGGCTCCTTCACCCCTCTCTTGTAGAATTCCTCACACTTAATTGAATCACGAAGCCTGTTGCCGACATTCATCGTAGTGTCGATGATGGCAGGTTTCGGGAGCCACAATCTAGCGCCAGCATTTTAGTTTCAGGAGGCAAGGGTAACGTCGATGCGAACTCACATCCAGGTATTGGGCTGGGTCTACATTGCCACTCACGTTCTTTATATTGTGGGTGCGATAGCGTTTTTCTTGTTCTTTAGCGCTGCTGGCGCCGTATCCGCGGTTAGCGCCGGCGTAGGTGTTGCCGCCATTCTTGCATCGATAGGCACGTTTATCGCCGGTATTTTGCTGGTTGTAGGGCTGCCGGGCTTTATTGTCGGCTACTATCTCCTGAAAGAGGCGCCGTGGGCACGAATTGCCGGTATCGTATTATCGGTACTCATGCTGATAAACTTCGCCACTCTCGGCCTGACAACTGTCCTTGGCATCTACGGGTTGTGGGTCCTATTTAATCCTGAGACGGTTGCGATTTTTGAGGGCAGGCGTACGCGTATCGCCTGATAGGCGTATCCTGAACCGAAAAAGCTCACGAGCAGTCGCGCTCTCACCTCATTAAAATATGACAACAAATAAACACGAAATCATTCAGGCAGTGGTCGAGCGAGGTTTCGACGCGTCCATGAGCGACCTTGCTCGCCTCTGTGCGATACCTGGCGTTTCTGCTAAGGGTGAGTCGCTTGAACCCTGCGCAGAACTGGTCGCTGAGCTGATGCGCGCTGCGGGACTTGAAGCTGACTTACTGGATGTGCCGGACGGCCCTCCTGCGGTTTTTGGCACGCTGCGATCCTCCATTGAAGACGCACCAACTGTTCTCTTCTATAACCATTACGATGTTCAACCAGCGGAGCCATTGCACCTTTGGACCAGCGAACCGTTCACGTTGACTTTTAGAGATGGCAAGGCGTTCGCGCGAGGTGTTGGAGATGACAAAGGCCACATTACGTCCCGGCTCCTCTCGCTTATTGCAGTGAGGCAGGCTTGCGGAGGATCGCTGCCATTTCACGTGAAGTTTCTGGCTGAGGGCGAAGAGGAAGTCGGCAGCCCGCACCTCGGCGCGTTTATCGAGAAGAATGCCGACCTCCTGCGTGCTGACGCGTGCATTTGGGAAGAGGGCAATGTAGACGACGACGGAAAGCCGGTTCTTTATTGTGGCATGCGCGGCATCGCCTACTTTGAGCTGAGCTGCACCACGTCGACAATGGATGCCCATTCCGGAGTAGGCGGCTCCGTATTGCCTAATGCGGCGTGGAGACTGGTATGGGCACTTGGAACCTTAAAGAACAGCTCCGAACAGATACTGATCCCAGGGCACTATGCTCCTGCCAAGCTCGCTTCGCTGCGCGATCTTGAGCTGTTGGATGCGCTGCCAGGTTCTGAGGCATTCTTGAGGCAACAGTTTGGGCTCGCGCCGGATGGCGCTCTGGGCGGAGCCAGAACCACGGGGCTGGAGTTCAAGCGAAGGGCAGTTTTCGAGCCAACTCTCACTATTTGCGGTCTCGAAAGTGGCTGGCAGGGCGCAGGCGCGAAGACGGTTCTGCCCTGCAAGGCAACTGCAAAGATCGACTTCCGGCTTGTGCCAGATCAGGATCCAGACGAGGTTCACAAAGCGCTGCGCGCACATCTAGATTCGAGTGGTTTTTCAGACATCGAGATTAAGTGCCTGAGTAGCCAGAAACCTGCACGTGTCGATCCTGATCACCCGCTGGTACAGCTTGCTGCGGAGACGGCAGAAATGGTATATGGCACGCGGGCCGATATCGTGCCAATCGTCGGCGGCTCCGGTCCCATGTGGTGGTTCAGCGGCTTTCTGGGCATGCCGATCACAAGCCCTGGGGTAGAGTATCCTGGCACACGACAGCACGCTCCTGATGAGAACATCCGCATAAGCGATTATCTGCTGGGTACACGGCATCTGGCCCATCTGCTGCTAGATTTGCCCCGGCTCTATGCCGCCAATTAATAAGTGGCTCCGCAGGAACAGCTTGTTAATTGACATTCACGATGCGGTCTGGATATACTGACGCCATGCAGAGTGAATCCCCACACGATATTCCAGCAGCAGTCAAAGATCATTCCACGAGCGATTCTGGCGTGGGCTTCTTTGAGGCTCTTAGCGGAATACTTGAGGCTGTTGGCGATTCGGCCATTCTTGCATGGAACACCCTTATCACCGTGCTGCAAGGCGGCATATCGCCTCGCGATCTGTTGGCGCAGATGTCTGCAATAGGTGCAGACTCCATGTTTGTTGTTCTGATCGTTACGACATCGACAGGCGCGGTTTTCGCCCTCTATGCAGCGCGCCAGGCCATGCAGTTTGGATTTGCTCAGTTTGTTGGCGGTGGCATTGCGTATACGTTTTTCAACGAACTTGGTCCCGTATTGGGCGGCGTTGCCCTTGCAGCAAGATCTGGCGCCGCAATTGCCGCCGAAATTGGATCCATGGTGGTAACGGAGCAGGTGGATGCGCTTAGGGCGATGGCCGTCTCTCCGCTTCGCTATCTCGTAGCTCCGCGCGTACTCGCCGCGCTTATTATGATGCCGCTTCTTGCGATCATATCGGACGTGTGCGGTCTTATTGGCAGCATGTTCACCTCTCGAATGAACGGTGTAACGCCCAGCGTTTATTGGGAATCGGTGCGCACCATGTGCCATGTTTCCGATGTCCGCAACGGCCTTGTGAAGGCTTGTGTATTTGGTTTTCTCATCGGGCTTTCAGCCTGTATGCAGGGCCTATCGACCGAAGGCGGCGCGACGGGCGTTGGAAAAGCCACGACGCGGTCTGTGGTAATGTGCGTTGTACTGATCTTCATTGCAGACGTGATAATCGCTCGATTGCTTACCGGAGTAGGTGGGCATTAACCTGTTTGAACACTTTCCCGGGCAACACAAATGAGCGCCATCCAAGTCAAAGATCTTATTTACGAAGTACCTGGCAAACGGATACTGGATCACATCAATCTTGAGATAAATGCCGGCGAAATCGTCTCGATCATGGGGCAATCTGGCAGTGGGAAGACATCGCTTCTCAAGATGCTAACGGGCCTGAGAGCCGCCACGTCGGGAAGTATATTGATTGACGGTGTAGATATTGTTGGGCTCAGCGAACGTGAGCTGGATAAGGTGCGGCTGAAGACCGGCCTCGTGTTTCAATATGCTGCACTCTTCGACTCGTTAAACGTATATGACAACATCGTATTCGGCGTCACGCGGCACAAAGTCAGCTCTGGAGCGCGGCCGGGCCGCGCCCAGTTGGATCAGATGGTAAGCGAACTGCTGGCAGAGGTGGAGCTGCCCGGGATGGAAGAGCGCATGCCTTCCCAGCTCTCTGGCGGTCAGCAGAAGCGAATCGGATTGGCCCGCGCGCTTGCCATGAAACCTGAGTTCGTGTTCTACGACGAACCAACAAGCGGTCTGGACCCAATAACTGCCAGAACCATCGACGATTTGATCATCACAACGCGAGACAGGAACCAGGTTACTTCCGTTGTGGTATCTCACGACCTGGCGTCAATTTTTCGAATTTCGGATCGCATTGCGATGTTAGACCAGGGCCGCGTTGTGTTCTATGGAACGCCTGAAGAAGCGCGACTTAGTAAGGTTGACATGGTGCAACGATTCATCGCCTCCGAACTGCCAGGCGCCGCACATTGATCGCGCACATGGGGTAAGCCGAATGAGAATGAAATCGACAGCAAAAGTTGGCGCGGTTGTATTGCTTGCCCTTGGCCTCGGCATCTACCTGTATCAAGCGCTGTCTCACAGCACCGGTGACGCCTATAAAGTTCGCCTGATCGTTTCGGACACCCAGGGCCTCGGTGCACAGAGCGTTGTCAGGATGCAGGGTGTTGCCGTAGGCGAAGTTCTTTCTGTCGATCTCGACTCAAACAATCAGCCGATAGTCTGGCTTGCAATCAAACGGCGTTACCGCATACCAACCAGTTACCGTTTCAAAATTACGTCCGGCATTCTAATTAGCGCAGCGCAGGTTCAGATCGTTCCGGCGCCACGTACCGACGATACGGCGAAACTGCAAACAGGATTTCTGCCACAAGATGATCATGCCGTCGGATCGAGCTTACCGGCGCCAGGCAGCCCCCTGGCAAACTTGAGCCCGGAGCTTGCGAACAGCCTGACGACTCTCAATGGCACATTTGGAACGATCACTGAAAGATTTGACGAAGCGTACAAAAAGATCGATGTTGTTCTAAGCCAGACTGAGAAATTGATGTCTACTGCTAACAGGATTGCCTCATCGACGAACAGCGTCATTTCAGACCCACGTATCAAAACGAGTTTGATCGGTTCGCTCGAGAACATTAAAGCGACCACCGATGATGCGCACATGATGTCTACTCAACTCCGCCGAGATATGGACGACCTTGTCGGGAGCAGCAAGGGCAATCTCAAGGATTTTGGTACAAAGATCAACTCTCTGCTCGACCACGTTGACAGCACGATTCAGGATACGGACACTGTCGTCCAGAAGCTCACCGAGCAGGTTACAGATCCTCACCTTCAGCAGTCTCTTCAGGAGACCGCAGAGCTGGCTCGAGCAACGCTCGCGAGATTCAATCAGATCGCTTCAGATATTCACGCTCTTACTGGTGACCCAGATCTCCAGGCCGACCTCAAGCATTCTGTTTCGAATTTGAAAAGCGCTACTGAGCGTGGACAACAGGCAATCGAACGCGTCGACAAGATACTTGGAGCCGTATCAAGTCCAGATGGCAAGGCGCGATTCCCGAAAATCCCAAGCGTGAGTCTAACAGCCAACGTTTCTGAACAGCTTAATCCGACTCGGATGCGAGTCGATCTGGATGCAACGGCGTCACTCGGAAAACGCAGTCTGCTCGATTTCGGCCTGTACGATCTCGGCCAGAATACACGACTGAATCTTCAGGGAGGCAGCCGCTTCTCCGACGTTACCGACCTTCGGTACGGACTCTATGCCTCCAAACTTGGAGTCGGCTTCGATTATACTCCGCATGGCGGACCATCTTTTCGTGCTGATCTATGGGATACCGAGAGACTTCGCCTTGACGTACGGGGTCTTTTTAGGGTAAATAAGAACGCTTCTTTCTGGATAGGTTCCGATAATCTTTTGCGAACTCCAATCCCCATGGTTGGGGTCCAATTGAACCAATAGTTCCCACACGGAAGAGATTGCCAGGCGGCGTGCTCCCGGGACTGGGATGCGCTCAGCGGGTGGCTCTTAAGAGTTTAACCCTCATTTGAGGAGACGAATTAGGATGAAAGTGATTCTTACGCGCGATATTCCGAAGGTTGGCAAAGACGGCGAAATCGTCATGGTTGCCAACGGGTATGCGCGCAACTATCTGTTCCCGCGACAGCTTGCTGTGCTGGCCAAGGGCGCAGCTATGAAGCAGCATGAGGACAGGCTTGCTCGCGACTTAGCGAAGAGCACGGCTCTTGTGTCCACGGCTCAGGCAAATGCCGAGAAGCTGAACGGCCAGCATTTCCAGGTGATCGCAAAGGCCTCCGCAAAGTCGACTCGTTTGTTCGGCGCTGTTACAGAAGCCGATGTCGCTGACCTCATCAAGGCTCAGTTGGGTATCGATGTCGACAAGCGCAGGATCAGCGTCGTTGACCCTATCAAAGTTACCGGAACCTACAATCTTACCGCGCGACTTCATACAGACGTCACTGTGGCATTCGATTTAGAGGTGGTAACCCAGGAGCAGATCGACGGCCGCGAGCGAGCAAGAGTCCTTGCCGAAGAGAAGGCTGTTCGAGACGCGATCAAGGCAGCTGAGGCAGAGGCCGCAGCGGCAGAGGCTGCCGAAGCTCGTGCAGTAGCGCGCGCAGCACGCGAAGAGAATCGTTCGTCGCGTTCAGAACGCTCCCAGTGGGGGGATGTTCCGGATGCAGAGGGTTAGGACTGGCAAGCAGATTGTGCCAGCATAACCTCTAGCGGTATATTGACAGGACCTGAAGGGCACTTTCTCCCGTCGGCAAAGCGGTTCACTTAACGTGAGCATCGCTGAGGAGAGCAAGTATCCAAGGGTCCTGTTTCAATTTTGGGTTGCCAGCGACCTGGCAGCAGAGGAGGAGGCCTAATTGTCTCAGGATGGATTTGCTTCCTTCGACCGTGTTCCACCTCAAAACCTCGAAGCCGAGCAGGCAGTGCTTGGATCAATGCTTCTGGATAGATCCGCAGTTGAACGCGCTGCGGAGATTTTAAAACCAGAAGACTTCTACCGCGACGCACATCGACACATTTTTGACGCGATCCTTACTCTCGCTGCGCGCGATGAGCCTGTGGACGCCATTACGCTCACTGAAGAGCTAAGATCTCGTGACATCTTTGATTCGGTCGGTGGCCAGATGTATCTGGTCATCCTTATGGAAGCGCCATCAACTTCGGCAAACATCGAGTTTTATGCAAAGCTGGTTGAAGAAAAAGCAATTCTTCGTAAGCTGCTCGAGGCAGGAAGCCAGATTCAAGGTCTCGCTCATTCCGATTTTGAGACCATAGATGAGGTTGTAGATCGCGCCGAGCGGATTGTGTTCGAAGTTGGTCAGCGCCGTCTGGGCAACTATTTCTACCCTTTGCGCCCGCTGCTCGATGAAGAGTTGGACCGCATAGAGCATAGATTTGAAAGCAAGAGCGGCTCTACCGGCAGGCTAACCCCCTTTGATGACCTGAACTACATGACGGGCGGATTGCAGCCCTCTGACCTGATCATCGTAGCAGCAAGGCCGAGTATGGGAAAGACGACACTGGCCGTCCAACTCGCGCAGCACATCGCCATAAAGGAAAAGCTGCCAGCAGCGCTGTTCAGCCTGGAAATGTCCAAAGAACAGCTCGTAACCCGTATGATATGCTCCGAGGCACGAGTAGATGCAAATCGTCTCAGAACCGGATATCTACAGGCGGACGACTGGCGTCGTGTTGGTCAGGGAGTGAGTCGATTAGCAGAGGCGCCTATTTTTATCGATGACACGCCGGATATCTCTGCGATGGAGATGCGAGCGAAGTGCAGACGCCTTAAGGCAGAGCACGGCCTGGGCGTGATTATGATAGACTATCTCCAGCTAATGCGCTCGCACAAGAAAACCGAGAATCGCAATCAAGAGCTTTCTGAGATCGCTCGAGCCTGCAAGACCATGGCCCGGGAGCTCAAGGTACCGGTGATGGCCCTCTCGCAGCTGTCCAGAGCGGTTGAATCGCGTCCAAACAAGCGGCCAATGCTTTCGGACTTGCGCGAATCTGGAGCGATCGAAGCGGAAGCCGATCTGGTCATGTTTATTTACCGTGACTCCTACTATAAAAACAAAGATGCGATATCTGCGGAACAAGATCTGCAGAGCGCTGAACGGCGCGGCGAAAAACCAGATCCAACAGAGCTGATTATCGCTAAGCAGCGAAATGGACCGACAGGAACGGCCAATGTGGGCTTCCTATCCTCCTACACACTTTTCGTCAATATGGATACTCGTAGGGATGATGAACCGCCGGACAGCGAATAGCTGCACGAAAACGTGTCTAACACGCGTCATACGTGATGTGGCGGCCGCTGCAGTCAGGATACTAGCACAGCCGTCGGACGGTATCAGGAGCTTAACAGATGCGCGTACTGGTTATTGGAGGCGGCGGCCGCGAGCACGCCTTAGCGTGGAAGATTAGTCAAAGTCCACTCGTGAACAAGGTGTTCTGCGCACCCGGCAATGCCGGAATCGCTCGCGTTGCGGAATGCGTCCCGATAAAGGCGACGGATATTGATGGCCTCATCGATTTTGTGAAAACAAATCGCATCGATCTAACGGTCGTCGGGCCGGAAGCACCACTAATCGCAGGTGTTGTGGATCGGTTCGAAGCGCAAGGGCTTCCGATATTTGGCCCCTCTAAGGATCCCGCCAAATTGGAAGGAAGCAAAGTATTTGCGAAGACTCTGATGGAGTCTGCGGGAATACCAACTGCCGATTTCTGGGTGTGCACCTCTGCCCATGAGGCGTTTAATTGTATTCGTAACTACTACTCTGCCGTAGAACAGGGAACGCGACTCGTAATAAAGGCAGATGGACTGGCCGCGGGCAAGGGAGTAATCATTGCCAATGGAGAGGCCGACGCGAACAGAGCAATCGAACGCCTGATGCAGAGTCGCGTGTTTGGATCGGCGGGTGATCAGGTTGTAATTGAGGAGTGCCTTGTAGGTGAAGAGGCTTCCATTATGGCAATTACAGACGGGAATGTAATCGTTCCTCTGCTTCCCAGTCAAGATCACAAACGTGCGTATGATGGAGATCAGGGTCCGAACACAGGCGGCATGGGCGCGTATTGCCCCGTTCCGATACTCGCTCACGATACGGTTGACCTCGCCGTCGAGAAAATTATCCGTCCGGCTGTTCTCGCAATCCGCGATCTAGGCATACCATATCGAGGATTTATTTACGCCGGAATAATGCTCACCGAGCAGGGACCACAGTGCATTGAATTCAACTGTCGCCTGGGAGATCCAGAGACGCAGGCAATTCTTCCAATGCTTGAAAGCGATATCGTTCCTCTGCTCGTTGGTGTCGTAGAGGGCACGCTCGACCAGGCTGAAGTGCGGTGGCGCCCCGGCAGTGCGGTGTGCGTAGTTGCTGCTTCAGAAGGTTACCCGGATGCATTTGATCCCGGTAAGGATACAAGCCATCTGCTCGGCCGTGAGATACATGGTCTGCCCGCGCTTGAAGAACGCGAGGACTGTATCGTGTTTCATAGCGGCACGACGTTCAGAGAATCCAGCGATCCGACGGAAGTTCGAAACGTTGTCACAAGTGGGGGCCGTGTGCTCACCGTAACCGGAGTTGGTGAAGATCTGCTGACCGCAGCAGGGAACGCATATCTCGGCATGGATCAAATCCACTTTGATGGCATGCATTACCGCAAAGACATCGCCGCAAGATCGCTTCATCTTAGCTAGATTAACAACAGGACTGTATAGATGGCAACACTTGAATCGGTACCCCGGACCAGCAGCAACATCGATGATATCGCCGATAAGGTTATGTCTGGCGTTCGCCTAACCGCGGAAGACGGCATGCGGTTGTATCAGCATCACAATCTTCCGGAACTTGCCTTTCTTGCCAATACAGTTCGAGAACGACTCCATGCGCACACGCGCGACTACGTTACCTACATTGTCGGTCGTAATATTAACTACACAAACGTTTGCTGGGTCCGGTGCAAATTCTGCGCATTCTATCGCGTTCCCGGTCATGACGACGGCTACACGCTCTCGAAGGAGATCATATTCGATAAAATCCAGCAGATGGTGGATGTTGGCGGCATCGAGATATTGATGCAGGGGGGCCTGAATCCTAAGCTGAAGATCGAGTGGTACGAGGATTTACTACACAGTATTAAAGAGCGATTTGGCAGCTATGGAATCATTCTGCACGCGTTCTCACCGGCAGAGTTGATCTATATCGCTAAAATATCAAAACTCACGCAGGCTGAGATGTTTGCACGACTGCGGCGCGCGGGCCTGGATAGCGTTCCCGGTGGCGGCGCGGAGATACTGACCGATAGAGTTCGGCAGACAATCTCTCCGTACAAGGATACCGCAGACGAGTGGTTAGATTGTATGCGGGAAGCCCATAAGGCGGGCCTTAAGACCACGGTTACAATGATGTACGGCTCTGCCGACACACTCGAAGACCGTATGGAGCACCTGATCCGTTCCAGAGAGCTTCAAGACGAGACCGGTGGGTTCACAGCCTTTATTCCCTGGTCGTTCCAGCCGGACGGAACTGAACTCGACTATGAGCGCGCCTCCGCCTTCGACTACCTTCGAACAGTCGCCGTGTCCCGATTGGTGCTCGACAACATTCCGCATATGCAGGCTAGCTGGGTTACTCAGGGCCCCAAGGTCGCACAAATTGCGCTGCGGTACGGTCTGGACGATTTCGGCAGCACGATGATGGAGGAGAACGTCGTCTCATCGGCCGGCTGTGCCTTCACGATGCCCATCGAAGAGATAGAACGGCTCATAAGTGAGGCCGGGTATCGTCCCATTCGGCGCACCACTCAGTATGAGCATCTTCCGCTCGGCGTGCCGCAAGGCTCCCCATTGCTCGCACCTGCCGGATAGCGTGCTTCCGGCAGTCGCGTGTCGCGCGTTAATTCACCATCGCTCCGCTGCAGATATGTTTCTGAATCAGCTTAGCCGTGCCTGCTACAAATTGTGAATGCAGTATCGATACATGATCGCCGGCTGCCTCTTCGATCTCTGAAGAATCAATCAGGTCTCCCCACCAGAGTTTCGGATCCGAATCCTCACGAAACGGGTTGCGCTCCTTAGATCTGATTACGACCTTTCGGCATGGGCAGGCTACCGGATTGTAGCTCCAGAGCGCCTTAATATTAGTAAGTTGAATGGCATCCAGCAACCCATCCATTGATTCAAATTCCAAACCATCGGTACCTCTATTCACTTTTGCCTTCTTGTACCGGCTGAAGAATTTTGCAAGAAGAAAAACCTTAAGTTCTTGAACGGACATTTGCTTCATTGACCTGACGTGGGTAACTAATTTGCTGATTTTAGATTTTGGCTTTCGCGAACGTAGCGCTGCTGGCGCAAATGCATCAAGCAGAATTAAGAGATCGACGGCACCTCCGGATGCGATTAGCTGTTGCGCCACTTCGTATGCCAGCACACCTCCAAATGACGAACCCGCCAACATGTAAGGACCGTTTCCGCTCAGCGTTCGAATTTCATGAGCACATTCCGATGCAATCTGTTCAAGGGTGATTTCGGTGCGTGCAGAATGCGTGCTCCACGCAGGATCAGTGAGGCCATAAACAGGTCTGTCTGGGCCGAGGGCATTGGCTAAATCCTGATACCCGATCGACAGACCGTCCAAACGGTAGAAGCAGAACAGCGGAATTCCTTTGTTTCCTTCCGTCAGTGCTGTAAGTGATGGAAGCTCTTTTCGCTCTCTCAAACGTGCCAATTCAAACGCAAGCCTCGTAACCGTCGGAGCTTCCATAATCAGCGCCATTGGCGCCTTAATATGCAGCCTGTTGTTAATCTGGGCCAGCAATCGAATGGCCTTCAGGGAATCTCCACCTAGCTGAAAGAAATTATCATCCTTGCCCACTTTGTCCAGGCCAAAGAGATTTTTCCATATGTCACTTAGTACCCACTCGAGTTCCGTTACCGGAACGCCGCAAGCATCTATTTGAGAACGGCATTTGAGTGCATCATGAATAAGCAACTCCTTGTCGACTTTACCATTTGGCGTAAGCGGCAGCGAGTCAACAAAGTAAAAGACATTTGGCATACAGTGTGCTGGCAATTGCGAGGCCAGTTGATCTCTGAGTATCCGTTCGGTAACTGAAGCCGATTTGTCTGTTACGACGCAGGCAATAATCTGTCTCTCAAGACTGCCGCCGGGCGACAATACGACAATGGCCTGATGAACGTGAACACTTTTTCGAAGGACATTCTCGATTTCACGCAGCTCAACTCTGTATCCACGGATCTTCACCTGATCGTCGCCCCGACCCAGAAACTCGATGATGCCGTCGGGCCTCATAAGTGCAGTGTCACCAGTTTTGTACAATCTCACGTCTGGCGCGTCGACAAGGGGGTAGCAGAACATTGCCTTTGTGAGCTCGGGACGATTAAAATAGCCGATTGCCAGTCCATCGCCGCCGATGTATAGCTCGCCTGTTGAACCATCAGGCAAACTTGCTCCATGAGCGTCCAGTATGTAGATTTGAGTTTTTGAAATTGGCTTCCCTATTGGCAGCGTGTCCGGTATGTCATCCCACTTCGTCATTACATGGCAGCATGCAAACGTGGTTGCTTCGGTTGGACCGTAGCCGTTAATGAGGGTGCACCCATCAGCCAATTGCAGGAACCTCCGCGCAGATGCTCCCGGCACAACATCACCACCGGTAAGGAGGCAGCGCAGCCCTTTTAATGATTCGGGCTCCTCATTAACCATCAGTTGGAATAATGGCGATGTTAGCCAGAGAACCGTGACGTGACACTTTTGTATTTGCTCGCCGAGTTCTGAAAGTGTCGGAATGCCCGGCGGCATTATTGTTAGCGTTGATCCGTTTAGCAAGGCGCCCCAGATCTCGAACGTCGATGCGTCAAATGAGATTGATGCGAATTGCAAGAAGACATCGTGCCTGTCAATCAGAATATAGTTTGTGTCAATTACCAGACGAACTATGCCTCGATGCGGGATGCAGGCTCCCTTAGGTTGGCCAGTCGAACCCGATGTATACATCACATAAGCAAGGTCGTCAGCGGCTGAAGTTAGATTTAAATTAGAACTTGGGTAGTCCCTCAGTTCAACTAACGTGTCAATATTCAGGTATGCGATGCCATAGTTCGAAGTGTTGTGCTCCGCAGCGCTGTGGCTTAGCATGAGCCGAACACCCGAATCTTCAAGCATGAACGCAATTCGGTCAATTGGATAATCGGGATCAAACGGCGCATAGGCAGCGCCAGCCTTTAGAATTCCAAGCATGGCTGCGATCATTTCGATTGACCGATAAAAACAAATACCGACAATAGAACCGCGACCAATCCCTTCTGCCATGAGTAACTGTGCGACTCTATTCGCCATCTCGTTGAGTTCGGAGTATTTGACGGACATAGAGCCCAGCCTCAATGCCAATGCATCTGGACTGCGTCGAACAACGTCTTCAAATAAAGCGTGAACCGACGGGTTCAAGGGATGTTGTAATTTTGGAATGCTTTGAACGATAGAATGTGGAACCTCAAAGACCGTTTGTTGCAAACCGACTTCCTTTTGCATTTTGTTGGCCCCCCTGAGGCTAAATCTGGTTCTGCTCGCAAGACTGACAGTAGATGTGCGAGCTACGCCTATATGTCGCCATTTACAATTCGCTTGTTCCATAACGGCTCATGCAGTACGATGAATTGAGGGATGCGCGCAAATTACGTTACAGGGGGCGAAATGCACCCGTTTCGGGGAACATGGGGCAAGGGGACATACTAGCGGTTCGCACCACTGTATACAAATTTATTGATCGACGTAACAGATGCGCAGTCGGTGAAGAGAGGATCGATAGGTCCAGAACCAGGCAAGCGAATACCCTAACGCTACTCGGAGCGGCGAAGCACTATAAGGCCCAGCACAATAAAAATAACGTTTTGTCCCCAGGCGGCCGCCACTGGCGGTAACAAAGCCGCTTGCGAGCTGCCATTTGGGGTGCCAAGAATGCGCATTAGCAGCATCGTATTCCAGTAGACGAATACGAGACAAATCGATAGCAGCGTTCCCATAAAACCACCACCCTTTGCAAACCGGAGAGCCAGCGGTGGGCAGCAGATTGCCATCGATAAACACGAGAACGGAATGGAAAGCTTAAACCAGTAGTCTAACTGCACAGAGACATCACGGATCTTTTCAACCTCGTTGCGTTTCAGATACTCACGCAGCTGTACAAATGACTTCGTGCCGGATCCGTCCATTTTGTACATTGGCAACTGCAGCTGAAATCCATGCTGAAATACCTGCGGATCGACAGATACCGCAAGAGTCATCACACTTCCATTTGTTGGCGGTTCTTGCACGTACCCCTTTTCCTGCGCGACAAATACGGAAGGTTTGTAGAAGGTCCAAAGGCCGTTCGCGTATCGGCCCAACTCTGCCGAAACGACAATATCCTGAGCCTCATGATTGAACACTGCAGCAGGGCTGGAGGTCACTTTAATCCCACGAAGCTCAATGTATCCATTTTTCTTGGTCATGTTCCGAACAAAGATCGTATACGATTGGTCGCTCGCGGTAATCCACTGTCCAGATTGAGGCTGAATAGTGGGGAGATGTGTCGGGATCTCATCCAGAACGGCCTGGAAGCGTTCTACGGCAGCAGGAACAACATATTCACCAAAGAAGAAGTCCCCCACGCTCATAACAAGCCCAACAACGAATATCGGCTTAAAAATGCGCATCAGACTGATCCCTGATGCCCGCATCACAGTTATTTCAGAATCTGCCGTGAGTTTGCTCACAGCGAGAGATGCGGCCACTGCCATCGCTACCGGCATCGTCATATGCAACAGAAACGGGATGAAATACAGCACGATGCGCACGATGAACGCAACCGGGATCTGGTTTGCAAGCAGAACATCCGCGTTATTGTACAGAACGGAACCTAGTAGCATTAGAACAATGGCGGCCTGGCCAACCAAAAAGGGCACAAACATTTCGCGCAGCAGATATCGGTTCAACATGCGTTTCATAAGCAACCGCCTCTACCGAAAGTATAGCATAGGCGCTCGATATCAAGTTTGCTCACCGGTGGCCATCTCAGGAATACGCAACTGCGTGCGGAACTGCTCATTTTTCGCAATGAATCGCCCTAATTGCATAACTAACGTTCAATTAGGATTGACACAGGGTATTCAATAGGCTATAATTTCGCTACTTGATTGGACTAGCAAAGGTTGCTAGCCCGAGCGAGCAACGCGCCGCAATGTCGTGGCGACCGAAAGAGTATGTATCGCATGCATCAGGGACAGATACTGATTGCCGACGACGATGCTGTTCTGAGGCTCGACCTCAAGACAATGTTGGAAAGTCTCGGCCACACGGTTATTGGCGAAGCTGATAATGGCGAAACAGCGGTTTTGCTCGCACGAAGTCTTAAGCCAGATCTAATCATACTTGATGTGATGAT
>CAIXIX010000009.1 GCA_903919615.1 uncultured Chthonomonas sp.
GTAAGCGTCAAACCAGCGCCGCCTTCCACTGTTTTTTTCACTTTATTATAATGATGGCATCTCAATTTGGAGGTGCCTGGAATGAAGAACGCATCGAAAGCTGATCTGTGGAGTGAGCGCCTGGCTGAGTGTCGGCGCAGCGGCTTGACCGCCGTCGAGTATTGTCGCCGGAACTCGATACATATCAAGTCCTATTACTATTGGAAGCTGCGGCTTGCGGCCTCCGATGCCACGATCCCCGCCGGCGAGCTCACGTTGTCCGGCGCTGCGCCAACCGCCTGGCTGTGCATAGAGCCTTCAAGTTCCGCTTCACCTTGCCCTCGTGCTTCGCTCACCATAAGGGTTTCCGGTGCTGAGATTGAGGTTGGCACAGACTTCAATCCTGGACTCCTGCGCGCCGTCGTCGAGGCGCTGAGGGTGCTGCAATGTTAACCCTTAGCGGCGGATCTACCGTCTACCTTGCCTGCGGCGCCACTGATCTGCGTAAATCGATAGACGGTCTTGCCGCCATAGTAAAGTACAGCTTCGATCTGGATGTCTTCAGCAACAGCATCTTCGTATTCTGCAACCACAATCGCAATAAGCTTAAGATCCTGTACTGGGATCACAATGGCTTCTGGCTCTACTATCGCCGTCTGGATAGCGGGCAGTTCAAGTGGCCCAAGCAAAATTCAGACCATTCGGCAATGGCGGTATCGCGCCGCCAACTGCAGTGGCTGTTGGATGGTCTTGCTCTTGAACAGCACAAAGCGCATCCGGAGGTGCTCGCACGGATCGCCGTGTAAACACCCTGAAAAAAGATGCCATTTCTACTGTATAGCTATTGACACAATTAGCGCGATATTGGGTATAATGCATGTATCATGGTTTTGCTTGAAGACGAAGACTATCATGCCCTCAAAGCAGGAGCCGATAAGAGCGAGCATCTCGAAAAGGAGAAGCTCGCTCTACAGATTCTTGCCAGAGAGAAAACCGTGCAGGCCGAGGCTGCTGAAGCCGAGGCCAAGCACGCAAAGGCGGAGATAGATCGTCTGAAACTCGTGGCGCAGAAGCTTGAACACGACAACAAAATACTCATGGAGCATTACGCTCTCTCCCGGCATCGCCAGTTCGGGGCCTCATCCGAGAGGACGCCCGTCGGTCAGGAACAGATGCTCTTCGACGAAGCAGAGGCTTGCTCGGCGCCTGACGCTCAGGAACCAGAGATCGCGGTCGGCGCCCACACTCGCACAAAGAAGCCTAGAGGCAAGCGCGAGGTCGACCTGTCCAAGCTACCCGTAAAAGAGATCCGCTACGACGCCCCGGAGGATGTGAACCTGTGTCCCGCATGCTCCGCTCAGATGCACTGCATAGGTGAAGAGGTCAGAAGCGAAATCGAGTTTGTTCCTGGTCACTTCGTACATGTCAAGCACATCCGGGGCGTATTCGGCTGCCGGCCCTGTGATCGCAACGAGATAAGTACCCCGATCATCACCACCCCCATGCCGAAACCGGCGTTTCCGAAGAGCCTGGCATCCTCATCCCTTGTGTCGTACATCATGGTTCGCAAGTATGTGGAAGGCCTTCCGCTCTATCGACAGGAGCAGGTATTCACACGTGCAGGCATCATGCTGAGCAGGCAGAACCTTGCGAACTGGGTTATAGCTGGTGCAGTCTGGCTGGAGTATATCTTCAAAGCGCTGCATGCAGAACTGCTGCAGCAGGATATCGCTCACGCGGATGAAACTGAGTTGCAGGTGCTCAGAGAAGCGGGCCGAGCTGCCCAGACGAAATCACGAATGTGGGTGTACACAAGTGGACGATACAGCTATCCGATCCGGCTGTACGAATATCAAAGCACGCGTGGGGCGGAGCATCCGTGCAATTTCCTGACTGGCTTTGCCGGATATCTGCATGTGGATGGTTATGGAGTGTACAAACTGTTGCCGGATACCATTACTTTGGCTGGCTGCTGGGCGCACGCCAGGCGCCACTTTACTGACGTCATCAGTGTACTTCCCAAAGAGGCTCAGAAAAGCTGTAAGACGCCTGCACATATCGGCCGTAATTTCTGCAACGACCTGTTTGATATTGAGCGCGCTCTAAGGGACAAGACGCCGGAGGAGCGATACGTTGCCCGCCAGGAGCATAGTCGCAAGGTGTTGGACAAATACTGGGAGTGGCTGAACGTGATGGTGTTGAACGTGACACCAAGCAGCAAGCTCGGTGAGGCCATACGGTACTCGATAAACCAGTGGGAAGCTCTGACATGCTTCATGAAGGATGGCCGTCTTGAGATCGATAACAATCGTGCGGAGCGTACGGTGAAGCCCTTCGTTATAGGGCGCAAAAATTGGCTGTTTGCTTGCTCACCAGAAGGGGCAAAGTCGAGTGCAATAGTCTACAGCATTGTGGAAACAGCCAAAGAGAACGGCCTGGATCCGTCTGCATACCTGACGCTACTCTTCGAGCAGATGCCGAACATAGACCTAAAAGACGATGAGGCCATTAGGCGCCTCCTGCCGTGGGCCGAATCCATTCAAAGCAGATGCCTCGCCGGTGGTGCCGCGACCAAGACCACATAAGAAATCTACAATTCCAACGAAACCGAATACAGCGCACACAATGCATCATCAATGCAATGTGTGCGCTGTTTGACGCTTACGCCGGTGCGAACATCATGAACACTATTACCAAGCGAATTGTATCCGATGATCAGGTTACCGAGACCGGAAAGTGTTCCGCCACCTTCATTGGTGCTGCCGAGGCCGCTCTGCACCCAAATGTTGCAGCCAGCAATGAACGTCGCCGGATAGCCATTGATATCCGTCCCTGAAGTTATATACTTCGTCTGGTTGACGACCGCTGCAAGATTAACGCCAGTGTCGTGCATCTCCGAATTTAGCGAAGATATCGAAGTATCGATACTCGTGATTGCATTCTGGAAATCTGTGATCGAGCTGCTATTATTGGTGACGGTCGCTGTCAGACTTGCGATAACAGTGTTGGTGCCATCAAGTGGCACAACGGCATAGGAATCGGATGCGGTATTGCTGTTCCCACCGAGTACAATCGAGTTGGCGCCATTTGTTGTGTTGCTCGCGCCCCCAGATATCGCCGAAGCGGCGGCATTTGCCTGATTGCCGTATCCGCCAGTCACGGAACTTGCCGTACCAGCGGCAGTGTTATTCTCGCCACCACCCACGTAAGTTGAGCTGCCCGATGCTACGTTGGCATACCCACCACTAATTGCGGACGATCCCCCACTGGCAGTATTTGAATTACCACCTGTAATTGAGGCGCCGGGACCGCTTGCTGTGTTCTGGCCACCACCGCCTACATAGGTTGAGTTTGCAGAAGCCACATTTTGATAACCGCCCCCGATGTTCGCGTAGGCCCCAGAGGCAACGTTGCCAAAACCACCTTCGACGCAGGCGAAGGATGCAGAAATTGTGTTGTCGCTTCCGGCAACAATTCCACCCCAACTGGCAAACGAGTTCTGTGAACCCAGGATGAGATTGTGGCTGCCTGTACGAACATCCGTATTCGGCGTATCGTTACGCAGTTCATCGTATCCGATGTAGATGTTGCCCAACCCATTCGCCGATGCAGTTTTTCCCCCTCCATTATTCACAATCAGGTTGGCGCCCGAGATCGTCATGGTAGTACCACTCGTGGTTACAAACTGAAGTGTCGCCTGCAGCGCGGCTATCTCCGCTTGAAGCTGAGTAGACGTTTGCGATATCGCCGCCGGGCGCGTTAACAAAAGGCTCCCAAACACCATAGTCCCCAGAAGCAAACCTGCCGTTGCTTTCTGTCGCTGCTCTGCCCGACGCAAGCGCTTGTCGGACTCACAAGCTCTAACTTCTGCAACTTCAATTCGAACTAATAACTCGAAAACGTTAGGTTCCAACTCAGCATTCGACATAGTAGGCTCCTGTAAGTATGAAGACGGATTAGGCAAACGGAGGGCATAGTACACGTAATGCGTGTCTGAGTTCTGGCATAGGGTAACCGAATCCTGCTCTAGAGCAGCCAGATGCAAGCACCGTAGTTTCGATCGCGCTTATGGGTTTAGTATCACTTTGTTCCGCTCTGGTGAGGCCATCGCCTCGAGAGCGCTCTCAAAATGTGTGAGCGGAAAACGGTGGGATATTACTGGTTCGGGATTAACAAGTCCGCGCTCCATAAGGCGAAGCGCCTTCTGCATGGCAAGTGGATTTGTACCGAAGCTTGCATCCATTCGTGCTTCCAGAAAGTGCATCAAACCGCCATCTAGCTCAAATGTCTCATTCGTTGTGATACCAAATACGTTCCACCGGGTGCCGCGACGCAGAAGGCTCACCATTAGCTTAACGGCCTCAATCGGTCCCGCAGCCTCGATCACGAGGTCCGGACCGTCAGGTAGAATTTTCGCAATCTCGGCCCTGGCATCCGAAGTCTTCGGGTTGATCGTATGCGTCGCCCCAAGCTTTCGCGCGGTCTCTAATGCATAGTCGGATACGTCCACAGCAATGAGACGCCCTGCGCCTGCAGCCTTCGCTACCAACAGGCAGTACATTCCTATGCTCCCTGTTCCGATAACCACGACGTCGTCGCCCACGCTCATTTCGGAACAGTGGACAATGCCCTTCCACGCCCCACTTATGGGTTCGCACTGGCACGCCGCATCAAAGCTAATGGTTTCCGGTTTATGATACAGAGTGTTGATGCCGGTTACGGTGTACTCCGCAAAACTTCCAGGTCTAACGTCCTCTGGCCCATCGCCACCCGTTGTGTAGCTGTTTTCGCAATAGTGCGTTAGTCCAAGGCGACAGTTGGCGCATAGCCCACAATAGCCGCTGGGCTGTATGATCACCTCATCTCCCACAGCAAAGTGGGTGACATTCGGCCCAACCTTTGCCACAACCCCAGCTGGCTCATGGCCCGGAATCAGAGGAAATTTGACATTTCGTCGGATTCCGCGAATGGCTTTATAATCGGTGGCGCAGAAGCCGCAGGAACGAATTCGTACGAGCGCCTCTCCAGGCCCTGGCTCCGGAATGGGTATATCTTCCAGTGCAATATGGTTAAAGTCGCGTAGAATGGCTGCTAGCATCTGATTTCACTTTCGGAGATAAAAAAGGTAGTTCGGTCTAGTTCAGGACGTCAAATGTAATGCCGCCGCGGTGGCGTTCAGCGTGCAAATCCCGGCGCGAAAGCTTTGGGGTCTGTTCACGTTCCAGCATGCCCTCCGACGTGAGAACCTGTCCATTCGCAACCTGGCACGAAACAGACACGTTAGAAAACGGAAGCTGAGCCCGCAGAGCAAATCGAACAGATTTAACTCCGGGTGCAAGATTTAACTCCTGCGTGAGCCCCGGAAGCACTTTACCATTACTCCGGACGCTGAATTTCAGCATGCATCCCGCCGCGGCTTTCACTCTCAGCTTCAGCTCTAACTGATCACCTGAGTCGAGTTGATGACATGGATCAGTACTCACCGAATACGGCGTGTAAAAGATTAGAATCTGGTTCACTGCAACATGAGCGTGAAATGGAGTAACGTAGACAGTTCCTTCCATCTTGCCATCGGGTTTTATGCTTTTAAGCAGCCCGTTATGATCGCTGCCCGTGCCGATACACACGATATCGACTTTGTGGCCGTTAATCACCGCTATCCTCAATTGTCCAACGCCTCCCGTTACTGTGAGGCGTGGTCGATCTTGCCGCATGAGTTCCTTCGCAGCCATGTCCATGGAGGCGTTAAAGCCCTTATCATAATCTGCTGGCCACATCATACAGTGCACTGAGACACCGCCATTGTCGTGTATAAACTTCAGCTGGTTCACTGCATCGGAGATTGATGGCGTAAGAGCCTGATACTCTCCCAACGACATTGAATCGAAACCAGCGTGGTGTGCATCGATTAGGGCATCGTGCGGAGACCTGTACCACACGCCATAACGCGTAAAGCCGTAACCCGCTCCCGCGTTGAGCTCCCAGTCGATCGGAGTAAACCTGGAAGTAACGGCGCTGAAGGCTGCGAGGTTGCCAATCGCGTAGGTATCTGGAATCTGATGGCATTTCACGATTTCGGGCGGAAATCCTGCATTTAGAGCGAGTGCATAGGTCTGTGCGACGCGCCTGTTGACTACGTATCGGTTGTAGGCGTTCCATTCTGCAAAGAAGGGGTTCTCGGCGCTGTAGGCATCCCATTTGCCGCGGCGGCGATTGCGTGGAGCGTCAAAGTAGTCTGTAAAGCTGCAGCCAAGCTCTAAATTGATGGCATTTAGATTACCGTATCGCTGCAGCAGGTAGCCGTAGAACCCCGAAATGATCCTTGGGTTATAGTCGCCTACCGATCCATCTGCCTCTACCGCGATCTCATGCTCATGGTTTGGTTCAAGCGCCGCGAAACGCTCGGGATTTGCCCGAAAATGCGGCGCGATCTGCAGGAGCGCAGCTGAAAGCGGGCTCAGGTACAGATTGTCGATTTCCGGCATGCCGAACGCGTAGGTACCACTAAAGAAATCTATCGAATTGAATTCCCCATACTCCACCGGGTTGTTGTTTCTTGTCAGAGAAACATATTTCGGCAGCCTGGTTTCCGGATCGACAACATTACGCCAACTCTGGAACACACCCTTCATCCACCGATGCGTAAAGCATGGTTCCCATAACGCAGGCAGATCGGTATCGTACCTTGCCAGCATATCCGTAAGCCCGGCACCGGATTCAGAGTTGATGCATCCTTCAGGAGTGCCTGCGAGAGCTGGGTTGCGTGCGGCAGGCGATGCTCCATCTGTACGCAGATGCCGAAACACAGACTTCTTGACATATTTGCCATCGGGCTGCGCTGGCCAATCGGCTCCATACCATTGGAGCCAGAAACGATTTTCGCTTTCACCCACATCGACCACATCGTACGTGCCAACTGAGTTCACCACGTGGAGCCTAGACAGCGGGTCGTTCACGGTTGACTGCACTATATTGCCTACTGTATTTAAATATGCTGGCCCTTCTTCCGAAAGCATGAAAAATGTGGTCTCCTTGGTACGAAGAGACAACAGGCAGGCCCGCCTCTGGTTCATCAGGGTAATCAGTATCCGATCGTCTGAAGCAGATCCTGAGCGGCTGATCGCGAGTGGACTAATAGGCGGCTTAAATGGCAGTGGATATGTGCCGATGCGTTTACCAGTTATCGAATAGACGGTGAGCTTGGGGTTTATGTCGGCGTGCAACGCCGAGACGACTGCGATCTGATCGGCAGAACCTGGTAAGAACCTGCCAACTGCGATCGAATATGGTGGCCTAATTGATCTATCTGGAGTGATAGATCGCACTAGAAGCCCGTCGCGAGTGAATAGTCTGATCTCTGACCCTGTTGACGGAGCAATCGGCGCCGCGGCGATGTTCGCTTCGCCGAGGTGACCCGCACAGACATTGACACCTCCTCGAAATGAAGGCGGAAACGCAAGAAACTGAGTTCGCGCGAGCCCAAAGCGATCGAGCACTCGCACAAACGTATGGTTTAATTCGTCCGAACCTTCGCCAACAACAATCTGCGGAGCGGCCGGCAGTGTGCCGGCGAAGCGCTTTTCGAAATCGGAGGTAAGTGTCGGGAGGTCGAGATCACGGTCCAGCACCGCTGTGACTGTCGCGCCTGAGGCAGAGTTCGAGACGTTCACGACACGAGATGAAAGGCTGGTCGCATTTAACCGCCATGTAGCGAGAACCGGGTTCTGCGGAACAAGCTCGGGCACGGGTTTGCGGTTCACTATTAAAATGACAGGATCGCCCCAGACTGCCCAGTCGTAAGCGCTCGTCTTAAGGGGATCCGTAAGAAACGTGATTGGAATGGTTTTTCCGGCATAGGCAGTTAGGTCGATGCGCTGCTCCTGCCAGACTTGCTGACGGTACTCGTGTTGGTACATCTGTGTATCGGCAATGCGGATAATAAAGCCAACACCATCAGCTTCAGGATGATCTTGAAAAGAAAAGCCTTCCCGTATGCCAATCCAGAAGCGCAAAATAAGCTGTTCGTTCCGTGCAGCAACAGGCAGTGTGACGGAAGGAAACGTCACCTTGACTAGCGGTTTACCTGGTGCATCGGGGTGTTCAAAGATACCTTGTCGCAACTGTTGCCTGATTGCGACCGACTCGGCAGTGGCATGTGCACTGTTTATGACACCGGAAGAACTCATGGCTTCAACAAAATCGTAGGCAACTTGCCAATCGTCATCGGCATATGCCGGCAAGGACACCGCTACAAGGGAGGCTAAGGCAGCAAAACAGCCCGCGACGGTCAATTTTCGCATTCTACGTTCAACTCCTGCCAGCATAGATCAGCACTGAAATGCGATAGTTCGATTTGGGTTTTGCTGCTAGAACCACGTTCGTGCACGTTCCATGTGAATCCTGCACGCAAGACGAGTAAACAAGTGTCGGTGTATATCTCTCTGGAACATATCCTGCCTACATGGCGTTGCTCCATTGTGCAAGCAATTTGCGACAGAGATAAAGCATTGTATATGCAATCAAACAATGGACTGCACGGTTAACTGTCGGATAGGTTCGTGGCGTACAGAAGTGCCTCGTATCAATATATTGCATATTGCCTGCGCGATCTCTGCCA
>CAIXIX010000010.1 GCA_903919615.1 uncultured Chthonomonas sp.
CGATCGGCTGCGTCCGGCAAGCTGCTTTACGCGTGCATTTTCTTCCAGCGGCGTCAGCAGTTCTGGCGCACGACCCGGCTCGAACGTCTCCACCTTTTCGTTGGAGTACATCGTTTTCTCGAGCAGGCTTCCCACCGAGTAGACATCTGCACGAGGTGAGATTTCGAGATCGATAGCAAGCTTGTATGATCGCAGAATGATGTTGTCAATCTGCTCCCTCACAGCACCCAGATCGTCGTCCGAAGTCACTCCGGCACCAACAATCTGTGACGCGTAGGTAATCAGTGAATCTACCTTCTGCCACTCTTCCACTTCACTCTTTTCGCGGTAGGAGGAGGCATCGGAGGGAGAGTGACCACTATAGCGGTAAGTGACAGTGTCGAGTAGGACTGGCCCTTCGCCACGAGCCAGCAGTTCTTTCTTGCGGCCGATGGCGTCTATTACGGCAAGTGGGTTGTATCCGTCAATGCGCTCGGCATGCATCTGGTCCGGATTTAGTCCCGCACCCATACGAGCGAGAACTCCGAAACCACCCGTTTCACCGACAGGCTGGCCACCCATGCCGTAGAAGTTATTAACAAAGTTCATGATGAACGGAAGCCCGCCACGGTGCGCTTCGTCCCACAAGGTCTTGAACTGATCCATGGTAGCAAAGCTTAGCGCTTCCCACGTTGGCCCGCAGTTTGCAGCAGCATCGCCGATGTTGCAGATAACGATGCCCGGCTTACGATTGACGCGCTTATAGAGTGCAGCGCCAACCGATATATCTGCGGATCCGCCGACGAGCGCATTGTTGGGAAACACGCCGAACGGGGTAAAGAACGCATGCATCGATCCGCCCATTCCCTTGTTGAAACCGGGTTCCCTGCCAAATATCTCGGCTAGTGCGCCATAGATCAGGAAGTCTGTGGCGAGGTCCTTCACGCTCTCGGCTCCGGCCTTTTCAACCACTCTGAGCGCCGTACCTCCCATGAAGTCCTTCATGATCTTCAGGAGGGATTCGTCGTCAAGTTTGTGGATTGCTGAGAGCCCTTTTGCAAGAATCTCTCCATGGCTGCGGTGGCTGCCGAAGATGTGATCATCCGTGTTAAGATGGTAGGCCTGGCCAACGGCCGAAGCCTCCTGTCCGATGGATAGGTGGGCAGGTCCACGGTGGTTGTATTCGATTCCCTGATATGCGCCCTTTATCTTCACCTCATTCAGCATCGACTCGAACGCACGAATAGTCGCCATGTCTCGATAGATGCGAACCAGGTCGGCAGCGGTGAAGCGAGAACCTAATTCAGATTCAATCGTTCGGTTGTAGGCGTTGATCGGGATCGGCGAAAACTCAATGTGACCGCTCTTGCGAACATCATCGGGGCGAATTGCGATCGACTTAGGCATGTGAAACTCCTGTAGCGCTTAAGATCAGTATGTGTAAAAGCGCCTGCTGATCACGAAGATGGGCGGGCAGTTTGTCAAGAGAACAGCCGACTTCTCGCGCATGTCTCCATTTGGTTGCCCTTCACGGTGATTTTACAGTTTGAATCGAAGAAAATCAATAGTAAACGAAAATAAAAGTAACTTCATATCAGATCATTAATTCTCGGCGCTTTAACGAGCGCCCGCAGCGAGTCCGTATCCAAAATATTGAGGAAGTGTGATATTGGCTCCGAAGCCAATATGCGCAGCAGTTTCTGCAAGTTTGCTGCATCGAGACCCGCTATCGCATCGAGGTGCGTTTCAGTAACCTGGAGCAATTGTGCGTAGTTGTACAGGGTTAGTCCCCATGCATTCGCGACATTTGCATCGGTGTGGAGGACAATCTCTTCATTCAGCGGGATCGACCGAGAGAAGTTCTCATCAACCGTTTCAAAGGTCACTTCGAGCACGTCCTCAGCGCCATCGTAGATCATTTCAAAGGAGTTCAAGCTTGGTTCCGTTTCCTCAAATGCGTTCGTCTAGTTCGCCTCAGTTTAACATGACAGATTTGCCATGTCAAACCCCGCCGCTAATGGTAGAATTGACCGTGCAAATTACGTTCAGGGCGTTCATAAATGATCAAAGTGCGAGGGAATTAGCGTATTGTCAGTTCTGCAAGATTTAAGTCTGGGTCAGCGTGGCGCTGTGATGCATCAGGACGGTCCTGCTGCCGTATATGCAGGGCCAGGAAGTGGTAAAACCAGAGTGGTGACCCTCCGTGCAGCACGGCTTGCACAGCAGGGACACCGGCTCCTGGTTACGACCTTCACCAGTGATGCAACACAGGAGATGTCGACCCGCATTGCACGGCTTCTACCAGAAGTGGCGCGTAAGAACGCGCGTATAACGACCTTGCATGCCTTCTGTCTTCAACTTCTTAAAGCGCATGGAACTCGCTTTTCGCTGCTGACCGATGAGTTTCAGCGCAAGAACCTCGCCGAAGCCGCTCAGGCTTCCGATCTGGAAGGCGGCGTCTCTGAGTTTCTTTCACGGCTTTCGTACATTAAGAACACGGGCGTTACTGCATCGGCATACAAGCACGATGGCTCTTCGGAAGATATGGATTTTGCTCGCGCGTGGCGCGCTTATGAAGCCGAAAAGGCGAAGAAGGCGCTTCTCGAGTTTGATGACCTGATTCTTGAAGGCGCTACATTGCTCGAGCGTGATGAAGAGTTGAGACGGAACGTCGCGAGTGCATTTACCCATATTATTGTGGATGAGTGTCAGGACATGAACTACCCCCAGTACCGGGTAGTTTTCGCGCTTGGAAAAGATCACAAGAACCTCATGCTGGTTGGCGATCTGGACCAGTCTCTTTACGGGTTCCGCGGTGCGGATACACAGACCTTTAAGCGCTTCGCTGCTCAGCCGCATGTAAAGGTCTATGAGCTGCAAGAGAACTACCGGTGCACGAAACAGATTCTACGATTTGCAGACAGCCTGATCCGACAGGATGAGGACAGAAGGCAGCTTGTGTTCAATCCCGTGCGTCCGGAAGGCGAGCCGGTTACCTGGGGCCGTTATGCTGACCCAGACATCGAAGCAGTGGCAGTAGGTGACAGCCTGTTAAGACTTCATCGCAGCGGGGTATGCTGGAAGGACATCGCTGTTCTGTATCGTACCAATGCCCAGGCAGAGGCAATCGAGCGCAACTTTGCAGCTCTTGAGATTCCGTTTACGATTCGAGAGGATGGAGATTTCTACTCGCGCCGAGAGGTTCAGGGCATTCTTGCCTATCTGAACTTCTTTGCCGACCCGGATCCGAAAGCATTGCGAGCCCAGCTTGAGAGCGCTCCAGAATACCGTCAGGAGGCAGTTGACGGTCGATATCAAGACGAATGGCTCATTGCTCTGCTGAACATTCCAAATCGCAAGATCGGCAAGAATGTGGCGGGTCAGTTAAAGAATATGGCAGAAATCCGTGGCAAGCGCATTTGGGATGTCCTTCCCGAGTTTCATGCGGATGATATTAGAACGCATCGTGCCCTGAGAGAAGTTATCCGAGATTTGCACTTTGTCGACACCAGGCTGGCATCGGCGCATCATGCAGGCGATGTCATCCGAACTATCCGCAATGCAACCGATTTTGATAACTGGCTCCGTAAGGATGCCGGCGACGATAAAGATAACGATAGGCTGCAGAATGTTCAGAGAATGCAGAGCGCCGCAGCGCACTATAAAACGGTACGGCAGTACCTGGACGCGGTTCAGAAAGTGCGTGATGAGGCTGCCCGCCGGAAATCGGAACGGGCGAAAAAGCGACGCGAACAGGATGAAGTGTGCCTTTCAACTGGCCATGCGGCGAAAGGCCTCGAGTGGCGCGTGGTTTATGCGATTGGCTGGTCTGAGGAGATATTGCCGCACCATCGTGCGGAGGATATTTCCGAAGAGCGCAGGATCGCTTACGTAATTGCAACGCGCGCTCGTGACCTTCTCCGAGTGTCATCACTAGAGACATGGAACGACGCGATCACATCGCCATCTCGTTTTCTAACAGGAATGAACCTTGCGGCGCCAATGGATGCAGGCGTTCAAGAGCCAGACGAACTCATAGAATCCGCTATTCCCGTGGATCTCGGTGGTCTCTTTATGCCATAAAACGGGGCAACGCTTTACACAATCAGTTATTGGCAGATCCGTGTCGTAAGCTGATCTGCCGGAGAAAATCATGGTACGCAAACCAACGGCATCGACGAAGACCAAAAGCCGTGTAACGAAAACCAGCCCGAATCTGCCTCAGCACAATCTGTCGGCGCCATACGATAAGCTAATGACAATGGGTGAGGAGGAGGACTTAGATGTCTACCTTAGCTTTGCAAAGTTAGCCGAAAAGGGCTCCGCGGATGACGTCGTCGCAACTCTTGTTAGCATTGTAACGGATCAGGCTTACTACACCTATGGCGACCCAAATGCGGCGACGCCAGACCCGCGACAATTTGCTCCACTCAATGCAGTACGTGCTTTAGGCTTCGTGCCCGAGGCGGCATTCGGTGCGTTTGATCAGATTGTTCCGCTTTTTGCCTCTACGGACGATGTATTGCGTGAGACGCTTCCCGTTGTCTTCGCCTGCATGGGTGAGGTCGCAATCGCCCCGCTTACCGCGATCCTGCTCAACGCGGAAGCAGATGTCAACCTTCGCGATGGCGCTGCAGACAGCCTGGTAGAGATCTGTACGGTAACAGAGGATAAGGACAGTGAGGTTGCCGAGACGATAACAAAGGTGCTGTCCGAAAGTTCAGACTTTGAACTAAACGCCTACCTTGTTTTCGACTTAATGGATCTGGACTATAGCGACGCGCTCCCGGTGATCGAGTTTGCGTTTCAAGAAGGGCGAATTGATAACGATATTCTAACGCTCGAAGAGGTGCAGGAGTACTTTGAAAGTGTGGACGAGGACGCATCTGATACAGGGGATGACGTTCCCAGCGTTGCGGATGATCAGGACGACGACGAAGAGTATCAGGAGCCCTATGTCGCCCCCGTAACTCCTGGACGAAACGATCCATGCTACTGCGGAAGCGGCAAAAAGTATAAGAAGTGTCACGGCGGCAACGCACAGTAGAATCGAAAAGGAGAGGAACGCGTTTACTGCGTTCCACTCCTGCTCTATCAACCCTTCTCAGCCCGGTTCTTAATCGCCTCAAGTGTCGCCTGGATATTGTCGGCCATCTTTTTCTTGATTAACGACTTTATCATTGGGCCAATGAGCGGTACATCGTATTCGTAATCCATCACAGACTCGAAAGTTGTACCGCTACCACTCGGGCTGAACTGCCAGTAGCCGCTCATGCTCGTCATGTCACCCTGAATCATCTTGAACTCATCACGGTAGCGCTGCGTATCCCAGCAATCCTCCTGGGTCCACTTAACCACCATTTTAAACTCGCGAATCAGGCCAGTCCACTCGGTCACTGTGCGGTTGCCATCCTCAGAACGCTCCAGAACGGTGAGCGATTTGAGATCTTCCATGAACTCAGGAAAAGTCTCAACATCACGCGCGATCTTAAAAACGCTGTCTATCGGAGCGGCAATCTCAATGCTCTGTTCGATTCTCGGCATGAGCGTAACAAACCCTATCTATCGCTCGAAGCGCGACTAGCGATCAACCTCGCGCCAAGCTAGCTCTACGGCGCCCATAATTCCGGCATCGTCGCCAAGTTCGGCGTGTACAATTTTTGCAGCCGCAAGAATTGAGCCCACAGCCGAAGCTTTCGCGGTTCGTACAGCGGTATTGAAGAGCGTTTTGGAGCGGGAGATCTTCCCGCCAATAACAACCACTTCGGGATTGAACACATTCACCATCGAGGCAATGCCCAGGCCCACGTAATGGCCAGTCTCGATCAACACCTCTGTAGCAAGTGTGTCGCCAGCCTCAGCAGCTTTGTCAATTAGCTCCGGATTGATCTGCTGCTGTAGAGCGTCGGTTGTGGTGACATTGTTCCAGAGAAGACTCTCTCGGCCAGATTCCATTTTTAGCGTTGCGCGCTCGATAATCGGATCGCGGCCCGCCAGGCTCTCCAGTCGGCCATGGGCGCCATTGGCGCTTCCGCCAACGCCGTCCGCAATAATAATGTGGCCAACTTCAGCCGCTCCACCGGTTGCACCTCGAAGCACTTCGCCCTCAACAATAATTCCGCCGCCGATACCTGTGCCAAGAGTAAACATCACGAGGTGTCGGGTACCCCGACCAACGCCGAATCGGAACTCTCCGAGAGCCGCGACGTTGGCATCGTTGTCCATCACCATAGCGAGGCCAAGCTCTGCCTCAACAAGCTCCCGGAGTTGAATGTTTTTCCACGGGACGTAGCTGCCATCAACATAATCGCCAAAGTTTGGCGCCCAGACGACAACTCCGTTTGGCACATCGATGTGGCCCGGAACGGCGATACCCACCGCGCCAACCTGATCTTCGGTGATGCCAGCAGCGGCGATAGCTCCGCGCACAGCGGCAGCAATCTGTTTTACGGTTCTGCCAACACCCGATTTTGCGTCGGATGAAACTTCAAACCTACCTAGTTTGGTTTCATTGCGGTCCAGAACTGAGGCACGAACGTTGGTGCCGCCAAGATCGACACCTACAACATAAGAAGCGTTGGCTTTCGCCGGTACACGAGGGTTGCTCACAACCGGATCCTCCAGAATCATGAAAATCTAACGGGAACACCGCCTCGCTGCGGCCGGATGGATCCGCAAAACTGTACGGCTCTCAACGCGTCAACGCAAGGGGATTCACTGCCGGGAGAGTATAGCACCACGGGTATGATTCGTCAAATCAAAAGTCAGCTGAAATCGATGCGACATCGGATCCTAACTTCCTGGCGCCGGGTGTCCCTCGTCTACCGTGGGAATTCCTCCATCGCCGAACTGCAAATCAACAAGTCGAGACACCGGTATGACTTCCGGGCCGAGGCCCTTCTGTTGGGGACGAGTGATAATCAAGAACTCTTTCGTCAACCTGCCGGTAGCCTCTCCTCACGATACGATATCACGTCGGCGGATACGCACAGGTGTGAGCATCTATTTGGATTACGACGTATGCTGCGCCCCCGTTTCGGTGTTGATTTGAGCGGACAAACTTTAACAAACGAAAGCCCAAGAAAACCAGTATAACTATTGGGTCTGAAGACAAAGATTGTGAGACGCTTTGTCGAACCGTAGTAGCGCATTGAATTGACACATCGACGTGATTTTCGAAAGGACTAATAGAATGGTAGCAGAGCAGGCGAAGGCAGAATTTATCCGAAA
>CAIXIX010000011.1 GCA_903919615.1 uncultured Chthonomonas sp.
CCTTCTCCGCTCGCAAGCTCGCAGGGAGAGGGGCCAATGCACGGCCTACCGGACACATCCCGATTATCTCTAGCGCTATGAAACAAGATAAGGCAGGGAGAGGGACCACTGCGCGCGCCTCCGGAACATGGCCGAGATATGATACATAGTTAGCCCCAACCCTCTCCCACGCAAGCGGGTCGCTCTTTCCGCTTGCCTCACCGCAAGCGGTGCGCGGCAGAGAACACGGGAGGAAATGCGTTCGCTCCGACTACAGATTCCGTGCTATTTGCACGCAATTTCGTCGCTCAGATACTAATTACCCGCTTACCCACTTACCTGATTACCCACTTACCTCTCCACCGTTGCTTCAATCCTCGCGATTGTGGCGGAATGCGCGATCTCTTTCCCATCTGACAGCACATGCAGGCCCTTGCCTTTGCCGTATCTTGCGCCGGTTTTATCATAGAGAACCGTCAGTATGTGACCATGGTAGGGCACGCGGTCAAGGCAGAAATAGTCCCATTTATCTGCCGGGACGAGCGGTGAGATTACGATTCGATTGCCAGGCTGCGGCCGAATGCCAACCAGGCCCGAGATTACAAGATCGCAAAAGGTGGAGTGGTTGTAATCCTTGCCGCGATCGTGTGTGCCCTGCTTTTCCAGAATGGTTCGCGCCGTCCAATCTCCGGTCAGCGGGTCCATATCCTCGTCGATCCACGGAACCGTCGTGCCGTCTGGCTGTTTTAGTTTGTGAGACGTGGCATAGGTATGCAGCTGCGCAAGATAGTCTGCGCTGGTCACGTAGGTCTGATGGTAGTCGTTGAGCAGGTTGGCCATGGCCGTGAGCGTTATTGAGGTTGCATAGGGCCAGACAGGGCCATTCCACAGACACTCGTGGCTAAACGCAAACATGAACCTAGGGCTGCGGCGCTCCGCGGTGGTAAGGCCAAAAGGGGCATTGAATCCTTCTGGCAGCATCAGCTGCTTCCAGGCAACACTGTACTTCTCGTCCGGCAGGTCGAAGTACCAGGGAGTGTAGCCATGCAGTTCGCGCACCTCTGCGAGCTTGGCGCCTTCTCCCTTTGGCAGAACTTTGAAGAATTCGCTCGAATTGTCCCAGAGCTGCTTCTGCAACCTCTCCTTTATCTCGGAAGCGAGCTGTTTGAAACGGTTGCTTATCGCAGCGTCGCCCCTAGCCTGCGCGATCTTCGCGATCGCCGTGGCTTCCGCAAACATATAGCTATTAATCGTTGCCCGGTAGCCGCTGCCGCCAATGGAGACCTCCATCCCGTCCTCGTCATCGTTCTGCCAGAAGAGACCGTTGGGGTCCTGTCGGCGCTGCTGCCAGGTCTCGAAATTCTTGACCAGATCCGGCAGCAGATCGAATGCTTGCTTCAAGTTACCGGTAACAAGGGAGCGCTGCCAGATCGCATCGGCAGCCCAGAAGCTGTATCGATGCGGGTCGCCTCCTTTGCGAAACCAGAACACGGAATAATCGTTCAGATACTGCGTCTCCGCGAGCCATCTGCCCTCCATGATGTGGTGGCTTGCAGCGCAGGAGATCGTGTTGTATTTGCCTGCCCAGGGAACATCGGGCAGGAACTCGGTGATTACCCAGCCGTCGGGAGTCTGGCGGAGATGCTTCCTGTAGGTCCACCAGCGGAAATAGTAGGTTTGCTCAATCTCCTTATCTGGGCACTCGAAGAGCGGGATCTGCTTCTGCATCCATTCGGACGCGGATTCGTTAGATATCGTTGTCTTCACGACCTCGCGATCATGTAGATTGAAATCACGTGAGTAATGCTCAAAATTATCTGTGTGCAATACGGAAGGCTTCTGAGGCTCGAAGAGCGTCGCGATCAGCAGAGGCAAAGCCATTAGCATCATTAGGTGCATATCCAACTACTCCAACTAAAGTTAAAAAAATGCGATCGCGTAACATTTTCGGTGTTTGCGAGCATGAGACCTTCCAACGTTAGAGAGGAGTCTGACACGTTTAGCGCGTATCTGTGCGTGCTATGGAACCAGACTGACTGCACAGAGCTAATGAGGAGGTAGTTCAATGCGTGGATGCGGCTTCCGTGTGATGATTCTACTGATAATTGCTACAGGTATTCTTATCTACAGAGGGAGCGCCGGGCTCTATGAATCTTCGAAGTTTACAAAACCTGTCGACATTACCATTGATCAACTGACGCAACAGAAACCCGGTGCAGGCTGGTTTAACGTCACCGACGGATTTATGGCAGTTATTTACGGGGTTTATACTAAAGTCGGAGAGGCTGAACCAACAAAAATAGGAGAGCTGTTCGTTCCCCTACTAAGTGAAAACCAGCTGAAAGACGCAATTAAGGCCAAACACCTTGGCAGCATTGATGCCCTCGTAGTAACATCGGATCCAAAAGTGCTCAGCACCTTTGAAGTTCTGCGCAGTAACCCAAATGACGATAAGACAGTAGAAAAGATGAATCCGGAAGAGCTTTTTACCGCTAGATCTGTTGAGGGAATGGTTGCCACAAGCATTCACTCACTGAGCGATAACGATGCAAAGGCAGTTCGCGGGGCAATGCCACAGCTCGCGCCAGATTGTATCATCCTTCGTGAGGGTCACAAACCCGATAAAGGGAGCAGTGTGGGCACGCTGCTCGGTGGCATCTTTCTCGGCGTCGTCACAGTAGTGTTTTGTCTGTATCGGTACTCAAAGTACCGGAGTCTCTTCTAAATCTTTCTGCGGCCTATTGCAGATTACATACTTCCACATGTTTGCGCGGAGGAATGGTGAAGAAGAGCGCCAACGCCATGCACAGGCCAAGGCATATCTTCACGCTCACGAAGCCAGTGCAGAATACAATCAGATAAAGCGTTGGCCCGTGCCGGTACGAGGCGCTTATGCCGCGCGCTGCAACAGCATCATGGTCCCGCGCAAGCAACCTGCCGTCGTTTGCTGCATAACGCCAAACCAGATTGAAACCGGCCGCCAAAAGCACGCTTGTACCCGAATAGACTAGAGCGGCCGCGCGTGCCTGTGGATGTCCATAATAGGCCGCAGCGAGGCTGGTGGTGAAGGGAAACAGGCAGACAACCATCAAGAGAAGACCATTAAATATCAAGAACCGATCGTCGCTGCGACGGATCATTCCAAAGATACGGTGATGGTTGATCCACATTACAAGGATGGTGAGGAAGCTCGTAATATAGGCGACATAGGCTGGCCATTGATTCAGTAGCTCTTTCGTCAGTGATAGCGATGCATTGGTTAACGGCGCCGTCGGAACGTGGATATCCAGTACAAGAAGCGTTATTGCGACGGCGAATACGCCGTCACTAAATGCTTCAATCCTGCCAGTCTCCTTCTCCTCTGTCAATCCGATGTCTCCGGTCCGCCGAAGACGCGCAGGTTCAGCTCCGCTGCAAAATCGGCAAGGACATCTCCCATGCCTGCAGAGATTTCATACTCCTTTTCGAGGGCCAGCACCAGCAGTGCAGCACGCTCAAGCGCTTCTGCAGCGCGCACAGCGCTATCGGTACGAGTTATTTCAGCGTAGTCGTTGAAATCTAATCTGCCTCGCGGCCGAATTTCGGTCGGCGCCATTGCGCCGGCGCGCACCATGCTATTGAACAGCAGGTGTGCCACCGGCCGCGCACAATCCACCCATTCGCCAACCATCACTAGGTTTTCATCCAGCAGTGCCTGATCTATATCTTGCATGAGCTCATCAAGCTCTGCGGCCTGCTTTGCCCAGTCGTTCAGATCGTCTCTCGAGACCATTTAATCTCCAGCGTCTCTTGCGTATAAAGTTTGCACAGACCCGACAGGCTGCCCTACGCCCTTCATCGCTCCTCCTTCCCCTCGAACCTCGCAAGCTCGGGCCTCTTTCTGCTCAGGTCCCTCCCTCCTTCCGCTTGCCTCCCTCGCAAGCTCGGGCGCAGTAGAGAACACGGTGGAGACCACTCTTCGGGCGCAGTAGAGAACATGGTGGAGACCACTCTTCGGGCGCAGTAGAGAACACGGTGGAGACCACTCTTCGCGCGGGCGCAGTGTACCTGGGTCGCCGCTTGCTGCGCCTCGGTTTGAACCCACATTTGAATAGGACAGGGCGCTGCCTATTCGCTTTCGCTCTGTCGCTTCGCCGGGGCGCGGTAGAACATCTCGTGTGCTTCCCTAAGCACATTCGGTATCTGATCCGAAAAGGGGCTTGCAGCAACAGCGGCCAGTACCCCGGCCTCATCGAACAGCTCTGCGCTGTTGCCAGGTTGCCAGTGATCCGCATGACCCAGAAGATTATATCGGCCCTTAGCCCACTCCGTAAGATCGAACGCCTTTACATAGGTCCAGAGGCGAAGGATCTCTTGAACGTTCACACCACCCGGTATTTCCGTGCTCTCCGGCAATCCCTTCCACCAGCCATTCGCCCAGTCCGCGCCGTTCACCTTTTCCAATTCGGCCTGTAAACGATGAGCTATCGGCGCAATCGCGGTTTTCATGTCGCTGTAGTGATCGAGCGCCTGTACATGTGCGTCAAAGTCCGTGGGCCGTGAAGCGCCGATACTGAGGGTGTGGACTTCCGGATGAGACAGGCAGAAGAGATCGTTGAACTGCATGGGGGCCAGGGGAGCGCAGAGATCGACAAGCTTCTGTGGCGGCGCCTGGAGCATGCCGCCTTTATCGGTTGGCGAAATGATAAAGACGCCCATATCGCGCTTTGTCGCCGCTTCGATCGCAGGCCAGTTAAGTGTATTGACCCAGTACCAGTGCAGGTTTATGTAGTCGAACTCGCCGGTTTCAACCGCGCTAAGAATGGCGCTGGTGGGGCCATGGGTTGAAAATCCGACGAAGCGCACCCTGCCTTCACGCTGTAGCTGCCGGGCAGCCTCCAGGCATCCGCCAGGCTTGAGGACCATGTCGACGATCCCCTGCGTGTTGACGCCGTGAAATGCGAGCAGATCGACATAATCGAGCTTCAGGTAGTTCATCGAGGTGTTAAATTTCTCAAGGAACTGCGCCGCAGTTTCGGTCGGACCCACCTTGGTCTGAATGATCATCTTGTCGCGCCGAAGCTTAGGAAGCACTTCACCCAACTGCATTTCGCTGGAGCCATAACCGCGAGCAGTCTCGATGTGGTTAATGCCTAGCTCAATGGCACGATGAATCGTGGCTTCCAGATTGGCCTGATTGGCAGCAGGGATCTCAGATTGCGGCAGATCCTGCCATTTGAACTGGTAGCGCATGCCTCCACAAGAGAGAACCGGCATGTTCAGCTCTGTACGCCCGAACCGTCTATAGTGCATTCCAACTCCTCATCGTTTACGAACTTCGATTATTCACAAGCATCATTATGCGAGACGCAGCCAGTGGCGCCAGTACGGAATAATGCAAGTTAAGCTTTTGTCATCGCTCTGATCGCTTCAATTTTTGGCTGACGGCTCTTTGGAGAGTCCAGACTGAAGGTACGTGCGTCTCCTAGATCGTTTCGAATCCAGCTCTCAAGCGCATCGATCTTTGCTCTAAGCTCCTCGGAAGCCGGGTTCCATGTGTGCCAGACAACTTCGCCGGCATCAAAGTCAAACTCCCAAATTCCGATGAGTAAGCCGCAATCCAGAATAGCGTTGGCGGTCAGCTCCATTAACCCGCCAATGCTCTGAATGCCCTTTTCGGTGGGCGCGGACCGGCTAACATCCTCGTCGTCCAGCCAGAAATGGCTTCCTCGTCGCTGCAGAAGAAAGCTATCCAGGCTGCCTATTAGCGCATAGATACTCTGTTGCGAGACTTCGTGTTTTTCGAAATCTGCAAAATTATCGCTGGTTGTAAGCAGGTCGCTGCTGGCTTCAAAAGGGATCAGGCCGATCTCTTCCACCGCAGCCTTTACGGCTTTTGCCGGTAATGCGCTGAACTCCCGAAACTCTTTGAGAGTGGCGGCGCCCATCCAGTTAAAGTACCGGAGCGCAAGCTCTCGAGCGGTCTCCTCTGGATCTGGCAGGTCCGTGAGCGGTGGACACCAGAGCTCATAATTATATCTCTGCGTGTCGAACCTGCCATTGACCGGGCGACGGCGAATGCGGCCCTCTGTCTGCAGTAGCGCAAGCGCAAGTGGGAGAGACGTTGTAAGCCCTTTCTTCTTACCCTCTTCGCCGAAATTTCGCACCAGATCGCCTAGCTTCGGCTTAAGATCAGCAGGCGAGAGGTCGCCTTCTGCAAGAGCTGCAACGGTCGCCGCTTTAAGGGTATCGATCTCTTCCTGCGTCGCGCCGAGCTTGAAAGCCATCGCGATTTCCGTGGCGGCGCTCAGGCTGCGCGCCGCAGCGAGCCCCAGTCTAAAGTCATCGGCTGGCAGAACATAGGTGCAGGATCGCGCGCTAGGAAGCTCAAATAGCTGCAGATCTACTGCAAGCGCATCCACCTGCTCACGGCCCTCGCCGCTGCGCGCCCAAATTGCGATATAGGGGTGTACGCCGCCGACAGATCGCTGCCAGCCGGCGCCGACTAACGCCTCACGTGCGGTGCAAAAGCGACCGTTTCCAAGGCCCTGGCGGCTGGCGACCCAGCTTCTAAACTTTGCTGCATCCATGCGAGATCTCCCCGAGAATAATCCGCGCTAAGGTTCCATATGCTCTGAGCTGACGACAAGGCCGCGGCCGTCTATCAGGTTGATGTACCAGGCTTTGACGCCTGCAGGGATAGCAGCGGACGCTCTAACGTGTCCTACCAGAAAGGCATCAACCGTTAGCCAGTTGCGCTTCTGCCACTCGCCAGTATCTAGAGTGTAGTTAAATTCTGCATGCACAATCGGCGTTTTACTTCGGTATTCGACAAACGCCTTTCCGCCGTCAGTGCCGGCTTTTGTAATCACAGCAAGCGGCAAGCCATTCCCTATGATGGAATTCGCCGTGGCATGTATCTCTTCCGGGTTTTCGCCAGGGCCGCCATGGCCATGAGGCATGCGTACACGCATGCAGATAGTTCGCGGCGAATTCGGCAGCCTATAAGATTTCTGGAGTGAATCTGGCGGGTAGGCGAAGTCGTTCGTGCCATCCACCCATAGCATCGGCATTTTAGCGTCAGAAAGATAGACCGATGGGTCCCACAGCTCCAGCCACTTTTTCGACTTCTCTGTGCCCATTCCATGGAATGTCGGCACCCAAACCGAATCTTCACCTAAGAAACCGCAGCCGTATACCGGCGCCGCAAACTTGAACCGATTGTCTACGCCTGCGACAATGCAGGTTAGGTATCCGCCCCATGAGATTCCGGTGAGACCGACGCGTTTCGGGTCAACTTCGGGCATGGAGCGGATCAGAGAATGTGCCAGTATCACATCAGCTACGGCATGGAAGGTCCATTGATCTGTGATGGGCTCATCAATCTGATCAAAGCCACCCCATCCGGGCGGTCCGCCCGCATCATGGCGTGGATGGTTGGCATATCCACCCGAGCTTATGCATCCGCAGGTATCCATCGCGATCGCCGCGTAGCCTCGATCTCTCCAAAGCTTAACCCAGGGAATAAAGGCGGAGCCGCCTCCGCCATGAACCAGCACCATTGCGGGAGCTCTTTGTCCGGCAGGCAGCTTGGGCAGCGCGTAGTAGGCGAACACACGTGTCGGCTTGCCCTTCCAGGGAACGCCATCATAAAAGATCGCATGGACTCCATCGGCATCGTGAGAAGGGTCGGCCGTGAATTTCGGCGGAATGCTCAGCGCCTTCATAATCCACGGCGGCCGAGACTGTGCTTCAGCAACCGAAGCCAGGGATACCGCGATCAGGATACAAGCGTACAGACAACATCTCATCGCAGTAACCTCCACAGCACAGCGCACAGCGGTTCAATATTGAAACAAACCGGTGAGATTTTACCCTGATGCAATGTGATGCGTGCATGGGAGCGTGCGGCAAGTTCACCTCGCCGATTTCAGCAGTTTCACAACAGCTTCACCGTACGAATCGCCCGGTTTTGCTGTTGGCCTTAGCCGCTCCAGAACCGTACGGCCGTCCTTAGCTTTGAGCCCTACCTTTGCGCCATGTTGTATCAACAACTGCATCGCTTCGAGGCTTGGCCCGTAACTGAAGGAGTCTTTCTTTCCCACACCTGCTGCTTCCATCAGCGCCGTCACCCCGAATTTATCTCGCGCGTTGGCGTCGGCTTTGTGGTCTAGAAGCAGTTTGAGGGCGTCCAGGGAGATCTCTTCCGACATATATCTGTGACCCAACTCCATCAGAGCCGTTCGTCCTTCGATATTCGTGATATTTGGCTCTGCGCCATGATCAAGCAGATATCTAATCACCGCGGCATCCGACTGTGCTGCAGCCTCCATTAAGATAGGTCGGCCGTGAGGGTCTAACGAATGCGTGTTGGCGTTGGCGCCATGCTGCAGCAGCGGCATGACCGCGAGCCAGTTGGAGTCCATTGCGACCTGCAGGGCAGTGCGATCGTGCATTACCGTTTCACTGGCGTCTGCACCGTGATCAAGGAGATCCCGCACGATTGCTGCCGCTGAGTTAACACGTTGGTTTCCATCCGATTGTGTGGCAACGCCATCACTTCCTCGTATAACGTTGTCCGGCAATAGTATGGAGTAGTCTTCAATTGCCAGGACAAGGCAAGAAGGTTCCCCTTCCAGGTGTTGATTGGGATGTGCACCATGCGCTAGCAGCAAGTGAACTGTATCAACATCTTCAAGACCGCACGCTACCATCAGCGCACTATAGCCAACCGGGCTGCCATCATCATCGAAGGTCACGGAGCCTTTGGCCCCGCCAATGACAGTGATTGTCAACGATGCCTTGGAACCTTCAAATGCGATCGGCCAGAATCCGCTCATCGCATTGACGTCTGCGCCGTCATCAACTAGCGCATGGATAACGGTACGCTCGCGGTTTAAGATGGCTAACTGTAGCGCAGTGGCATCTTCGGCATCCCATTTCGCAGAGGATCCGGGATGCAACAGCAGATTCAAGATGTCTGAAAAAGCCCACTTATGCGGACCGCTATCTCTCGAATTCGGATCAGCGCCCTGTCTCAGGAGTTTAAGCGCGAGTGTTGAATCATGATGTTTGATGGCACCAATAAGGGGTCCACGCAGCCGAATGCGCTGTACAACACGAATTGCGGTGATGGCGATTATGAGTATCGCCATCGCCATCAGAGAGGATACCCATCGGGATCGAGGTTTTCGAGGCTTCATGCTTGATCCACCGATCTTTCAGCCTTAGTCCGCCCAGTGAATTACCGCTCCAAGCAGTTCGGTCATCCTGCCAGAGTTGATGGTTTCGAATAGCTCCGGCGCGTCGTGATGGTCGATGCGATGTGTAATGGTCTTTTCCCACTTCAGCGCACCGATCGCGATGTTGCGAAGCACGGCCCGGCGGCATGGTGCGTGCCCATCGTCGCAGGGAAACACCATGTTCAACTGCTTGCCGTGGGGCGGCAGGAAACTCATCGAGATCGGCGCAGCGCCATAATTTCCCTGCCACACAAAGGTGCCGAATGGTTTGCAAAGCGAAATTGCTTTATCCAGCAGTTGCGGCAGCCCGGTAGCCTCAAACACCACCGCGGCTCCTCCTGGTGATATGGCATTTACATGCGCTGCCACATCGCTGTAGAGCGCATTTATACAGTGATCGACACCAAGTTCTGCTGCCACCGCAAGCGCGCCATCGTTGATGTCGACAGCCGTCACAACGCATCCTCGGTGAACGCATGCGGCGCAAACTCCAAGCCCGATGAGCCCTGCTCCGTACACGACTACGTGATCACCCATCCTTGGGTTCGCCATATCGACTCCGTGCAGCCCGACCGCCGGCATCACAAACATGGCCGCACAATCCATGCCTACGCCATCGGGTACATGGTCCACTCCGTGCGAAGTGTTCGGCCTAAGCACCGCATGGGAGCAGTGAGCGCCAGATACGCAACTGATGGCTGCGCCATCCACCGTGGTCATCGAATCGTTGCGTCGGAAGTAGACCCGATCGCCTGGTGAGTAGTCCGTGACGGCGCTGCCTACCGTTTCGATGATACCGGAGCCCATGTAGCCTGTACACAAGGGGTACGGCCCCCAGGATATCTTGTTTCGTACAAGCGCAAACTCAGTGCCGATGCTAACCCCGGACCAGAGTGTCCGGATCAACACCTGTTCCGGTCCCGGCTCCTTCAGCAGCACGTCGGCGAGCGTAAACTGTTGGTTCTCGTCGCATATCAGGGCTTTGCTCTGTATCACGGGGCTTCTCCTTCCGCCAGGTCATTCTGTCGGAGTAACCGCAATCGCTCTGGGCAGTCAACTTTTTGACGTACTATCTATGTACCATGAATCTTCTCGAATGTTTCCGTGTGGCTTATAGAGGTCTTGCGGCCAATAAAGCTGCCAATCTCCACCCCATTGAGGCGCTGCGTTACGAGTAATCACGTTCCAGCGTCGTCTGCTCGCTTTGAAGCAGGTCGCTGCCGCAACATAGCTCGCCGAGTGCTCACGATCATTACGGGAATGACGATCATAGCACCCAATGCAAAGAACAAGGCGCGGCGCATTTCGCCTTCCGCATGCTCTCGATCCAATCCGCTTAGCAGCCGGTTTACGCGCGGTCGTTCCGGCAGATAAACCACCGTAGCGGGACCATTTTGCGCCAGTCGACTTCCGGCTGATTCGGGAACGGTGCTGAACTGGTGTTTTATCAGCGTCGTGTCGGCGAAGAACTCATACTCCCGAAGGCCACCGGAATAGACATTGACGATGCGCCCGGTTTTCGCAACGCCATGCGAATCTAGCCGCTCAGATAGCGATAGCGTATCCCTGGCGCCGCCCCAGTTTATCAGGGCGACAATCAGACAAAGTGGTAGCATCCAGCCATATGCGAATGTTACGGCTGTGATTACCGGAATGCCCGGCAATATCTCGACAAAGCCTCTTACTTCACCCGGCTGCAGCTCATTTCTTATTGCCGACGACACGTATGCACGAATATCAGGATAGCGGGGCGCAGACGATACAAATACAAACCGTCTGCCATTGCCTCGGACAACGCACATCTCCTGAGTATTGTCCTTGCCGAACTTAATGATGCTGAAGCTGTCTGTATCCATCAGGGGATATGTCTGCGACTTAAAGCGCGACCTATCAACAATGGCAGTCCGGCTAATAGTTCGCTTTGTGGTTTCCAGGTGAATACCGTACATCACCCAGATAAGAAATGAGGGCACGGAGTAGAGTTCGAAGAGGACAACACCAATTCGTTGGCTATGAGAAATCGTATCGGTGAAAGGAGCATAGATAAAACCGCACAGAAAGAACAGCCCGATCAGTGCAATCGCAATGCCTATTCCGCGATATGGGCGGCTGACGATCTCTTCGGACAGTTCCGGGCCAGCGTCAGGCTGGGAGTTCATCTAGCTCTGTTCCTTCAGCTGCGTCAGTGATGCTTTCGAACTCAAGCCGGAATCCATCGGGATCGTAGATAGTCACCACCCACATCCCATTGCCAACAAATGGCTTTTCAAGATGGATGCCCTTTGCTTTCACTCTGTGGTAGATGGCCAGCGCGTCTTTGCACTGAAACGAGATTGTGGCATTGGCTCCTGGCTCTGCCGGGGCAGGCTTTTCGAGGTTGCGACGCTGAAGCATCATCGCGACACCATCCAACTCCATCCAGCACCAGCGAAGCTTACCCTCAGGCTCCCACGTCTTTGTGATCTTAAACCCAAGAGCCTCCGTGTAGAAGCGAGTCGCGATATCCATATCGGATACATTGAAGAAGGGAACGGCGAGCTTTACATTCGGTTCATCAACAGCCTCAGTCAACGCAGCCTCCATGCATCTGAGTGAAAATACCAGTGGCAGCAAATGGCTATTCTAACGTCCGCGTGAGTTTCTTCCCTCGCGAAACGTACTTCCCTGCGCAGCTACTTCCCTCGCGCTTGTGCGCATTTCCCTGTCCTTTTGCACTAGTTTTAAGCATGTTTCAGAAAGGTGCCGGATCGAAGCTCTGAGAAAGCCGTCTGAATCTCCTCTGGAGTGTTCATTACAATTGGCCCGCGCCACGCAACAGGCTCCTGCAACGGCTGACCCGAAACGAGCAAAAATCGAATGCCCTGCTCTCCCGCCTGCACTACCACTTCGTCACCGCTATCGAACAGAATTAACGAGCGATTCTCCGCCGCTGTCGATTCTCCTCCGATACCGTCTGTTTTGACGGCTTGAGGTTCAGAGGCGTTACCAAATTTACCCGAGCCCGCGAATACGTAGGCAAAAGCATGACGCGTGGTTTCAACAGGGAGTCGTTTTAACACTCCAGCCGGAACGAAAACATCCAGATAAATCGGATCGGCTGCAATTCCATCTACAGCTCCCGTGACGCCCCAGAAGCTGCCGCAGACCACACGAACTCTTGTACCATCATCGTCTGTAACTTCTGTTATCTGCTGCGATTTCACATCCTGATAGTGAGGAGCAGTCATCTTAAGGGACAATGGCAAGTTCGCCCACAGCTGAAAGCCATGCATTCGGCCTGCCGCATCGCCTTTCGGCATCTCCTGATGGATAATGCCGCTGCCAGCCGTCATCCACTGCACATCTCCCGCGCCGAGCGTGCCAAGATTACCGATGCTGTCGCCATGCTCTACCTTGCCGGCGAGCACGTAGGTGATGGTCTCGATACCACGATGCGGATGCCAGGGGAACCCGGCAAGATACTCTTCGGGATTGTCGTTGCGGAAGTCATCGAACAGGAGAAACGGATCGAAGTCCTCGGTTTTGCCGAAACCAAACCCTCGCCTCAGATGAACCCCCGCTCCCTCCATCGTTGGTGTGGACTGCGAAACCTGGCGCACCGGTCGAATGGACACATCACCCTCCTAAAACTAAAAAAGGAGAACAAAATCGCCTACCTTAAAACTTGATACGCGCAGAAATTGGCCAAAATTCGCAGTCTCGATCCCAGTGGTCCAAACATATGCGGACTTGTTGTGTTGCTGAGCGTCATCTATCAATGGAATATCCTTAGGGCCGTAGATCGCTGCAGTGTAGGTATCTCTTGAATTAGTCCGAGGTAGGTTACATGTTTGCTTTCGGCCTCATCTGCCAAATATGTTTCCAATAATATCAACACTATTGACAAATTTGTTTTTTTGATGATATGCTATAAATCGCTGAACCGCACCTTTAGATACTTGATTAACCACGTGACGGCACTGTATTGCAATACACATCGTATGAACGCAAAAACGATTGTTATATGTTAGACGAGCGTCGGGAAATGGCTGACAGGCGTGCCGTCTGTTGAATTCTGTGAAGCCGGTTTCGTTTCGCTCACCCGGAGAAGGGCAATGACTATTGTGATGAAAAACGGAAGGCTAGATGCAGTAATACGACCGAAAGCGGTGCAAAGGCTATCTCACCGCCAACTTGCCTTGATTATTTTATCTACGACGATTGTTATATTCTTTACAGTCATGATCAAATACCGTCTCAACGGGCCGTCGTCAGAAGACGTTGCTAAAATGACGGCACAGGCGCTCATTGATCACGACGTCGATACGCTACTCCAGCTGACCCTGCCAGAAGAGCGAAATACGCTGAATCTCAAACATGACAATGTTAAGGCGTTTCTAAACGATACGATTTACACTCAGCCACTTCCACACAGGCTTATCCCGATCCTGGGTACTAATCTACCCGTGGACCAACAAGGTTATTACCTGGCATCCGCAGGGCCTTGCCCCGCAACCTATAAGCGGATATTTGTTGCTGCAACTCAGACCCGCGATGGTAGATGGCATCTGGCACTTGGGTACTTGTTAAGCTGTTTGTCAGCGACGGGAATGCCAGAAGACGGAACAGAATCGTTTGGCTCGATATGGGTTGCAATGGCCAAGAAGCATAGCATTCGTGGCACCAGAATGAACACATCTGGTTACAGCATCATACGCGGAATTTGAATCGAGTTGGAGGTTGACCAAATGTCACCCAAAAAGCGACGCGTTGTCTTGTCAGTCAGCCTGATCACGCTCACGGTAATTACTATAGCTTTGCTACCGTCGGATATGCTCATCGCTGCACGATTTCATGATGCGCTTAACACTACTAATGCACGACAGTCCGTTGCTGTCGCGGACTACGACGCACCAGCGAAGAACGACCCGCACATTGGTGATCCGTTCCCAAGAAGCGGCGCGGCAGCGGAAATCAGAAGGCAAGCGGCAGTCTCAAAGCGAGGCTGTCTGGTCGTTGGGCTAGGCGACTGCGCCGGTTGCGTTGCATTCAATTTGCGGCAATGGGAAACACAGGCGAGAGAAGAGCGCGTTCCGCTGGTCGGTTTTACGCTTGCAAGCGTAAGCGACGCATCTAAATTCAAGGCGGCCGCCGGCGTCAACACGAGAATCATTACTGACGACAATAATGCCTTACATAAGTCGCTTAATTGTTATTGGTCTGGCAGAGTCTACTACTATGACGCTAAATGGAACCTCATGTGGATAATGAAAGGATTCGCAAACAACAAGAACCTGCACCGTAGTCCAGATCTGGTCGCGCTAATAAGGAGCAGCAAATGATTCACAAGAATCGTGGGTTCACGATGCTAGAACTGCTCGTGGCGTGTTCGATATTATTCATGTTAGCAGGTCTTATTTTTGGCGCATTTGGGCCCGCTCGTGAAAAGAGCAGGCAGAGCGTTTGTGCATCAAATCTACACCAGTGGGGCCTTGCTTTTGCCATGTACGTCCAGGACTACGATGGCGTTGATCCTCAGATCGGAAAAGAGTACACGCACGCACAGTTAGGCCTACCGCCTGCAGGCGATATTTCCGGGTTCTTAAAGCAATACAAAATCGATGATTCTCCAGTTGAGTTTTGCCCAAGCGCTCATTACGGAGGAAAACCTAGCCGAAAAATAAGTTACGTGTTACCCGCCTTCCTCGACGAAGACGTAGACCCGGGATACGAGAATATGGTCTCGCGGCTTGGTCCCAATATGGCATTAGTGACTTGCGAAATGCACAACGTTAGCACCGATTTTAGCCATGAACCATCATGGGCCATGAAGTGGGTTCAGTCTGTTCACATAGATCAACACGTTCAGTTCCACCAGGTTAAAGCAACCACAAGCAGCTCATTCGAATGAGTCGCGTCAATCACAAAGGGGGAGTATTGATGAGAGCAAAAGAAGGTACCATTCCAAAACTGGCACTTGCATTTGCGATGACAATCATAGGCATTGCGGCATTCGCGCAGACTAACACAGCAAATTGCTACCAGTACTCGTCTGACTCTTGTATCAGCAACTCTAGCTGCCAGGGAGCAAACCAGACAATCACTTCGAACGGCTTCTATTGTAAACAGATCAACATTCCCTACCAACAGCCTGGGTGTTGCAGTTACTGGATGGAGGTCATAAGTTATCCTTCGGGTACATCATGCCCATGCGGCGGTAGCCAGGGAACGTACATAACCAACACCAATCTCTATCCGTTCCAGACCTGCCAGGGATCAACAGGCGGTTCCAGTGTCACTGATGGAACCTGCACGAGCACAACCGGCCCACAATAATTCGCTGTGCAGGTATCGCCGACGGTCGCAATATTATTTAACGACATTGCGACCGTATGCGTCCGACGGGTAAAACGGCCTGCACGACCATGACGACGACATCGGTGCCTCGATCGCATGATTAATTTGAGTTCGAATGCGGATGCAGCGCATCGTAGATGGTCTTAACGAGTGAGTATTTCCCTGCAGCGTCGTAGTTGATTGGCCAGATCATTATCCCTCCAAGGCCCTGATCGTGGACATACTTTGTCTTTAGCAGAATTGTCGGGATGCCGTTGTAAAAGATGGTGTTGCCTACCTGATCGAGATCCTGTGCGCCCGGATAGTTTTTGACCAGGTCCGAGAAGCTGTAGTCACCTTCGCGCTTCGCTTTGCCGAAGCCCCATCCGTAAAAAGGCACTCCCAGAACCAGTTTTGATAGCGGTACACCCTTGCCATGGAAAAACTCGATGCTGCTAATTGCGAACTCCATCGGCGCATGCTGCCCGGGCATATTTGGCGCCCAGGGTCCCGTGAAATCGTAGGCCATGATATTGATGAAATCGAATAGCGCTAGCGTCTCTGAGGAAACGCGATCCCCGCCATTTCCCTGGGAAAGCGCCGAAGTCATTAGTTTCTTCCGCTTCCTAAGCTCCTTACCAAGCGTGGTTACAAACGGACCGTAGTCTGAGTTTATGGCAGGTCCCTCAATATCCACATCGAGGCCATCGAAGTCGTGAGCTGCGGTATAAGCTGCAAGCTTAGCCGCAAACTCTTTGCGATTGGGTTCGGATATGAGTTTGAAGAGACGCGCACGGGGTTTCGGCTGTTCGGAAACATATCCTCCGCCAAGCGATACCAGCACTTTTACGCCATGCGAATGTGCGGTCTTGATAATGTCGCGTTCTGACTCTTTAAACGACATGTCGCCATCATCGTTGGTCGGGTTCTCAAACGCCAGATTCAGGTGGGTGATGTGTGCCCAGTCGATACGTTTCACCTGGTCGGCCAGATCGTCGTCCCAGTTTGGCTGATAGCCGACGATGCGCGCCTCGCGAGGCTTAGCAGTCTGGCCAGAGGCAGCAATATTGCAGCACAAAGTCGCCAGAGCACCGGCGCAGATTCTGATCGCTGTGTTAATCATCAATAGTCGCTCCAGGGAATGTTAAGTTGTACTTGCCGGCATCGTACCTTAAGAGATTGGATGTTTCAAATGCCGTTTGGGAATCGGGTAATATGCACCAAAGGCCGACAAGCAAAACTAGCGCCTCTGCTCTTACGTCACGAAAATAGTTAGCATGCGCACATAAATAGCGCCTGCGCTTTATGAAAGGCAAACAGAATGCGATTTGTAAGGAACGTTACGGCGGCAGCGGCGATGCTGCTGCTGGGCTTTGCCGGTGCGGCAAAGGCGGATGATAAGCAAGATATTGCCGCTCTCTATGCGAAATTGGATAAAGCGGTTGTAGCGAAGGACCTCAAAACGATTATGGCGACCGGCGCACCGGGGTTCACCTACACCGAGGCCGGGCACACTATGAGCGGCGATCAGGTATCTGCGCAGATGCAGCAGCAGTTCCAGGCGACCACGGGCACGCCAAAATCGAAAACCACAGTAACCTCTGTCGTCGTCAAAGGGAAGAC
>CAIXIX010000012.1 GCA_903919615.1 uncultured Chthonomonas sp.
GTCTCGTGGGCTGGGAGGCATGAGAAATGCCTGGTCGGGAGCATATTCGCGAAATTCGTGTGCCATAAGAGTAAGTTCACCATCTGCTAACGAAATGACTCTCTGGCGATAAAAGATTTATTCCGGGACAGGCTCCTAGTTCCGTACATTAGAGTAGTGCACTTAGTAACAAGCCGCCGATTCTCGTTAGAATTTCGGTGGAACAGTGAATACAACAGGAGCGTTTTATCTCTGCGACCATCGGTACTTGCAGATGAAGGGCGGAGATTGAATGAAGAAACCTGATAACTGTTTTATTTTAGCATTGGGGGTGTCAACTTTGGCATACACAGGGATCGCGGCTGGCTGTGGTGGAGGGGCGTCGAATTCTAACGGTTCCGTAAATAACCAACCTCCTGTGCATCCTGGAGCTGGTATCGGCACAGGCTTTGTTGGAGGGCACGGACCGTCGCCAGTAGTCCTGGGAACCGCCGCCAATTACGTGATACTATCAAAATCGGGGATATCAAATGTTCCCACATCGGTGATCACCGGTAGCATCGCAGTGAGTCCAATCGCTTCCACAGCAATCACGGGGTTCTCACTGGGCTTTGATGGTAACTATGCATTTGCGACGTCGTTGCAAGTTTCCGTTAGAGTGTATGCGGCGAACTTTGCTGCGCCAATTCCTGCGACATTGACAACCGCAGTTAGCGATATGCAAACAGCATATTCAGATGCCGCTGGTCGAGTTACCCCGGATAGCACTGAGCTCGCTGGTGGTAATATCGGAGGGCTAACGCTCCCTGCAGGACTATACAAGTGGTCGAATACTGTCAATATCGGCAAAGATGTAACGCTCACTGGAGGTCCGAACGATGTGTGGATTTTCCAAATTGCCGGGGGATTGAAAGAGGCGTCTGCAGTCAACGTCGTTCTTGCTGGCGGCGCATTGGCTAAGAATGTGTATTGGCAGGTTGGCGGAATTGTGAGTCTAGATACGACCGCACACATGGAAGGTGAGCTGCTTTCCCGGACAGGAATTACTTTGAATACGGGCGCATCGATAAATGGAAGGCTGCTTGCCCAAACTGCAGTCACGCTCCAGAGCAGTACTGTTGTGCAGGAGTAATTGTCGCAATCACAACAGGATGAATTGGATTAGGCCATTTTCGATTTGGAAGTGACGTCATAGATCCATTGGTAATATCGGTGTTGGAACGAACCACGCCCAACCGCTTAGTGTAAATACAAGCATGGCAAGCGCATAGAATGCGTTTGAATAAGAGCCTAATGCGGCCACGCGCGCTAGCAACAATGGTCCGATTGCAGAAGCTAGCACAGTAAGCGCTTGAGCGAATCCCTGGATTCTGCCAAGGTGGGCCCGACCGAACGCGTGGCCCCAAAACGCAAAGAAGACAACGATAACCATACCTCCAGCGATTCCCATTACGACTGCAAGTGCGTAAGCCTGAAGCGCTGTATGGATCTGCGTAAGAGCCAGTAAGGCTAGTCCTAGCAGCAGCATGGCAATTGAGGCTGCTCTTAACTGCATAGCTACTGGCCGGCCATTCGTCATCCTGGCTCCAAGGAAGTTGCCAAGCAGCGACGTAAGAGCGGTTATGACGTAAGCGTCAAACCAGCGCCGCCTTCCACTGTTTTTTTCACTTTATTATAATGATGGCATCTCAATTTGGAGGTGCCTGGAATGAAGAACGCATCGAAAGCTGATCTGTGGAGTGAGCGCCTGGCTGAGTGTCGGCGCA
>CAIXIX010000013.1 GCA_903919615.1 uncultured Chthonomonas sp.
AATTCCGCCCAATCTAAGATACGACCTCAAATAGATTTACGCTGTCAGATCGGTGTCCGCATGGACAACCGATTATTACTGAGGCGTCACTTAAGTAGAAGAACCAAATCGGAGAATCCACTGTGCTTCTCGCCGAATTTCAACTGGGACCGTTTGCCATTGAGGACCCTTCTGTTCTCCTGGCACAGATCGTCGGCTTCGTGCTGCTGGCGCTTCTCCTTCGGTTTGTAAACATTCCAGTACTTAGCTGGCCCTTCATGCGCGACCTGCTGGTTACTCGCGAAGCTCGCGTGGCGGAGGTGCATGATCAGATTGACCAGGCCCTTTCGGATACAAAGCGGCTTCATGACGACTATGCTGCCAGGTTGAAGAACATCGAAGTAGAGTCTCGACAACGTATCGATGCGGCGGTCAGTGAGGCCGATGCAGCGCATACCGAGATAATCGCTGATGCACAGGAAGCAGCCAAGCTGGTTGTGCGGCGCACCGAAGAAGAGTTAGCTCGCGAGTTGAACCGTCAGCGTATTTTGTTGCGCCGGACGATTGTTCAGCGATCTCTTGACGCTGCAGAACAGTCCGTTGTTGCACTTAGCACTGACGGGGTACAGCGATTGCTCATCACCGATTTTATATCGAAGGCGAGCGCCGTCGCAACAACGGAGAAGCAAAATGTCTGAGAGAGACCTGCGCGCTTCACGAAGGTACGCAACAGCGCTTTTTTCAGCCTGCAGTAAGGCTGATAAACTTGACGTTGTTGAACGGGATATCGCACAGATACTTGAGCTGTTCCGCTCAACACCTATTGTGTTAAAGATGTGGGAGAGCCCGCTGCTCCCGGCAGGGCGTAAGCGTGATCTGGTTACGCAGCTGTTTGAAACCTCCATCGATCCGTTGACCCTTGGATTTCTTCGGCTGCTTGTAGATAAGCGTCGCGAAGTGATACTTGAAACGGTGCGCTACGAGCTGCGCCAACTTGCGGATAGATCTCGCCATCTAGTGCGAGCGGATGTGGTGTTTGCGATCCAGCCAACCGATGCAGAAAAGACGGCGCTCGTAAAGAGCCTGGAAGCTCGGACCGGTGATAAGGTTGAGATCACTGTTAGTGTTGAGCCCGCAATCCTTGGGGGTGTTATCGTGCGCATGCAGGATACGATTCTCGATGGTAGCGTGCGGGGAACGTTTGAAAAGTTAAGAGAACAGCTGCTGCAGGAAGCGTAGATCCAGCGGCGATTATATGTGGCTCAATGCCACCGAACAGGTATTCGAAGTGGTAGCCCGCGATCTGTGGGGTCGCGACAGGATACCAAGGAGACAATATGGCAATTAGACCGGAAGAGATAACCTCCATCCTTGAGAGGGAGCTCCAGTCGTATACCCGGGAAGTTGAAGAGGTCGGCGTAGGCACCGTTCTGCAGGTTGGAGACGGTATCGCACGTATCTACGGCCTTCGAGACGCCATGGTATCGGAACTGCTCGAATTTCTCGATGAGAAGGGTAACTCGATTACCGACCATAACGGGGCGGTAATCAAAGCCATCGCGTTGAACCTCGAAGAGGACAATGTCGGCGCAGTTATCCTTGGACCTGACGAAAAAATTTCTGAGGGCACAACGGTTAAGAGAACAGGCAAGATCATCGAGGTTCCGGTAGGTGAAGCTCTGCTGGGTCGCGTTATTAGCGCCTCCGGCGATCCACTGGATGGCAAGGGCCCGATCATTACCACTGAGTCTTCATATATTGAAACACGCGCTCCGGGTGTTGTAGACCGACAGCCCGTCAAAGAGCCGTTGCAGACTGGCCTCAAGGCCGTTGATGCACTCGTGCCGATTGGCCGAGGTCAGCGCGAACTGATCATCGGAGACCGCGGACTAGGCAAAACAGCCATTGCGCTCGACACCATCATCAACCAGAAGGGTGGCGACGTAATCTGTATCTATGTGGGTATCGGCCAGAAGGCGACGACGATTAACAACGTTCGTATCGCTCTTGAGGCTGCAGGCGCACTGGATTACTCCATCATCGTTGCTGCAACTGCTTCTGATCCTGCCGCCCTTCAGTACATTGCACCCTACACAGGTTGTACAATCGGCGAGTATTTCCGTGATCGCGGTCAGCACGCACTGATTATTTATGATGATCTTTCCAAGCATGCCGTCGCATACCGCCAGGTATCCCTGCTTCTCCGCCGCCCACCAGGCCGCGAAGCGTATCCTGGAGACGTCTTCTACATTCATAGCCGACTGCTTGAGCGCGCTGCGAAGATCCGCGAAGATTATATCATTGTCGACAAAGAGGCGCCTGCAGGTGCAAAAGAGGGCGTTAATGGCAAGGTGTATGCTGGCGGAGAAGGTCGTGACCATGCCAAGGGCGATCTCAAAGCGCTAGAAAACGACAGCCTAGAGATTCGCAAGCTTCCGGGCACGGGTGGCAGCCTTACGGCATTGCCAATCATTGAGACGCAGGCCTCCGACGTTTCAGCGTATATTCCGACCAACGTCATCTCCATTACTGATGGACAGATCTTCCTTGAGCCCGATCTGTTCTACTCTGGTGTTCGGCCTGCCATCAACGTTGGAATTTCGGTTTCTCGCGTAGGCCGATCGGCTCAGGTCAGTGCAATGAAGGATGCTAAGGTTGCGGGACGAATGAAGCTCGACCTCGCGCAGTATCGCGAAGTTGCAGCCTTCTCACAGTTTGCCTCGGATCTTGACAAGGCAACGCGCGATCAGCTTGAGCGAGGATCCCGCCTCATCGAAGTTCTGAAGCAGCCGCAGTACCAGCCAATGCCGGTCGAGCAGATGGTTACCATTATTTACGCTGGAAATAATGGCTACCTTGACGATGTGGCGGTGACCGACGTTCAGAAGTTTGAAAAGGCATTCCATCCATTTATGGCGGAGAATTATCCCGACATCATGGAGAAATTGGCTCGCACGAAGAATCTTGACAAAGATACTGAGGCAGCACTAGCTAAGGCAATTGGCGCATTCAAGGCGCAGTTCAGCGCGTGAAGCCGATTGCAATGGCATCGGGGTTAAGCTAAATGGCAGCCAGTGATTCTCATGCAAACCTGCGAGAGTCAATCTCTGCAGGCATTCGAAACATCCGTGAGGCACTGGATCGAATGCATGAGGACGCTGTAGCTGCCGTTAAGCGGTTGGATCAGCTTGAGCAGGAGCACGCTAAACACCTGCGAGAGATTGCCGACCTTGAGAGCAAAGCCAAGTTAGCCGAGAGCCTGAACGAACCGGGAATGGCTCGTGAAATACGAGAACATGTTGTGCGCCGGCGCTCAGAAGTCGATGGTTTGGTTGAGGCTGTAGAATCGGCCAGATCTGCCGCGGAAGCTGCTAAAGCCGCGCTACCTGCTCAGCAAAAGTTGTTCCTCCAGGAGATCTCTCGTCTGCGCACGCGCTTACGAGGGTCCCCCGATTCGAATGAGACGTCAACCTCGGACTTGGGAGTTCCTGGCAGTGTTGCGGCGACACCCACTTCGGCAAACGAATCGGTGCCGACAGATACCGCAACTGCCACAATTGGCGAGATGCTGGATAGGTTTGACGCAAAGATTTCAATGCGGCCTGGTAAGTGAGCCAATCCGCTGAAAAGTGAAATGGTGTGACCACGTTTGTCACGCCTGAAAGAGTACGAAAAGAGGTTTCTGGCATGGATCCTAACAGGCGAGTTAAAGTAGCTGCAATCGGTACTGGCGGCATCTTCCGTGGTGCGCACCTACCAGCACATGTGGAATTAAACGAAAAGGTCAATATTGTCGCGTTTGTCGACCCGGACCCAATCGCACAGGAATTGGTACGGAAGCGCTATACCGATCTCATTGAGACTAAAGTTACAGCGGCACGAGAACGTGGAGATCACGATTCCGTCGCTCGCCTCGAGTCGGACCTAACCAATATTCGTATATTTGAAGATATCAGCCAGGTCATCGAGATGACTGAGGATCGGCCCGAGTTGCTCGATGTTTGTACGCAGCCTGTATTGCATGCCCCCCTTTCCATTCAGGGCCTGGAGGCTGGCTTTCACGTCATGTGCGAAAAGCCGATTTCACGCAGCTGGCTCGAGTCGCAGCGAGTTATCGAGACCGTCAAGAAGACCGGGCAGTTCTATCAGCATAACGAAAACTGGCTCTTCGACCCAGACTACTACACGGTTAAGAAGCTTGTAGATGCGGGATCCATTGGCGAACTGATTGCCATGTTCCTAAACCAGTCACATGGCGGTCCGGAAGGCAACCCGCGTTTCTGGAACTCCGATTTTGGCGGCGGCGGTGCATTGCTAGATAATGGTATTCATGCAATTGGTGCTGCGTGGTTTATCACGGGTCTAGAGAAAACTCCGACATACGTTAAGGCGGCGCAGCCATTTGGAATGAGCATCAGGATGCCAAACCGTATCATCGAAGGCCGATACCAGAAGGTTACGGTTGATGATGACGCTCATATTCTTATTCGATTTGAGGACCAGACCAACAACGAATGGAGCACGGCCCACATAGAAGGATCGTGGAGCGAAAAGGACTCGGCCGATACCTGCTACATTGGTTCGACGGGCCGAATCGACATGGTAAATGAAGACGGCAAGCGTTTTGCAGTCGTCACCGATTCTAATGGCAATGTGTCTCGTAAGCTACGCGTTAGTGGATCGAACTGGCAGCATTGGCCGTCATCATTCTATGGCGAAATTCAGAATATGGTCGAGTGCATAAGGGTGAATCAGCAATCGCTGATGACTGCTCAATTTGGCGCCGATTGCTCCGCGATCGTTGGAGCCTCGTATCTGTCTGAAAAGCAGGGCAAGAAGCCCGTACATCTGGACGAGTTCAAGGCGTTTGCGCTGGATATAGCTAGCAAGTACCCGAACGATCCAACGAGCGCAGATAACGCGCTCGTCGATGCGCTTCTGTCGGCAGTTCGCGAGAAGTAGACCAGAAATACCGGACCACGCTGCCTTGCTGAATGAAGGTAGCGTGGCGACGTCAACTGGCGGTAGGGGGCGGTGGCCCTTTTGTTCCGCTTGACGCCTCAGAGAGGATATCATGGCAACCATCCGACAGGTTAGGCAACGCATTCGCGTTGCGAAAAACATACAGCAGATCACCAAGGCTATGAAGATGGTGGCTGCGGCCAGGCTGAAGCGCGCGCAAGAGCGAGTGACTCAGGCTCGGCCGTATGCAAACACAATGCGTGAGATGATGACCAGCCTTGCCTCTGCAGTAGGGAGTGAGGTTGAGCATCCTCTCCTCGAAGTGCGGTCGGTTAAGACCATCGGCTTTCTAATCATCTCTGCTGATCGTGGCCTCGCAGGATCCTATAACTCTGCGCTGCTCCGACGTGCGCTTGAGTTACTAAAGCCACACGATAAGGACCGAGTTAAGCTCTATGTCGCTGGGCGCAAGGGAATTCAGTTCTTCAAGCGCCGCGGTTACAATGTCGTTTCAGAGTTTTCTATCGGTAACACCGGTGTCTCGTTTTCAGAATCAAGAAATATTGTCCGGATAGTTCGCGACGCGTTCGAGTCTGGTGAAATCGATCAATTGGAGCTTGTTTACACGCGCTTCTATACCGCGATCACTCAGAAGCCAACGGACATCACTCTGCTGCCGATTCAACAGCCTACTGAAAGCGCATCTGCTGCGGCAGCCGCAGCAGACTATATATTTGTGCCTAACGCTAATGATCTGCTCAAGAGCTTGCTTCCCAGATACGTGGAGGGCCAGGTCTACCAGGCGTTCCTCGAGTCCAATGCAAGCGAGCATGGTTCGCGAATGACTGCCATGAGCTCTGCAACAGATAACGCAGGGAAGATGATTACATCGCTAACGCTCCAGCTTAACCGTGCGCGTCAGGCCGGCATCACACGCGAGATCTCTGAGATCGTCGGTGGCGCTGAGGCGCTAAAGGGTTAAAGTTTTCGGGGCCACAGCATCTCTCGTTTCCAGGTATGTGAGGGTGCGTTGATGGACCCGCTTCCGTTTACAAAGATGCAGGGCATAGGAAACGACTTCGTCATAATCGACGGTCGCAGCTATCCCTGCATCGATTGGTCTGCTCTCTCTTCTGAGCTGTGCGATCGGTACCGAGGTATTGGCGCCGACGGCCTGCTTGTCCTCGACACCTCCAACATAGCAGATATCGTGATGCGGATGTATAATCCGGATGGTACGCCGGATGTTTGCGGCAATGGGCTTCGCTGCCTGGTACGTTATGCCATTGACCGTGACATTGTGCAACAGGACACAATTACCGTTGTGACTCTCGCTGGGATACGCGAAGCGGCAGCAAACCGAAATCCCGATGGCAACATCTCAGAAGTTCGTGTTGCTATGGGCGCGCCAAAATTCGATCCCGCATCCGTTCCCATTCGCATAACCGGTCTAGAAGCTTACGATTTTCCATTGGACCTGGGCCAATCGCGAGAGCTTGTCGTTACCGCGCTTTCAACCGGTTCCACCCATGCCGTGACTTTCGTCGATGAGCTGCCTGATGATGAGCGCTTTTTCGAATACAGTCCTCTCGTTGAGCATCATCCCCGATTTCCAGAGCGTACGAGTCTAATGTGGTGCCGCGTAATGGATCGGGATCATCTGATGTTGCGAGTCTGGGAGCGTGGGGCCGGAGAAACACTCGGTTGTGGCACCGGCGCATGCGCTTCTGCCGTCGCTGCAGTTCGGCATGGCTTCTGCGCGGCAGGCGGACCTGTCACCGTCACCAGCAAGGGTGGGTCACTTCGAATTGAGTGGCGTCCGGGCGAGCAGATATACATGTGCGGACCCGCCGAATACGTTTATGAAGGCGTGTACAATCTGGGTTCGCATCCGGCATAAATCGCAACTAGATATCGTGGTAGCGAAACAATGTCTCTTTGACATCATCAACGACTGCATCTGAGAACGTAAGTGCGATGTCAAGCTCCTCTTCTCCAATGTCCACAAACGAGTGATCATAGAGTGTCGGCATCGCCAATCTTTGCGAATAGGTATCGGGAACCTCATCTGGCACATGCGCACCTGCGAGCTCAGCAATTGCAAGGCACCACATTCGCGGCGTTGTTGTAAGGTTATAACCACCTCCGCCGATTGCTACAATCGGCTTATTCAGCGCCTTCACGTCTCGAATAGCTTCGAGCCAGCCCTGAGCAGTCAGTGATATATGTGCGAGCGGATCAAGATCGTGTGCGTCTGCACCCATTTGCAACACAATAGCATCCGGATTAAACGCAACTAGAAGCGGCAGCGCCGCCTCTCTCCATGAGTTTAACCATACTTCGTCCGTTGCGCCCGGCGCTACCGGTATATTTGCACTGTAGCCGGTTCCCGGGCCCTCGCCAATCTCCCACACATCGCCTGTGCCGGGAAAGAAGCCTGATGCACGTTCATGGATGGAGAGAGTGAGAACGGAGGGATCTGAGTAGAAGAGCTCTTGAACACCGTCGCCATGGTGAACGTCTATGTCTACATAGGCTACCCGATCATATGATCGCCGCAATCGGCTGATGGCGAGAGCGCAATCGTTCAGAACGCAAAACCCAGCGGCACGTTCGTAATGTGCATGGTGTAGCCCGCCTGCGATGTTAAATGCAACACGCGCTCCTCCGTCGGCAACCGCTGATGCAGCTTGTATCGAGGCGCCAGTGTAGAGCATAGAGGCATTGTAAATGCCTTCAAAGATA
>CAIXIX010000014.1 GCA_903919615.1 uncultured Chthonomonas sp.
ATCGATTGGTCGCCAGAGACGGCAGACACCAATGTTATCGATCCTCCCGAAGACTACGCTGTCCTAAAGACTGAGCAGTGCTACCATGTGATTCATGGCGCTATCACAGGGCTGTTCGCTGGGAGTATGCCCTGGTGGCGCTATCGCAGAACGCTCGCGAAGGCCTGCTTCGACGATAGCAGGATCCCATCGGATCTCGCCATGATCAATACTGCGGGAAACGACTACTACGGCGGAAACTTAATAGGCGTGAATCCCAAAACGGGAAGCACAGTAACCGACCTCGAGGCATCTATGCAGCTCGATCGGGCTAGGCGCGTTTCGCTCGGATATCTCTACTGGCTGCAAACAGAGTGTGAGCGCACCCAGGAGGATGTGGATGCGGCGCCCGGCGATCTCTGCGCCTTTGCGATCCACAAAGGCAAGGGATACCCGGAATTCCGCCTAAGGCGCGATATTTTCGGCACCGAAGATGGCTGCTCAATAAAACCGTACATTAGAGAGTCACGGCGAATCCTTGCGAACTCAACCGTACGTGAACAAGAGATCGTTGTTAAGGATTTTAGGGGAAACCTGTGCAGGGGTGAGCAGGCCCGGTCGGCATTTCGTTCAGATAGCGTAGGCATCGGGCACTACGCGCTCGACATTCACCCGAATGGTCATGGCGAACCCAATCACTACGTTGCGACAAGGCCGTTCCAGATTCCACTTGGCACTCTCATTCCTCGCAGAATCGTTAATCTGCTTCCCGCATGCAAAAACGCCGGGCTAACTCATTTAACCAATGGCGCGTACAGGCTGCATCCCATTGAGTGGAATATTGGCGAGTCGGCCGGGTGCCTGGCCGCATTTTGCCTTTCACAAAAGCTGCTGCCTGAAGAAGTATCGAACAGCAGTGAATTGACTTCCGAGTTTCAGTGCCACCTTACCTCGCAGGGCATTGCGCTTCACTGGTATATCGACGTTCCCAGCTCCGATCCAGCATTTGCTGCAGTGCAGTGGCTGGCTGCTCGCCTTGGCCCAGCTTCACACGCTGGCAGCGTGACAGATTTGAGATTCCGTCCAGACGAGTTGATTTGCCCGAGAACGTGGAGTTACTGGCGACGAGCATCAGGGCTCCTTCCAGATAACAATCACGATGTCTCGAAATTAACGCGCAAGGATGCCGTTTTGAGTATCTATGAAGAGGCTGCTATTTCAGGGACTGGCACGCAAATAATCAAATAGGCCGATGCGCTTTGCACATCGGCCTTTAACAAAACACAGAACAGGATTGCCAGAACTACCAGCGATCGCCGCCTGAACCGAACCCGCCACGGTCACCACCGCGGTCTCCGCCACGATCACCACCGCGGCCACCGCCACCGTATCCACCACCACCACCACGGTTACCACCACCACCACCGCCGTAACCGCCGCCGCCGCCACCGTATCCACCACCTCCACGAGGTCGCTCTTCGCGTGGTTTTGCCTCATTTACTGTTAGCGTTCGACCACCCATCTGGGTGCCATTAAGGGAGTTAATTGCCGCCTCCGCTTCAGCGTCAGACTCCATCTCTACAAATCCGAAGCCTTTTGCCTGGCCGGTATACCGGTCCGTGACAATCGTGGCTTCTTTGACGGTACCGGCCGATGCAAACAGGTTTTCCAGGTCTTCCTCGGTAGCCGAGTAGGGCAACCCGCCCACATAGATACGCTTCGCCATTTCGATGCAAACTCCTTTTCGACACGCACACGAGGACACAGCGGACCTCGCGGTCACGCTTCACGTCTTTATCGAACAGGAGTGCTGCCTGGTAAACAAGGGGGGCGGTTCGATGTGGCGAACTACCGGAACTCTCGCGAAACCAATGAGCCCGTTCTTTTTTCGTGAAACCGTAGACTCAGCCAGACCACGCAATATGAATCAGCCAATAGGCTCATCCAGCTCAAGTATACAGAAGGAGGAATTTGCTGTCAAGCAATTTTTACGCACTATTACCGTGCTCTTGCAGGATTGTGGCCTATTTTTGCCCCTGAAGTATGTAGAAGCGGTAAAAGTAGCCCTATAATCTGTCATGTTCAGAGGCCTGCGTGTCAAGAGCAAGCTTGAAGTTGCATCTGGTATTATGTCAGTCATAGGACCAGGCTCTGAATCGCGATCCGCATCGCACCGATTCAGAGTTACGCTGGCGCATTGCGATTGAGAGAGATGCCATGCGAATCGTAGTAATTACAGGCCCCTCTGGCGCAGGCAAGACGCTTGCGCTGCATAGTCTGGAAGACGCCGGATACTATGCTGTGGACAACTTGCCGCCGGAGATGCTCCCTGCTCTGGTTGAGTTTTGCCGGAATCGGCACGACTGTGATGGCGCGGTCGTGATTGATACGCGCTGCGGGATCGCTTTCGCAGGCCTCGCTGCGGCAATTGAACAGATTAAGCGGCAAGGCTACCCGGTTGAGATGCTGTATTTAGATGCCAGCGATCCAGTGTTGCTGCAGCGTTATAAGGAGACGCGACGCCCCCATCCGCTTCGCCGACGGCAGCAGAGCTTAAATCACTCTGCGGAGCTCGCCCCCGAGAACGAAGGTGGGATCATGAAAGTGATCCAGGCGGAACGTGAGCTGCTCGATGCAGCGCGGGCGATCGCCGATCGCGTGCTGGATACCAGCAGCCTGTCTGCACACGAGTTCCGGGAGGCAATGCACAATGCCTATGCCGAAGGGCAGGGCCCAAGCCTGCTGGTTACCATCGTATCCTTTGGGTTTAAACACGGTCTGCCAGTTGATGCGGACCTCGTCTTTGATGTCCGGTTCTTGAAGAATCCGCACTATAAACCGGAGTTGCGACTTCTCGATGGGAGGGACGCAGCCGTTGCGGATTACGTTAACAGCGATCCGAAGGCTCCGGAATTCAAGGCGAAAATGCTCGATCTCATCGAGTACTGTCTTCCAGAATATATTCGTGAAGGCAAGGCCTATCTAAATATCGCTATTGGATGTACAGGGGGTCAGCACAGGTCAGTCGCCATTTCGGAGGAGATCGCTGCTACCCTCCGTGAGGCAGGTTATTCTGTCGCGCTTCAACATCGCGACGTTGCAAGTAAGACAAGTCAGGATCTGGATTAAATTTGCACTACATGGGCTCTATCTCTGGCATAGACCGGAATGAATAAACTCACGCCGCTATTGAAATGGTTTGCTCCCGGAATGCATGTGAAGCGATGGGTCGGTCTCGGCTTCATCGGTCTAATGTGCTTTCTCCTCGGAATGGGAATCATCATACAGGTTCGAGGCAGTCAGGGCGCCACTATGGCGATCCGCATCGCGACGTGGGTGATTGGCCATTTCGATACGCGCTTGCACCCTGGCTTCATCGGTGTCCTCTTTGCTGTCGCCGGTATGGGGCTGTGCATCTTTGCGTTTATTAGGCTCATCATCTCACTCACGAGCGTACTCGACCCGGAACTGGCGCCTGGTGGGCTGGTAGATGTTATCTATCAGAAGCGCAGATTAACACAGGGACGAAAAATCGTTGTCATCGGCGGAGGCACTGGGCTTTCAACGATGCTGAGAGGTCTCAAGCAGTACTCGGCAAATATCACCGCGATCGTCACAGTCGCCGATGATGGCGGCTCTTCCGGAAAGCTGCAAAAGCAACTGGGCATTCTGCCTCCAGGCGATATACGCAACTGTCTTGTCGCCCTCGCCGACTCTGAACCGCAGATGACCCAACTGTTTCAGTATCGTTTCCGAAATAGCGTGAGACCAACGTCTCGCGATGCCAGATCAAAGTCGGATGAGCACACACGAGCCATGGCGTCCCATCATGGCGGGGTACATCACACATCGGGCAGACTGTCAGCTCCTCCTCAAACGCCGCCTGCTGCTGCCGTTGGATCCCACAACGTCGATCCACGCAGCTTCGGGGAGGGATTGCGAGATCATGCCTTCGGCAACCTCCTGATCGCGGCGATGTGCGCCATTAACGGTGGTGATTTTGAAAAGGCCGTTCGCGAAACCAGCCGGGTTCTCAACATTCGTGGACGAGTGCTTCCTTCAACCGTCGATCATGTTCGCCTGCGTGCAGAAATGGAGGATGGCAGCTTCCTAGAAGGTGAAACGACGATCGCTCACTCCGAGTTAAAGATCAAGCGCGTCTCGTTGATACCCGGTGATGCCGCACCAGTAAAAGGCGCAATCGAGGCAATTCAGAATGCTGATGTCATCGTTATCGGGCCTGGTAGTGTCTACACTAGCATCATTCCGAATATCCTCGTCCAGGGAATACCGGAGGCGCTTCGCCAATCAAAGGCCAGAAAGATCTATGTATGCAATGTGATGACGCAGCGCGGCGAAACGGAAGCCTATTCGGCGATGGATCATGTTCAGGCCATTGAACACCATGCCCGCCAAAAGGTGTTCGATTACGTGCTGGTCAACACCGGTGTGCCATCACAGGATCTCCTCGAAAAGTACAGGCATGCTGGCGCTGTTCTCGTGGCGCCCGATGTGGATCGAATTAAAGCCGCAGGATACCGGCCCATTGGGGGCGATTTTATCAATCAAACCGACGTTGTTAGGCACGACGCGGTAACCCTTGCGGTGGCGATTATGAGGCTGGTTCGATAGGCAACCTATGCTGTAAATGAGCGTAATGAGCGGGCTTGCCGTGCTTGACAACACCCTGCCGCTCCGGTATACTCTGCCTGTTCAGGTTTTGCAGCGTAGCGTCGTGATTCAGCACGCGAAACGCCGAAATCTGGCCCAGCTAAATCGGGTCGTTTGTTAGCCGGGCAGTACGTTTTTCGTTTGCCTCCGCCTCAACCGAGTCGGAGGCTTTCTTGTCCTTGAGGAGTCGTTCATGATCGTCCCGCTGAAGAGTATCGCGCTAAAGCACGGGGCCGAAGAGGAGAGTTCCGCGTTAGATGGCTATGAGCTGGATGACGACTCCGCGCGTATCGATTTCGCTGTAGTGCATGCCTGGCTCGCAGAGACTTACTGGAGCTCCGGTATCTCGCGAGAAAAGGTGGAGCGCGGCGCAGCCAACTCGGCGCTTGTTGTGGGCGTGTATTATATAGACCCGAACTCTGACGCAGCGACGATACAGGTCGGCTTTATGCGGGTGATCTCCGATACAACGCGCTTTGCGTATGTCTGCGATGTCTTTGTCGATCCGGCGCACCGTGGCAGGAGGATTGCGAAAGCAATGGTCAAATTTGCTGTCGATCACCCGAGCCTGCAAGAGATTTCGCGCTGGCTGCTCGCCACAAGAGATGCTCACGAGGTCTATCAGGCTGTTGGCTTTGGACCTCTTCCCGAGCCCGCACGCTGGATGCAATACCTGCCGGAACGGCAGAGCGAAGGTCCTGGCTGCTAAATGCTCTATCTGGTTGCAACCCCGATTGGAAACATGGAGGATATCACCCTCCGCGCACTGGAGACCTTGCGCAATGTGGATATTGTAGCCAGTGAAGACACACGCCATACGGGCATGCTGTTGAAGCGGTTTGAGATAAGCAAACCACAGATCGCCTTTCACGAGCATAACGAGCAGCGCGCCTGCGATAGAATTATCGAGATCCTGAACGAGGGGCGATCGGTGGCAGTTGTCACTGATGCCGGCACACCCGGCATTGCAGATCCCGGCTACACTATCGTTCAGCGAGCCATCGCTGCCGAGATCCCATTCACGATGATTCCCGGGCCAACCGGGTTTGTCATGGCGGTTGTTCTCTCGGGTCTGCCCGTGCACTCCTTTACGTTTCGTGGTTTTCCGCCTCGCAAACCCGGACCTCGAAAGAGGTTCTTTGCAGTCGATCTTCACTCGCCCCACACACTCGTCTTCTATGAAAGCCCATATCGCCTGGAAGCCTTCCTGAAGGATGCCCTCGAGGTCTATGGCGACAGGCGCGCGGCGATCGCAAACGACCTCACCAAGAAATTCGAGCAGGTGCATCGTGGCCGTATCTCCGAACTGCTGCAGCAGACCGCCTCAAGGTCTGCAAAGGGTGAGTTTATCCTGGTGATTGAAGGCGACAAGGGAGACATCCCCGCGGAAACAGAAGACGAGGATAATGACTGAGCCTGACGCTTCGACCGATGCTCCTGATCGATACCTTCGCCTAAGTCACGGTGACATGCGTCTCCCTGTTTTTCTTCCTGACGCCACGTTAGGGGTAGTTCGCGCCGTCGACTGTGAGGATCTGGAAAAGGCCGATATTGATGCGCTCGTGATGAATGTCTACCACCTGATGCAGAAGCCCGGCTCCTCCACCATTGCCGCGTTGGGCGGTCTCCACAGCATGACCTCGTGGAGTGGCAATATCATCACCGACTCGGGGGGCTTTCAAGCCTATTCGCTCATTCGGCAGAATCCCAAGTTTGGAAGGATCGCCGATACGGGCATTCGGTTTAAACCCGAGGGCGCCGAACGTGAATTTCACCTTACACCAGAAAAGAGCGTTCAGCTTCAGATCAGCTACGGCACGGATGTAGTCATCTGCCTGGACGACTGCACCCATGTAGATGCAAGCCCTGCAGAGCAGCGCCAATCGGTTGAGCGCACGGTACGATGGGCAGCTCGCTGTAAAACCGAGTTTACGAAGCAGCTTAAGGCGCGCAAGATATCGGAAGCGGGGCCAAGGCCCGCCCTGTTTGCGGTTGTGCAGGGTGGTGGTGATATTGAATTGAGGCGCGAGTGCGCTGCACGGCTGCTGGAGATCGGGTTCGACGGCTACGGTTACGGCGGCTGGCCTCTCGATAACCAGGGAAACCTGCTCAGCGACATGCTTCAAGCAACGCGCGAGGCAATCCCCCTCGAATTTCCGATGCACGCTCTCGGAGTTGGGCACCCGGTTAGTATCTGTGCATGCTGGCGTATGGGATACGACATCTTCGACTGCGCCCTGCCAACTCGTGATGCACGAACGGGCCGGCTCTACACGCTGCGCGAAGGCGCAAGCTGGAGCAGCATCCTGGAGCCCGATGCCTCCTGGTTCAAGACGCTCTACATCGACGACGACAAGCACATCAAGACCAATAAACCGCTGCTGGAAGGCTGCGACTGCATCGTTTGCAAGCGTTACAGCGTCGGCTACCTGCGGCATCTGCATAAATGTGGAGACACCCTCTTCTATCGAATCGCAACCCTCCATAACCTGCGCTTTATGACAAGGCTGATGCAGGAGCTACGGTCGGCGCCAAGACCGCCCATCGGCGAATGAAGTATTCGGATACCCAATTGAATCAGGTGATTGAAGACGTGCTTGCCAGCTCAAAATACCGGCACGTCGCGCCAGAGCTCGTTTCGATCGTGGCAAAGCAGGAACTCGAAAACCAGAAAGATCTGAAGTCTGCAATCAAAGAGACCCGCAACCGGCTGCATCAATCCGCAGGCGCCTATCTGAACGCTACCCCACCGTATGCTAAGTGGAGGGCGCAGATGGAGCTTTGCGATGGCGCCGATGCACTGCGATCTGCTAGCCTGGAATGGATGCAGGCGCACGCCTCTACCCGCGAACGACTTCCTATTCTCAGCGACTTTTACAGCTCGGTGCTCGCTAACATACCTGTCCCGTCGTCGATTGTGGATATCGCCTGCGGCCTCAACCCACTCGCTTTAGGGTGGATGGGATTGCCAGCAGGTGTGCGCTACATTGCCTGCGACATCTATGCGGATATGACACAGTTCGCCGCGGACTTCCTGACGAAGAGCGGGGCGCAAGGTGCAGCGATGCAGTGCGATTGCGTCACCAATCCACCAGAGGAAGCAGTCGATATCGCCTTCATCCTTAAGTTCTTGCCGGTGCTGGAGCAGTACCGAAGGGGCGCCACATTGGATTGGCTGCAGCGGATCAATGCCAGGCGAATGCTGATCAGCTACCCAACGAAGTCGCTCGGCGGCAGGGGCAAAGGTATGGCAGAGAACTATGAGAAGCGGTTTCTCGATGCCATCGCCTCAACCGATTGGCAGATCGAGAAATATCTGTTTGAAAATGAGCTCTGCTTTATGGTTACGAAGGGAGAATTAGGCACATGAACGTCTTAGATCGCCTTTTAGGGCACGACGCCTGGACAACCCGACAGCTGTTGCTGCGCTGCCGTGAACTCTCGGAAGAACAGTTGAACCGTAACTTCGATATCGGCGACAGAAGCCTGCTAGGTACATTCGAACACATCGTATCCTGCATGGAAAGCCATACCGATCTTTTGATTGGGCGAAGAACGGAAGCGAACTACCTTGCAACCAAGGAGTTGCGAGATGATGAATCCATCGACGGAATCCTGACCCGACTGGTAATCGTGTCAAAGGATTTCTCAGAGTTTGCTGCAAAGGTAGACCGAGAGTGTAGAGCCGATGATATGTGCACAAACTCGGACAACAGCAAACGCTGGCCAGTCGGAGGTGTAATAGCGCACGTCATCACACATAGCATGCACCATCGAGCACAGGCGATGTACATTATGGAGCAGCTTGGATTGCAGGATGTGATCGAAGGAGACGCAATGGGCTGGGAAGGACAGAGCCGAGGTTGGGGCTACGATTGGAGCCATAGTTACGGCAAAACGGTCGCAGACTAACTGTATGCGACCTGCGACATGCTAGCGAGCCGCCTCTGACTGCCTCCAAATCTCGTACAGCATTACGCCAGCCGCAACACCAACATTGAGCGAATCCTGGCCGGAAACCATGGGTATCCGTATCCTCAGCGAACAGGCATCCAGCACGGGCCGTGTAACTCCCGAGTTCTCATTGCCCACAATCACCGCAATGGGCCTCGGAAGCGCTAAATCGTAAAGGCCGCCATCGGCATCGAGAGCGGTGCCAATCACACAGACGCCTTTCGATTTGAGAAACTCAACATAGCAAGCAAGATCGCTGCAGCCACAGATCTGGAGTCGGCCGACCGCCCCACGAGCCGCGCGCACACAGTTCTTGTGAAAGGGGTCGGCGCCGGCAATTACCACCTGCTGCGCACCCGCCGCATCGGCGGTCCGCAAAATCATACCGAGATTATCCGGGTTGTTGATGTTCTCGGCGATCAATATTGTATGCAGATCTTCCCGATACGCCTCGGCTGCCTCAACGTATGAAACGCCTACAGGCGCCATCACATCGGGAACGGGGCGCGAGCTGGTCACCTTGCCCAGCAGCCCTTGCGATCCCGAAATGCAGCGAATTCCCTCGGCCTTCGCAGCAGTGAGGAGTGTGTCGCCCGACGGGTCTTTGCTCAGGTCGGAGGTGTAGACAAGCCATTCGACGGGCAGATGATCTTCGAGAGCACGCTGGACAATGAGCAGCCCCTCTGCCAGAAACTGAGACCGGGCTTTCCGGCCGGTAGCCCCTGCAAGATCGTTGAGATGAGTAAGAATGGGGTCCTTGCTTCCCACGATCTGCTCATCTGCTGCCTGTGTGTTTTTACTCTTATCAATCTTCACTGTTACTGCTCCAAAGCAAATATAAACACGTCATTAGACGTGCTCTGTTAATCACTCTTCATCCGAAGGAGCTCACTGACCCCTCTCCCTTCTCCGCTCGTTCCTCGCAGGGAGCTTATCTTGGTTCATAGGTGAAGATTGCGCACAACGAGCCAACAAGCGGTAGGTGATACGCACGAATTGGTCACGGCGTGCGTGCTGGACCCTCACCCCACCTCTCCCTTCTCCGCTCGCAAGCTCGCAGGGAGAGGAGCCAATGCACCGCCTACCTGACACAGCCCGATTATCTCTAGCGCTATGAAACAAGATAAGGCAGGGAGAGGTACCGACGCATGCCTCAAGACGTCAGCAAATCCTTGCCACGACTAATATTACTTAATTATCGCAAGGGCGGAACTAGATTTCAATTCGTGAATTCCTGTATCGCGAATTCGTGAATCTCGCGACTCGGTGCATTCGTATTCGGTGTATGGCCACTCGACACCTTGTGCACCTTACACCTACTGACCGATCAAAGCTTGAAGCGATCATCCGCTCGGGCGCAGCCCTGGCTCGTTATCAGACGAAAGCCAGAATCCTGCTGCTTACTGACGGAAACAGCGCCGAACGCATGACGGACAAGCAGATCATCGCTGCGCTGCGTACCAGCAACAGCAATATCCAGCGAACTCGCATCAGCTTCCTGGAACATGGATTGCCCGGCTGTCTTAAGGACAGACCACGCTCCGGCAGAAAGCCGACTATCACCGGCGATATTCAAGCCGAGATCGCTGTAATCGCCTGCAGCGATCCCCCGGAGGGCCGGAAGGGATGGATCCTTCAGCTCATCGCTGACGAGGCTGTGCGCAAGGGCATCATCAGTCAGATTTCCAGGGTCGCTGTGTTTGAGTGTCTAAAAAAAACGAACTCAAGCCCTGGAAAGTAAAGATGTGGTGCATCGGAAAGCCCGGTGCTCGGTATGTTGCCAAGATGGAAGACGTCCTTGACGTCTACCAGCGCCCGTATGATGCCAAGCGACCCGTGGTGTGCGTAGATGAAGCCATGAAAGAGCTCCATGATACGCCACGATCCAGCCTGCCCGCAAAGGTCGGCAGACCTAAGCGGGTGGATTACGAGTATGCCCGGCAAGGCCAGCGCAATATATTTGTCACGGTTGAGCCAAAGATCGGCCGTTGTTCCGGGAGAGTTACAGAACGGCACACAAGCATAGACTACGCCGAACACCTGCGTTGGATCGTCGATGTAGAGTACGCCGACGCCGACAAGATAGTGCTTGTGAATGACAACATGAACACCCACACGTCTGCCTGCCTATATGAGGCCTTTGACCCAGAGGAGGCGCATCGAATTAACAGCAAGCTCGAATGGCACTACACTCCGGAACACGGTAGCTGGCTGAATATCGCCGAGATTGAGATTAGCATTCTCACTCGCCAGTGCCTGGCAAGACGCATCCCGGACGCGGAAACGCTAATTAGCGAAGTTGCCGCATGGGAGCGAGCCGCCAACAAAGCACCCGCTAAGATTAACTGGCAGTTCACGACTGCAGACGCCCGCATCAAGCTACGAAAGCTATATCCGGAACGTGAGAAATCATGACTTCACGAATCATAATCTAGATGATTATCCGATTACCCTTTGTCCATGACTCTCGGGTTCAGTCCCGCCAGTTGGGTAACTTTGCGTGAAATTTCCGTCGTGTTGCTGCATTCCGCACCCTCACACGGAGGCGCGGTTCCCGTCCTAATGCCTTAAACCCAACGCCAAAAACCTGCTTCCCATCTTCCCTCAAAAAATCGCATATCCGCTTGGGCCAAGCACTGCATCCAATACTTTCAGAATTCCGCCCACAATAAGGTCTCCGAGCACGAGTCCGAGCGCCGCGCCGCGCAGGTACCGGTAACCGCGCGCGCCGCCAAATCGAAGCGCGAGCATCTTGAACATCCAGCCTAAAAAGATGGAGCAGAGCATCTTGTTGGCGTAGCCAAGCTGTAACGTTCCTGTTAGCGCATAGCCCAGCGGGTGCAGGGGCCACCACAGGAAATGTGTGCGCAGGATTGACAGTATCAGCGTTATGATCAAACCAAAAACGAGCCCGGATGCGCCACCCGCAGAGGCCCGAATAGGATGCAATAGCCGCGACGAAGCCTGATTGATCCCTGTAAGCGGCACAACGCTCGCGCTCATCATAAGTCCATCGCTATTCGGAGCAAGCACAAGCGCGCCATGGCCGTAGAAGAGTGGAAGCGCCGTTCCTGTGCCGACCACGAGCGCGAGAAGCATACAGGCGAAAAGAAGAAGATAGAACCCTACGCGCGGAATGTCGCCTTCATCACGAAGCTTACCCGTCTGCATCACGGCAGGTGAGATCATCTGGCGCGTGTCTCGCAGGTGCTGAACCTGAAGTGCAAGCCGTGTCACGGCGGTCTGGGTCATCATACCGGATCCAAGGAGACCAAAGATCAGCTTATCTGGCAGGATGGGCGCCAGAATCCAGGAGACTCCGCCTTCCGCCATCAGTCGGCTAAGCACCAGGGCGACCGCAAAATAGAAACCGAAGAAGCACGCCGCAAACCATAGCGGCAATCCCGTGCGAAAGCACCAGAACAATACTCCACAGACTCCCAGAACAAATCCCCAGAAGGGTGTGCGATAGGAGCGGTAGTCCTCGCCCACCACCGTAGATGATCCGTTTTGCGCTCCCGTACCCCGAACGACGTTTGAGCCAACACGAACAGCAGAACCTGCAATTCTCTTCAGATGCGTCCGCGCATTCCACACAAGGATGCAGAATAGCGCGATAAACGCCCCTGCCGACTGCTCTTCAAGGTAGGGTGGAAAGGGGTTCATCCCACCGCCTGCTGCCCCATCGCTCCAACCGGATGCTCGCGCGATGACCATTTCTAGCTTGTTTAACAGCAGAAAGAACCAGACGCTAAACGTCACATCGGTCGGCGCGAGAAACGTTAGCCCCACGAGAAGAGGGTAGAAGTTCAGATAGAGTGGCCGCATTGCCGTCCAGGGCTGCGCGGTAACAATGATCGAGACGTCGTTGAAGAACGGGATGCAAGGGATTCCAGGCAGGTAGGCGTGAGCAACACCGAAGCCGTGAAGCAGTAGAGGAATCGTCACGCCGGCGACAATCGCTCGCCGAAAACCTGCATTCGTGGTGGCCGATCGCGCGTTTTGGTTCTCGTTGACAGCTTCGATCGGCAGCATGACGAGCGGGAAGGAGAGCCTCTCATGTCGCACCCATACCTGCTCGAACAGAACGCAGAGCGACACATTCGCCATGAGAAAAGGAAGAAAGAACAGCCCCCAGGTAATGAGCGGCCCTCGCCACTGATCCCAGGGTACCGGAGCGCCATGCCCTTCAAAGAAGCCCCGGGCAGCCTCTTTTCGCGTGACGGCAAGCCAATCTGGAAGATCGCGAGGCACGGCTTTGGCAATAGCCCCACTGCGGGCGTAGTAAGTCGGCCCGGCAAGCGATGCCAGAAGCGGATGCAGTAGCCCACGCCCAACCACCATATTGGCGGCGATCCAAATGCCCAGCAGCGCGAGCATCTCGGAACGGCGAAAAATCGGAGTTCGGCCCTGACGCTTGAGGACAAACTGCAGCAACAAGAGTGCGCACCAGAGAAGGCTCGCGGCAAGCGGAGGGAAGGGACCGGCCATCATGGTCCCGCCCACAAGGAGATCGCTCCACTGCACTGCAATTGCGATCGGCACAACCCCAACAAGAGCGGCAAATATCAAACGAAACCGCAGCGCACCGTCATCGGCCTGAAGATTGCGCGATGTCTTAGAGGAAGGCGCGATATCCGGACCAGCATGTTGTTCTAGAGTGCTCATCCCACCGGGTTCCCTGTTCGCGCCTGAAGAATGTGGGGAACTAGCGAATAGGGCGCAACTCGCCGAAAGCGTTACCGAAATGTTAGCTCATTTGCCCGTGGACAGGGGCCACTGCCCTGCACCTATCAGCCATCCTGAAACGCGATCTCCGCCCTAACGCCTTACACCCGAAACCTAAAACCGACCATCCCTTTGCGACTGCCGCACTTCTTTGCGTCCTTGCGTGCTCGTACTGAACACGTCGTCAGATGTGCACTGTTATCCACGGTACGATCGCTTCCGGAGGCGCCCTCTGGTCCCTCTCCCTGCGAGCTTGCGAGCGAGTTCGCGAGAAGTAAGGTGAGGGTCCCGTAACCCACGCCGTCGACAAACGCCATTTTTAGCTGTGGTTGAACGCGCCTGTGTCCGCCGATCTGGCTACGTTCATCACACTTGGTGTCGGGCCTGCCCGTTGGGATACTTGGCGCGATACCCTTCCTCGCACTAGCGCTGGAGCCGGTTAAGCAGCTCCGCAGCGTGTTGTAGAGTCTCTGGTCGCTTACAATAACAAAATCGAATCTGCTTGCTGCCAGCCTCCGCGTCGCGGTAGAAGCTGCTCCCGGGCACGGTGGCAACACCGATCTCCTCGACCATCCATCGTGCAAATGCCACATCCATCGAAAGCGACTCCGGCGCAAAGCCCAGTGCCTCGGCTGCTGCCATCACTTCCGTCGCATCCGTCAGGATATAGTAGGCTCCATGCGGAGTCTGCGCTGCAAATCCTACGCTGCGCACGGTTGCTATGAGCGTATCTCGCTTCTGTTGATACCGAGCGGCGAGATCGGTGTAATACTCACGCGGAAACGCCAATGCATGGGCCACCCCCTCTTGAAGTGGCGCTGCCGCGCCAACCGTCAGGAAATCGTGTACTTTCCGGATCGCGTTCGTCGCTTCGGAGGGCGCGATCAGCCATCCTACTCTCCAGCCCGTAGCGCTGTAGGTCTTCGAGGCTCCGCTGATCGTAATGGTTCTCTCGGCCATTCCCGGCAGATCGGCCATCCGCACATGTTCGCCCTCGTAAACCATGTGCTCGTAGATCTCGTCGGTAATCGCCGTCACGTTCCACTTTTGACAGAGCGCCGCGATCTGAAGGAGCTCATCCCTGCTGAAAACCTTCCCGGTAGGATTGTTAGGGGTGTTGATGATGATTGCGCGCGTGCGATCGTTAAATGCGGCCGCCAGTGTCTCCGGATCAAAATGCCAGTCTGGCGCTATCAGCGGAACAAACCGTGGCAGCGCCCCCGAAAGCACGGCATCTGGGCCATAGTTTTCGTAAAAGGGCTCGAAGACGATGACCTCATCATCCGGATCCACTACCGCCATCATCGCAGACATCATCGCCTCGGTTGCGCCGCAAGTGACGGTGATCTCTCGCTCCGGATCGGGCCGCGCTCCATAAAAATCAGCCGTCTTATCGGCAATCGCATTCCTGAGGTTCTTGGATCCCCACGTGATGGCGTACTGATTGATATCGGCCCGAATCGCAGCGCAGGCAGCCTCCTTCATCACCTCAGGCGCTGAAAAATCGGGAAAGCCCTGGGCAAGGTTAATTCCCTGACGGCCAGTGCCATCGTTCTGGCGTGCCAGAAAGAGTCTCGTCATTTCCCGAATGACAGACTCTGCAAACTGTGAGGCCTTATGCGAAGTGCGGATAGACATTAGAAACAGAGACTCTCCAAATGGTACTTCACGCAAATATTATGCCGGTTTGACGGCGCTGACGACCCTGTAGGGAAGTGGCTGCGGAAGCGCTTTCTCTTCAACCGCTTCAAAGCCAGCTCTGAGGAGCCAGGCCTTCATATCGGCCGCTGAAAAGCAGCTTCCCTGGTCCGAGGTTAGAAGCATCTGCAGTGAGAACAAGGTCGCGAACGACGGATTCGTCCTGTTGTCATCGATCATGATGTCGCTGATGATGATCCGCCCGCCTGGCAAAAGCGCGCGAAACGCTCGCGCCAGAACATCGGCAATAGAGGCTGCCCCCATCTGGTGCAGTACTCCAGAAAAGAGAACGTTGTCGTATTCGGAACTGCCAAGATCATCCGTGAGGACATCGCCAGCCTTTACCGCAACGCGTTTGTCCGCTCCCGATAGTGCGAGAAGCTCCTGCGCAACCGCTACTATGCCGGGAAGATCGAGCACGGTCGCGTGCAGCGCCGGGTATTTCTCCGTAAGCAGTGTGGAGTAGGTTCCGGGACCGCCGCCGGCGTCGAGGAGCTTTCCATCTGGTTTTACCGGCAGAAAATTGATCACGCCGCGCGCAACGCCAAGCGCCCTGTGATGCATTGCGGTAACAAATTGCCGCGTCTTATCGCGATCCTCTCCGAGATGGCGCGATGGTTCGACCGCTGGTTTGCCGGTCTGAACGGTCTTAACTAGATCCCCCCAGGCTGCGTACTGATTCGCGCTCCAGAGGATCGATGTTCCCAGGCACCCGGGTCTGCCATCCACCAGAAAACTGTCGGAGATTCTGGAGTTCGAATACAAAGCCGTTGAAGCTTCGGCGCCCGAAGCACAGCTTCTTTCCAGTAGACCCAGCGCACAGCATGCGTCTAACAGCAGTGTGAGCCCCCTCACATCAGCGCCGATACACTGCGCGACACGCTGTGCACTTTGGGCTCCCTCGGCGAGCACATTAAAAATTCCAAGCTTAACGGCAGCAAACAGCGGCACGGAGGCCCAGTACCCGGTTGCGAGGGCCATTATTGGGCTGGGATCCAGGCGTGCAGAGGCGGACTTATCACTTTTGTTGGTGGTATCGGAATGCGGCAAACTTATTTCCCCCGGAAAGGAACCAAGCGCCACACGCCATATCCCCGGGATTGCTGCCAGGGAAACGGCATACGACGCTCATCAAACTAGCGAACTACGGCGTATCGTACGTGCCAATTGGCCGATACCAGATGTTTCGGAACCGAACTAGATCGCCATGATCCTGCAGTTTCAGAGGCCCGACGGACGGGTGCGGCTTGTACTCGGCCAGATTTCTGTGCTGTGTTGGCCCCTGCAGCGGCTGGTGATAGTGCAGCACAATCCCGTTGAGCAGCACCGTAACGTAGGCCGGAGAAACAAGGTTATCGCCATCAAAAACAGGCGGTGTCCATATAATATCGTAGGTCTGCCATTCACCCGGCTTGCGGCATGCGTTCACAAGCGGCGGATACTGGCCATAAATTCCACCGGTGGTGCCATCCGGATAGGTGGGATTTTCGTGGCAATCCAGCACCTGAATCTCATACTGGCCCATCAGGAAGACGCCGCTGTTTCCTCGGCCCTGTCCATTGCCCTTAACTTCTACAGGAGAAGCGAATTCCAGGTGGAGCTGACATTTACCAAACTTCGCGGCGGTCTCAATATCGCCCGTGCCAGGCTTTACCTGAATGTAACCATCCTCAACGGTCCACTGCGCGGCTTCGCCATCGCGGCCTATCCAGCCGGATATATCCGCACCGTCAAAGAGCACGAAGGCATCCGATGGCGCCTGGCCTGCCGTCGTCGGTGTACCCGTAACACCGGGTGTAATTACGCGCGGCTGTGGCCGCTCGCCATCATGAACGTGGTAACCGGAATCGGAAAGAACAGGGTTATCGCTATACCCAAGATTGCCAGACATGGAACTCTCCCTCTACAACGCTGTGTTAGAACCGAATCCCCAACGTGTCCCTTTACAATGGTCTGGCGCTGACAGAATCGATCTCCGATCTAAATAATAGCCCATTATGAATAGAAACGAAAGGAAACTATATTGCAGCAGGTGTTCAACCGCGATGCGCTGTGGAGTTTTGTGTTTTATCGAAGATTTGTTTGCTCTTCGGAGGGGAGCGGTTCGCACGCCGCAATCAGCGAACAAAGAAGCGATCGCGCCTCACTTCATATCGAGGGAGCCCAAGCGACTTAAATCTCCCACATTTCGACCTCAAAGCTGAGTCTGATTTCGTAACAATCATGAGCCCGCTTGGGGTTCGCTGCCAAAACGACCTGAGATGGTCGTTTTGGGAGGGCAAAGCGGTAAACCTATCAATCTCTTACCGCCATTATCGATTGCAACCTGCAATGCCCGAAGGGCGATTCCGCGATGCGGACTCAGGCGCGTACGTAAGTGCGTGCACTATGGCACGACGTCCACCACCTACCACATGTTGGTCCTCTTCCTCCGCGCGCCACAGGCGCGCGGAGGAAGCAGGAATGAATGGTGGGATTCAATGTAGTTGACGTCTTTGAGGTCGATCAGGTTTATAAAGCAGCCGTAATGACGTAATCGAGTGGTGGCGCTTACGGTCGGGGCAACAAGCCTACTAATCGTTGAAGTTCATCCGTGATTTCCTGGCGATGGGCTGGCTCAATATCACCGACCTTGCGCCTGAACCGTATTCGGTCGAGTGCACGCGTCTGAAATACCATAGCGACCGAGGGTAGCGCCAGGCCGTTAGTTGGCGATGGCAGAACGAGCACCGTGCCAGGAAAGCGCAACGCCGTCTGCTGAGAGGTGAGCAACGCAATTAGAACAAGCGGCGATTTCTGGCCGTACACTGCATCTTGCAGCACAACCGCCGGTCGCTCCCCGGATTGCTCTCTATCCGACGAGAACGGAAGGCTCACAAACCAGATTTCACCGCGCTGCATCAGCGAAACCCTGTTCCGCTGTCTCGAATCGAAAGAAGTCCTCGTCGGATGCCGAGTCAAGCGCTTCGAACTCAGCCCTTAACTCCGCAGAGATAGGCGGAAAATGTGCCCAGAGAGCGTCCAAAAGAAGCTGATCGGCTGTTTGCCCGCTGTTTGCGGCGAGTTGGTGTACAGTTGCGGCCATCTCGTCAGGTATCGACAGTGTGATTGTCATCATGGTTGCTTCTCTTACTAATAGTGTTGGTATATCATACCATGCTGACATCCCGCCTTACGTGCCGTTGCTCAAGCGCTATCTGTCCTTCCCATCACAGCGGTATGACCCTCACATCGGATAAATCATGCAAGAACGGATCGGTTCCGCCATCCAATGTTGCGGATAGTTGATGGGGCTCCATCAACTATCGCGTCTTAAATCGGGGAACGATCTCGTCACGGTGTGTCACCCTGCAGGTACCAATTTCGGAGACGACGCCTGCATTGCGTCTGATTGCAGCCGAAATGACGATCCCCTTGGTACCGCGACCTCTGGCCCCAATGGCCGTCGGGAAATCGACACGCGGTCCGGCCTTGAGAATATCAGTCGGAGCCAGGTTAACCGTAATCCTCTTATCGTAAGGGAACAGAAATCCGGAGTTCTCGATGGAGGTCCGAGCCCGCTCGCGACCGTCGTTCGCCGCCGCATCCGGTGGCCAACAATCGTTGCGCTCGGATTGCTGATATCTACCTGAACACTGCTTGAACACATCCTCACTAATAAAACCGGTTGCAGCCTGGCGTGTTAATTTCTGCGGGCTTACAAGGCTATCTCGATTCGTTAGCAA
>CAIXIX010000015.1 GCA_903919615.1 uncultured Chthonomonas sp.
AACCGTACAAGAACGGTCCTCCGCCAGGCGTCAAACGACTCTGGATCGGCCTACGACGCCTGGAAGACATGGCGGCTGGTTGGCAACTGGCGAAGCAGAATCTCCCGCTAACCCCGGGGCAAGTAATGATACATGATTAGCTGAAGATGACGGAGGTCTATCCGAACCAGGCGCAGGTGAAATCCGACCCTGAGCTTGCTGGTTTGCGGCGCGGCTGGATGAATATCTTTCAGTTCCGTCCAGACGTCGCCTGTCTCTCCAACAACTCCATCAGTGACAATGTGCTCTTCTGCGTATATGAGTACGCAGATCAGGCGCTGTTCACGCCGCCGATTTTCGATGATTTTACGGCGATGGATCTTGTTCAAACCACACTTGATTCGTATTTCGACGGTGCGTTCGGTTATGGTGGCGATCGCGACATCTTTGTCGATTCCGATCCCGCGATCGTCATCGCCGCGTGGTGCGTCGCCCATGGCGGAGCCATAGGCAGCAACGCCAGTGCAGGCTCGGTAAAGAGTGCCGCTTGGGTTAGGATGAAGTGGCTGGCGCGTCGCATCCACTCCGTTGAGAATTATGCAGATCATATCATTGCGGCGGATGTGGATGGAGACGGCCTAGCAGAATCAAAACGCTCCGGCAACTGCGGCAGCGGCATCAAAGGTGCAGGAGAGTGGTCCAGCAACTGGTGGGATGTTGTCTCGTTTGGATGGAAGGACGCTTACGGCAACGCGCTGGATTACCGCGCATTTCGGTGCATAGCTGAACTAGAGCGGCTGCTGGGCCGGCAAGATAGAGCGAAGCTACATTCTAAACGTGCAGATATGATCCGGGCGGTTTACTACAAGACGTTCTATAACCCGGATACGGGAGTGCTGGCAGGCTGGCGCAGCAAGGATGGCGCGCTGCACGATTACTGGTTTCCGTTTATCGCGGGCATCGCCTGCAGCTATGGCCTTGTAACTGCGCAACAGGGCAACGCCATTATGGATAAGATGCAGGCCAAGTTCAGCGAGGTTGGCTACAGCAACTATCGTATTGGTCTGCCCGGCAATCTCGTTCCCATCGCACGAAAAGACTATGCTGGCGGCGGGGTAATGGGGCAACCCTCGAAGGATGATGGTTCCGATTCGTTCCAGATCTACGAAAACGGCGGAGTAACTGGAAGCTTCGTCTACTTCTATCTGCAAGGGCTGTACAGCCTCGGCCGGCGCGCGGAGGCGGACAACATACTCAATGCGATGCTCGGAGGGTATCGAGACGGTGTGTATCAGAACGGCGTGGGCTCCGGGGTGGATTGGAAGCGTTGGGACGGAACTCCCTGCGGGTACGAAGGCCTGCTTACGGATACCTACTATGCCCTGACTGCCTACATGACGGGCCGGCTCGGAAAGGGTGTGCCAATGCCGACACAGTGAGGGAGCGCGGCAAAGTACACCCTTTAAGCCCCTTACGCCCAGTATGAACTTAAGGAGTAGACGCGGCGTAAGGGTAGTACTTCCCGGGGCCTTTATTTCACCGAGCGCAGAACAAGTCCACTCCAGAGTTTGGGGTAGAAGAAGGTTGATTTCTGCGGCATCTTGTCGCCTGCGGAGGCGACGTCGCGAACTTCGGTGACGGTTGGGTTCTGCAGCAGGCACGCGAGCTGGAATTCGCCGGATGCTACCTTGTGAACCGCCTCCTCTTCATCGCGCGTGTAGGCAACGTCGGGTGTGTGCGCCAGATCCTGCCAGGAGATGCCCAGGGTGCGATCGAGAACGAGCGCCTGCAGGATGGTGACGTCGAGCGTTCTCCATGCAGGACAGTGCGTCTGATCCAGCGCGGCATCGGCAACGGCGAGGTCGCGCAGTGTCAGCAGATAGCTGCCTCCACTATGCAGGATAGCAAATCGCTTTATCCCCGCGATCTCCTCCTTAATCCAGCTGCGGGCTGCGTCAACGGTGCTGCATTCCACTTCAAAGTAGCGATCCAGTTGAGGCACGATCTCGTCCAGCCTGGCCTGGGAGACGTTCTTAACAAGCCTGTGGGTTGGGAGGACGATGAGGCCGGGATCTTCAAATGCGCTCAATCCAATGAGCAGATAGTCATAGGCGTGAGGCGCGGTAGAGTGATCTTCAGCGGCCCGCTCGCGCTGATAGTTCAACGCAGTCTCGTACCGATGGTGGCCATCCGCAATCCAAACTCGTCGAGGATCCAGGAACTGCTGCACATTCTCGATAACGCGCGGGTCGGAATGGCGATAGATCACATGCTGTTCGCTATCCGGCAGAGTTCTGCCCGCAAAGGATGCGCTCAACAACGGCTCTGTGTTTGCTCTGGCTGCCTGCAGCGTTCGCGCTACTGCCTGGGTTGGATCCTCATAAAGTCCATAGATCGGCTCCGGGTTTGCCTCGGTGGCGCGCATCAGCAACAGGCGATCGGCCTTTGCCTTCGGGTGCGTCTCTTCGTGCGGCAGAACGACGCCATTCTCGTAAGGCTCCAATTTCAAGGCGACAAAGAGGGTTGTGCGCCAGACGATCTCGCCATCGTGCAAGGGGTGCTCGAAGCTCTGGGCGTACTCATAGAGAGCAGGCTCGGAGTCCTGAACAAGCAGCCCGGATGCGAGCCACTCTTTCAGCGTTGCTGCCGACCGGGTGTAGCGATTGTCTTCATCGGAATCGCTATCTTCAATCTTGTTGAGCATGATGCGCACAAAGTTGTTCTGATGAAGCCTGTATAGCGCCTCCTGCTGTGCGGGCGAAATCACATCGTAGGGAGGACCAACAACGCTGGATACCGGCACCTCTGCGGGGTTATAGTGAATTCCTGAAAAAGGGATGATCTTGGCCATTCTGACTCGTTCCTGTTAATTCTCTGCTTGCGCAGCTTGCAATGATGCGAAATTGATAAATGAGAACCGGTGTTGATTATACCGGGTATCTGGTTGGAGCATACGAATCTTGGGCGACGGAACGGAATTGGACTTTTTGCTGGTTGGTCGCGGTGTGCGTGTAGCGACCATCACCTAACCTACCCCTTATTCGCTCGTACCTCGCAGGGAGAGGGTCAAGTTCGAGCCGCCCAGGCCGAAAGGGTTGCTGCGGTGTTCTCGGTCATCGGCCATCCGTGGCCGCTAGCGAGGAGGGTTGGTTTGAGCTCCGCGAGCGCTGCCGCGCTTCGTATTGCCATCGGCCAGTCCGGCGTAAACAAGCGCAACGGCAGGCTCAGCCCGGGCTTGCGCAACGCCGGGATTAGGTTCGGTACGATGGTGAGGATCGCATCGCCGCAGAAAAGCAGACGATCCGATTCGCGAAGCAGCGCGATATGGCCAGCAGTATGACCGGGCGAGTGATATACGCGCAAAGGGCCAATTGGGCTGTGGAGAACGTCGTCATCCTGAACAGCCAAGCAGCGCTCAGATCGTTCGACCGGGAAGATCTTCTCGCCGGAGCGATAGATCAGCGCCTGGAATGGATGCCGAAGCGCCGATGTGCCGTGTGGACCGTAGGAGAACTTTGGTTCGCACAGATGCCTGGCCTCCGCTTCATGGCAGTACAGTTCCGTTCCAAACTCAACCTGAAAATACGCAGCGCTGCCGGCGTGATCGCAATGCGCATGGGTCTGAACAATGGCTTTGATGGTACTCGGTTCAACATGAAGCTCTCGCAGCGCGCTACGCAGATCTTGCCTGTCACTCTCCAGGCCGCTATCGATCAGCCAGCCAACCACCCCATCCCAAAGCAGGTATACATTGCTCCAGGCGAGCGAAATCCGATATACTCCATCGATGACTTTTGAGATCCGCATTGTGACTCCTGGATAATAAGTCCGTAACAAGCTTACCGCGTTGCGGAGGCATGGTGGCAATGCAGCTTGTCTGGGTTACGAGTCGTAGCTGTGGCATCCATGCTCAAGATTTGATGCGTTATCTGCTCGACACGGTAGCGGCGTGCGGGACCGGACCCTCACCGGGTTCACTGCTCGCGCCCGAGGGTGGTCTCCGCGCGTTGCGCAGCGGGTTCACGGCTCGTAGCGAAACGAGATCGTGCGAAGTAGGAGGAAAATGCTTTATGCGAGCCGTGATTCAGCGTGTTGAAACCGCCTCGGTGGATGTTGTGCGCTCGGAAGGGAAGGAGAGGATCGCTAATATTGGGTCTGGTTTCCTGATACTTATCGGCGTTCGTAAGGACGATGAAGACCAGGATGCTCGCTATCTCGCTGATAAAGCGTCCACTCTTCGTGTCTTCGAAGATCCAGAAGGCAAGCTAAACCTGTCGCTGATCGATACAGGAGCCTCCGCTCTCGTGGTGTCGAATTTCACCCTGTATGCCGATTGCCGCAAGGGGCGACGACCCAGCTTTACGGATGCCGCTTCGGGCGAACATGCGGAGCGGCTCTATAGGCTCTTCGCCGAAGAGATGGCGCGTGCTGGAATCCCAGTTCAATACGGTGAGTTCGGAGCCGAAATGAAGGTCTCACTTGTGAATGATGGCCCAATAACCGTGATGCTAGACAGCAGGAAGGGGTTCTGAGGGAAGTACGCCGCAAGCGGCGAGGGAAGTACTGGCTGTAACGGAGGGAAGTCCTGCTTCACAACGGGAAGTAGCTGCGCATGGAACCACGCTTCGCGCGGGAAGTACGCCGGAGCCAAAGGTCGCGGCTTGACAGCCTTGCTGGGGTGTGATTAAATGTGCTGAAACGCGCTGTGTGCGCGAAGTGTTCAGCTAACCTGATACCAGGGAGTTTCGTTGACCAGGCAAGACCCGGATCCGGCTGTGGATCCTTCCATAACTGAAGCAGAGCCACCAAAGCGCCGCCGTCGAACCACCACCACTCCTCGTGGAGAGGAGGCTTCGGCCGCTCAGATTCGCCTTGCGCAATACCGCTCTCAGCAGCAGGCACGTTCAAATCAGCGCAGAGCTGTTACTTTTTTTAACCGTGCGGAGCTCTATCGGCGGTACGGCAAGCTAACGATCGCTCTTGTAGAGTATCGCAAAGCTGTGGACCTGCAGCCCTCAAACGCCTATTATCGCTACCGTCTGGGAGACTGTTTTTCGGCCGCCAATGAGGATGAGGCTGCGGTGGTTGAATTGGAGCAGTCTCGCAATCTGTGCCCCTCCGATGGTTTTTACCACTTCTGGCTCGGGAATGCATACGCACGGATAGGCCGCATCGACGATGCGATTGGCGAGATACAGCTGGCCTGTCTTCTGTCGGACAGTGATGCCTACTACTTCGTGAGGCTGGGCGTTGTTTACCTCCAGGGTGGCTACCTTCGAGAGGCGGCATCCGCTCTGAGGCGAGCCGTTGACCTGGATGGCAATAACGCCTCGTATCATGCACTGCTCGGAGATGCCTGTGTCCGCCTCGGCTACGAGCGCGAAGCACTGCTTCATTATCGAAGCGCAGGTCGCCTGGATCCTTACGACACAGCCTATGTGGAGAATGTTCGCCGGATCAGCTCCGTAGAGATTTTCTGAAGATCTGAGCGAGTGTATTTTGAACCGGGAGTGTGGAGATGTTTGAAGCGTCGCTTATCAAAGATATGAAGCTTACTGCCCAACAGGAGGAGCTGCTCAATATAACCTGGCAGATGCTCGAGGCTATCCACACAGGAGATTATGAGACCTACGGGCTGTTTACCTCAGAGGAGCTCTCATGCTTTGAGGACGTTTGTGCATATCGCATCGACGGCCTGGAATTCCACTTATCGCTGATAAGCCAGATGGCGCGCAATCCAGCGAATCGACCCGAGCGGTTCGACATACTATCGCCGAGAATTCAGCTGTACGGCGAAACAGGTATCGTCACCTATACGCGGTTGATGACCTACTCTGATAATGGGAAGCCAAAATGGCAAACCTATAATGAGAGCCGCGTGTTTGTGCGGGAGAGCGGTGAATGGAAAATGGTCCATTTTCACCGCACTCCTACATAGGGAAGAGGGATCAGGGAGCAGCGGAGAGTAAATTCCGACGATACCCGAGATGCTGTTGCACCTCACCCCGGGCCTCTCGCGTGTTCTCAGCCACGGGTGATTTCGCGATTTGTTCACGGCGCACGTTACGGGACCCTCGCCGCAGCGCAGCAAGGAGTCAAGTTGGAAAGAGGCAAGCTGGTGTCCCACGCCCTAGAAGCGTAGCCGAAAAATCGGCTTTTGCCAAAGGTGTTTTTTGTATTGGTGTCGAATCTACCTTTATCTTTGGATCTGGAGTTTTTGACCCCATGATTGGCAAACGCTCTCGTCAGTCGCAACTCTTTGATGTCGGAAATGTGTTCGATCTTGAACTACCGGCTTCGTCATTCTATGCACAGCTCGCAAAAGCTGCGCCAGGTCTATTTAAGGACGACGACTTCGCGATGTTCTACCACTCAGATCGCGGGCGTCCAAGCGTCCCTCCGTCTCTACTCGCGCTAATGACCATACTCAAAGAGCATGATCAGGTTTCCGACGAAGAGACCGTGGCCCGTTCCGCATATGATCTGCGTTGGGCCGCTGTACTTGGCCTTCCTGCTGGTCGACAGGTTTGTGCCAAGAGCACCTTCCAACTCTTTCGTGCTCATCTCATCATCCATGAGGCGGTCCGACAGATCTTCGTCAAGAGCATCGAAGAGGCCAAGAAGAGCGGATTGCTCAAAGGCACTCTCCGGGCAGCTACCGATACGAAGCCCATCCTTGGGCGCGGTGCAGTTTTGGACACATATAACCTTCTCGGCGAGGCAATTATCAGTCTGGCCCGGCAGTTGGCAAAAGAGAAGAGTCAGAGCTTAGATGACTACCTGCATGAAGTCGGAATGGACCTCTATGCTGGATTGAGCCTTAAGGGCAGCGCCGACATCGACTGGTCAGATGAACAAGCCAGACAATCTCTCTTGAACAGGATCGTTCGCGACGCACGCACTCTCCTGGTGCGCGCTAACGGCGGCAGCGACGAGGTTCGCAAAGCCGCCGAACTTCTCTCGCAGATCCTTATGCAGGACGTCGAAGACAAGACGGACGGCCTTGACGCGCCGCCAAGCGCACGTATCAAGAGAGGCACGACACCTGGTCGTGTTCCCAGCATTACCGATCCCGAGCAGAGACACGGGCACAAGAGTTCGAGCAACCGTTTCAATGGCAGCAAGGCCAGCGTGGTGACCGATGTCGATAGTCAGATCATCGTTGGCGCCGTAGTATTACCCGGCGATGCGCCAGATAACCAGGGTGCACTGAACCAGATTAAGATGGCCGAAGCCAACTCCGGTATGACTGTATCTGAGACGTTTGCCGACTGCGCCTACGGCGATGGTGGAACTCGCAAAGAGTTCGAAGATGCAGGCCGCGTACTGGTTGCGAAGGTGCCCAAAGCGCCTCACACTGACGGCATCTTCCCGAAGAGCCGCTTCCTAATCGATCTGGAGAACTACACTGTCACCTGTCCTGCCGGCAACACCTCCTCAAAATACTTTATGCGCGGCGCAGTTAAGGTCTTCTCGTTTGCCGGCTTTTGTTCGTCCTGCCCGCTTAAGGCACAATGTACCAAGAGTGCTTCAAGTCGAAGACTACAGGTCCACCCACAGGAGCGCCTGCTTCAGCAAGCACGAGCGTACCAGAAGACCGAAGACGGACGCAAACGCCTCAGAGACCGTATCACAGTCGAGCACACTCTTGCCCGACTGAGCCATCTAGGAATTGGCCAGGCGCGCTATATCGGTCTGGTTAAGACACGCTACCAACTACTGATGGCCTGTACCGTGGCCAATCTACGAAGAGTATGGAACTGGACTGCGTCGCAGAACGAACAGACCCCGATATTGGCACCGGCGTAGAGGCAATACCGCCACTTTTTGCCCATTTCTACGCCCTGACTGCCGACAAAGGCCCAGCCAGAACCTGTAATCGAGCGAATGTCACCATATCCAGGTAATTATAGGGGCGTCTGGCGCAGTCACAAAAAACGTTCGCCAAACGAGCGAAAAACAGCAAAAAGTGGCATTCTCGGCTACGCTTCTAGGAAGTAGGCCCGCGATCAACCGGCGCCGAAGCCTCACGAGCGAAGCTACTCAAACCGGATACTTAACGCTGGTGCGCCGTTGCATGCAATGATGGAATTACAGAGCCCGAAGCTAACCAATCCGGCATGTCCTGAAACGCGTCGGGACCGTAGCCGTAGTCGTCGCAACGCTGGCTTGGGACGGAACCGATTACCTGCAAGGAGTAAGCTAGATTGCCTGTTGACGCGGGCCGGGCTCGGTAATTCGCGGGCGCCACAGCTATTCCCGGCCGATTCCAGCACAAGGACGATACCGATGCCAGTAACAGACTATTACACTGTGAACGGTGAAATCATCGGCGAGCGCACCGCAGGCAGCCCACGTGTTGACTACCTCACCGACGCGCTTGGCTCCGTCACAGCCACCGTGAACCAGAGCGCACAGGTCGTCAACACCTACAGGTACAAACCGTATGGGGCGCTACTTGCCAAAACCGGTACCGGGCCAGACCCGGCGTTTGGCTGGATTGGCACTCAGGGTAAGCGCATCCACCCGTTGGGAGACAGCCTTTGGAATCCGTACTATTTTCCTAACCATCGTGACTGCCTCAAATAAACTGTGCGACCCGCCTCGCTTGTATTGCACGAAGATCTTGCGTATGGGTCAATACTTCAATCCCGGGAGGGGACATCGACTTGACTAACGCTCAAACGGCTAATACTCGCAAACGCTTCATCGGGCTAGCGCTCCTGGCTGGCTGTATATCATTGGCCATAAAATCAACAGTAGCCCGCAAATTTAGCGACTTCAGAGATTCGAATCGCCAGAGCACGACCAGCCACAGTTACATAATAACTGCACTGCGCCCCCC
>CAIXIX010000016.1 GCA_903919615.1 uncultured Chthonomonas sp.
ACGTCGAATAATATGCTCCAGATTGCCCAGACTGCGCTGTCATCCGGTTCAGATCGTCCCAGTTGAAAGGTTTCCAGCTCCAGATTCTTTCGCCTTCCATCGCTGTTCGAGATCGGCTGCTACAGCGTAAAAGGTCCGTTTGCTTGATGGCCCGAATATGGCCACAGATTCGATGTAATCCTTTGTGTCCGCAAACACATTGCAATACTGTGACAGGTCGTGTATCAGAAATGAAGTTGCAAGCGCCAATGCAGGCCGCACACTTGATCCGCAATGAAACGCAACCTTCTGGTCTCTCGCGGAACACACGGTTAGCACCTCCTCCAGATGTCGGAATCGCTCGAAATACTGTAACCCTAAAGTCTGATAAAGGCTCATCATACCGTCAACTGCTAGCTGCACATCCGTTTCGTTTCTAAGTGACCATCGGCACAGCAAGTCGTCATGAAGGATGTTGTTGACACGAGTCCCGACGGTGACGTTTGTTTTCTTATCCTTTTCTGTCCACGCGAATGTATGCGGGTTCACCAAATTCATTACTGCATCGTGCCGGATTCCAATATGAGGAGTCATGTCGACGCATTCGCCCGGATACGTCATGAACGAAAAGCCGATCCTATCGTAGCCGTATGAGGTTTGTCTTCCAATGTAAGATTCTGACACCTTCGGCTTGAAACCATGGGGGGCAAACTCACGCGACAGGGAGTGAAAGAGTTGCAGTTTCAATGAGTCCCATTTGCTCGCCACTTGTGATTCCCCCTACGGCACATGCTCCATCTCCATTACACACGGCTTGAGCTGCGCTCCAAATTCATCGATGACCGCCCCGGAATTCTTTCCAATCCACTTGCCACCTTGTTGGGCAATGACGCTGTCCTTCAAGACTAGTGCGCTACTTTTAACAGCGTTGCCGGACTTAACCTCTAAAATATGTGGCACGCCTTGTGGATCTTTTACAACCATATCGATCCGGCGCGCGAAGCCCCAAACGACCAGACTGCGATAGCCTTCTTGCCATTCTTTACCGGCGTGAATATAACGCGAGTAAATGCAGCCGGCGTGCTGACCATGGCCTGCTGGCCATGAACCTGCAATGCAATCAAAATCGCGAAGAGCGCTGTTCGTCCTAGATTTCGACACATCACTATGTCCTACTTAATGGTTAAATGCTTACGTAAAGCTGTGTAACGACTGACCACAAGAAAATCGTGTTCATCTGTTATTCTGTCTTACTTGCAGAAATTTGAGAAACTATCTGTGCAGGATCGCGAGAGACTAATGCAATCTCCCGCTATTAACCCGATGCAATTTCATTGATGTGCTCGTCGTTGGTCGCGTGCATCACTTGGCGAGTTCGACCACGAGCGCGTAAAACCGTTCTCCCGCGTCATATCCCAATGCTTCATGCATGTCAAGCCTGTTTATTACTTGAATCTGTTGTGTCAGAATCTCAGGTCTTTCCTGCCTACCGTACAATTTCCCTGGCCATAAGTACATAATGTCAATCAACCCAAGGGCCCACGTTCGCTCAGGTTCATGCCACTCACTTGATATCAGCGCTTTTGCTTTTGTAAACAGTTCCCTTTGTTGATGAACCACAATATGGTTCTCATCGTTTGGGAATGTACACGTCGACAAGTCGACGCCATCGAACACTACCCCACGCAGTTCCGCATTACTAAAGTCTACATTCCACATTCTGTTGGTGAACTGCATAGGATCTAACCGGTGCCACGGTAGGATTGAGGGAGCAATCGACTTTGCGTGCAGACTAAAGGTAACAGCAGATAACAGGCCAGCGAAAGTGCAGCCTTCAAACCTCGCGCCGTTAAAGAAGACGATTTTAAGGTTGGCTCTCGAGAAGTCACAGTCGCGATAGAGCTCTACCTCCCCATTGATGCCCTGAAGATTTGCGGTTCTAAACGAGACATTGACGTAAGTGTTCACCTTACTCCCATCGACGCCACTTAATATTGCATCGTGCATATCCGCTCCGTCGAAGTTTACTTCATTCAAAGCACATCCCCAAAAGCCGACACCGCAAAGTCTTGCCTGATTGAACCGAACGTTCCTTAAGTTACATCCAGTCCACATCGCCTCCCCGAAGTCACAGCAGCTCAGATCAATGTCTTCGAGTTTACAGCGGCGAAAAACGGTCGGCCCACTGACGTTCTGCACTGAATGACCCTTAACCGAAAACCAGGTACCGTAGTTCAGCCTAGGTACAGCCAGACCCCGTAGATCGACTCGGCCATCTATCATCTCGACACCATCTATCTTTTCAAACACACGACCTTTCTTCAATGCATCCAGCACACGCCGAGATTTATCTTGTCCATCCTGGGTCTGCCATCGTGCCCTCAGTTCAATCTCGTTGCTACACAATGAATTGCTCACACTTCTATCAGCCATCAGGGTTGCTCGTAGATAAGTTTTATGCCTTCACCGAATTCTTCTGAATATTTCTCTTCATGGGCAGCCCACTGTCCTTCCGTGGTACAGTCCGCCCAAAACTTGCCATGTTTGAACACAACATCTGGCATCGTGACAAACCGCCCTCTACACCTGACGAACAATCTTGGTACTTTGTCTTCAGATGCTTTAGCATGAAACAATTCATCGACACGTTTACCGAAGTGCGCCGGGTACATCCGAGGATTACGTGCCACGGATAATGCCTGGTCTCCGGGCGGCGCGACCAAGTTCGAGCAGAGTGCAGTTAGTCCTAGCATTCGATGCATCAAGATATCCTAACCTGGCGCGGCCAGAGTCAAGGCATGTCCAAGCCTGCCCCTTACCCCCGACCCTCTCCCAGGTAAGCGGCTAATCATGATTCATTACTTGGGAATCTTTTCCCTCTCCAATCCGAATTATAGATTGGAGGTGTCGTCAAATGATGTCATGGTCTCAAGCAGAGGTTTGCGGTGCGAAGATTGCTA
>CAIXIX010000017.1 GCA_903919615.1 uncultured Chthonomonas sp.
ACTGGAGCCCGCCTGTCCCCAGGCGGAAACTGAGATGCACGCCGTGAACATCGAACGAAAACTGGAGCCCGCCTGCCCCCAGGCGGATACAAGCACATAATGCAATCAAACTTGATGTTTCTACGTAATGGTAAATATCCCATCGTGTCTGAGCACATTTCGCAATTTCAGAGGAATCACACCCGCGTCGCGAGAACTGATCCGTCATATGCCGAAATGTGTCACTGGTGACACTCCTGGATAAACCCAAACCCATGCAACATTTGCGCCCAATGCGAATCAAACCACGTAAGAATGCAAGCAGCGTGTAACAATCGCGATTACATTTCAGCGGCCGATTCACGTCAGTGAGTGGCTGCATCAACACAATAAGACAATGAGGTGGTCGAATATGGTTCTTACGAACGTTTTTCGTTCAAGAATCGGTATCGCTGGCGTATCAGCAATGAGCGTTCTTGGCCTTAGCGCCGTGATCGCCAGTGCTGCGCCGCCGGCTCCTAGGACGTTAAAGGCGCAGCCTGCCGGCCCGCTTCAATACAATCGAGACATTCGTCCGATCCTGGCGGAGAACTGCTTTAGCTGCCACGGACCCGACTCAGCAGCTCGAAAAGCAGACCTTCGGCTGGATAAGCCAGCAACAGAAGCTGCGATTAAGAATGGGTCTGCTGCAATCATTCCTGGCAAGCCAGAAGCCAGCGAGATTATCAAACGCGTTATGGGCCTAGGCTCACTCATGCCGCCAGCCTACACGCACAAGAACCTCAAACCCGCGCAGATCGCCACGCTTAAGGCATGGGTTGCACAGGGCGCAAAGTACGAGCCACACTGGGCATACATTCCACCGAAAAAGAGCGCTTTGCCAAAAGTTAAGCTCGCCTCGTGGCCGCGTAATGGCATCGACTATTTTATTCTCTCCAAGCTCGAGGCCCTGAGTCTTACTCCTGCGGCAGAAGCCGACCGTCGCACCCTCGCTCGAAGACTGAGCCTGGATCTGACCGGCTTGCCACCGGATCCCGCTGATGTGGATCATTTTGTCGCGGACAAGTCTCCGAAGGCCTATGAGAGTCTGGTTGATAAATTCCTTGCCAGCCCGCGCTTCGGCGAACACCGCGGCAGGTACTGGCTGGATGCAGCACGCTACGCTGATACGAACGGTATCCACTTTGATAACTATCGTGAGATCTTCTCATATCGTGATTGGGTCATCAAAGCGTTCAATGCTAATATGCCGTTCGATGAGTTTACCATTGAGCAGCTAGCTGGTGATCTGCTGCCAAATCCGCAGACAAGCCAGCTTGTTGCTACCGGCTTTACGCGCTGCAATATCACCACAAACGAGGGCGGCGCAATCGACGAAGAGTACAAGGTCCTCTACGCACGAGATCGTACCGAAACCACATCCACCGTGTTTATGGGATCATCCATGGGCTGCTGCGTCTGTCACGACCACAAGTACGACCCGTTCACTCAGAAGGATTTCTACTCTTTTTCTGCCTTTTTCAATAACACTACTCAGGCAGCGATGGATGGTAACGTCAAGGACACCGCCCCTGTCATCCCTGTTTCGCTTCCGGAGGATACGGCAAGGCTTGTGGCGCTAAAATCGGAGATTCCTGCAGCCCGCAAGCTGGTCGACGACCGCAAAACGGCATCCCGCGCCGATTTCGATAACTGGATTAAGGCCGCGAAAGGGGACGCAGCGTCCGCATCCGTACCTACAAATGGACTGAAGGTATACCTTCCACTCAATGAGGGACAGGGCAGCGTCCTGACAGCATCTGTCAATGGCGCTGAACAGAAATTGACTGCTGCAGTGGCCCCGGCGTGGGATAACGGCCAGGTGTCCGCGAAGGCGTTCCAGCGCAAATCGGGCAGCGTTATAGAACTGCCAACCGCAGGTGACTTCGAAGCAACTCAATCGTTCTCCTATGCGGCATGGATCAAGCTGCCGGCGAATGGTGCGGGTGGATCGATTATCGCGCGTATGGACGATCAGCACGATTTCCGAGGCTGGGACCTGTGGCTCGAGAACGACAAAATCGCGTCGCACATCATCAACAAATGGCCAGATACTGCCCTGAAGGTGGTGTCTCGAAACCCAATGTCTCGCAATCAGTGGCATCACGTCTGTATTGTCTACCCCGGTACCTCACGTGCTGGAGACGTAAAGGTCTACGTCGATGGAGCGATGACGCCATTTGATGTTGCCTCCGACTCGCTAAAGGGAAGTATCAAGACAACCGTCCCGTTCAAGCTCGGTCAGCGACATACTACTGCCGGCGTTGATGGCGTTTCCATCCAGGATGTTCGTGTCTACGACCGGGCCCTGGGTGCAGCGGAGGCGGCTGGAATCATGGGCGGCACGCGCGTTGCCTATCTGACCGGTCGTGGAACTGCCATAGCAGGAAATGAGCGCGAAGAGGTTTACTCCTGGTGGCTTGGCTCACAGGACGCACAATACCGCACATATCAAACCAGGCTTGCTGCTCTCGAAACTGAGAACACTCAGATAATGCAGCGAGGAACAGTCGCCCACATTGCACAGGAGAAGCCAACGCCTGCGATGGCATTCATCCTGAACCGTGGAGAATATGACAAGCGCAGGGATCAAGTTACGCCTGCTACGCCTGCCTCACTCATAACTCTGCCGGCAGACTATCCGAAAAACCGGCTTGGCCTTGCGAAGTGGATCGTGATGCCGGGCAACCCGCTTACGGCACGCGTAACAGTCAATCGCTTCTGGCAGGAGGTGTTCGGCGTCGGCATCGTCCGTACTGCGGGTGATTTTGGCGTCAACGGAGAGATACCTGTAAACCAGGCGCTGCTCGACTGGCTCGCGGTAGACTTCCGGGAAAATGACTGGAACGTCAAGCGCTTCTTCAAACAGCTCGTGATGTCGGCGACTTATCGCCAGGCCGCCATCATAACCCCTGAGAAGAAGCGATTGGATGCGGAGAACCGGTACTGCTCCCGTGGACCGCGCTTCCGAATGGATGCCGAAGTAATTCGCGACTACGCGCTTGCGGCAGGTGGCCTGCTTTCATCCAAAATCGGTGGACCGAGCGTGCGACCCTACCAGCCGGATGGCGTTTGGGAAGCGGTTGCGATGATCGGAAGCAACACCCGCGATTACCGACGTGATAGCGGCGAGAGCCTCTACCGACGAAGCATGTATACCTTCTGGAAACGTGCTGCGCCGCCGGCCTCGCTCGATGTATTTAATGCGCCATCCCGTGAAACTTGCACGGTTCGTCGCGACCGAACCAATACTCCGCTTCAGGCTCTGGTTACGCTCAACGACATCCAGTATGTAGAAGCGGCGCGAAATCTAGCGCAACGTGCCCTGCTCCAGGGTGGAAGCACCGATACGGCCCGCGAGAACTTTATCGCAAAAAGGCTGATTGCACGTCCTTTCACTGCTGCTGAACAGGCCATTGTACAGAAGAGCCTTGCAAGCCTGACGGCTCACTACAAGGGCGACCTCAAGGACGCGCAAATGCTGATCACAACCGGAGAATCTAAACCGGATCCGACAATTCCTGCTGATAAACTGGCTGCCTGGACAATGCTCTCCAACCAGTTGATGAACCTGGACGAGGTGTTGAACAAATGAGTGATAGAGAAGCGGTCCATCCCGTTGTAGATGAGTGGGTAAGGCTCGAGACCAGACGACAGTTCCTGCGTTCCGGAGCAAATGCGCTCGGAATGGCGACGCTCGCCTCGTTGGGGTTAGCGGGATCATCGAAACAGGCATTCGCCTCAGGAAACGGCAATTCTGCCATCTTGAGCAAACCGGTTGGCGCATCGCATCTGCCCGATTTTCCTACTAAAACTCGGTCCGTGATCTACCTTCATATGGTCGGCGGTCCTCCTCAGATGGACCTGTATGACTATAAGCCTGAAATGCAGAAGTTTTACGACAAGGATCTGCCTGAGTCGGTTCGTAACGGTCAACGCCTCACGACAATGACCTCCGGGCAGTCCCGGTTCCCGATAGCGCCTTCGAAGTTCAAATTTGCTCAGCATGGCAAGAGTGGTATGTGGGTCTCCGAACTTCTGCCGTATACCTCTAAGATGGTCGATGACATGTGCTTTATCCGCTCGATGCACACCGAAGCCATCAACCATGAGCCAGCCATCACCTATATGCAGACGGGCAACATGGTTACGGGCAGACCATGCTTCGGCTCTTGGGTTTCCTACGGGTTGGGCTCCTTAAATCAGAACTTGCCAACCTTCGTTGTACTGGTTGCTCAGCCAACCAATACCGAGCAGGTTCAGGCAATCTCCGCACGGCTTTGGACAGCAGGTTACCTCCCTGGCGAACATGCCGGATGCTCCTTCCGCGCTGCGGGAGACCCCATTCTATATATCAATAACCCGCCGGGAGTCGATCAGAAGGTGCGCAGAACCACACTGGATGGTCTGAAGGCGCTGAACGAAATCAACTACAAAACGGTAGGCGATGACGATACGCATACGCGCATCGCACAGTATGAGCTCGCGTTCCGGATGCAGGCCAGTGTGCCCGAACTGACCGATATCAAGAGCGAGCCCAACAGCACCTACGCGCTCTATGGCGAAGAAGCACGCAAACCAGGTTCCTTTGCAAACACCGCGCTGATGGCGCGTCGAATGGTGGAGCGCGGAGTGCGCTTTGTTCAGGTCTATCTCAACAACTGGGATACGCACTCAAACGTGGCAGGGCGCCTGCCAAGCCAGTGTAAAGACGTCGATCAGGCATGCTATGGACTGATTCAGGATCTAAAGCAGCGCGGGCTATTGGACGAGACACTCGTTATCTGGGGTGGTGAGTTCGGCAGAACCATCTACTCGCAGGGTGGCCTGACTCATGAGAACTATGGCAGAGATCACCATCCACGCTGTTACACCATGTGGATGGCAGGTGGCGGGTCAAGGCCAGGCACAGTCTATGGCGAAACCGACGACTTCTCGTACAATATCGTGAAGGATCCCGTGCACATCCACGATTTCCATGCCACAGCGCTTCGCATGCTGGGCATCGACCATGAAAGGTTTACATACAAGTACCTGGGTCTCGATCAACGCCTCAGCGGCGTCGAACCATCACGGGTTATCAAAGAGCTTCTCGCGTAGAGCGCATTTAGTCCTCTCCGAAATGAGAAGGTACCCCTCGTAGTTGTATGTTTTCACCTGGCCCATTGCAACTGTACGGAAGTAATTCTGTGCAAGCAATGGGCTTGCTTGTTTACCGCCAGAAGGAGAATATCCGTTGAACGAGAATGAAACTCCGTTCCCAATGGAGTTAACGGAGTACGTTACAAATCTGTTCTCTCCCCGTGAGGACACGTTTAGACTGATTACAGAAGCTGCTCATGCAGCCGGAATGCCTTACGGCTGGGAAATCTCTCCAGACGTTGGCAAGCTCTTTCAAATGTTCTGCGCAATGATTGGCGCAAAACGGGTAGTAGAGTTCGGAACCTTTGCGGGCCATAGCGCGATCTACTTTGCACGGGCTCTTCCTGCGGACGGAAAAGTGATATCGATAGAGATCAATCCTGAATATGCGGCGTTTGCGCGACGACAGATTGAAACAGCGGGCGTGGCAGATAAGGTCGAGGTGCGCCTTCGACCTGCTCTCGATGCGATGATCGATATTAAAGAGGAGATCGACGCAGGGGCAGACCGCTTCGACGTCATTTTTCTGGATACAGAAAAGGCCTACTATCCCCGATTCTTGGAGTGGGCCCCGAGCGTATTGCGCCCTGGTGGAATGCTGCTGGCAGACAACGTACTTCGGTCCCCAAGTTGGAAGGGGCAAACTTTGTTGGACCAGGAATCGACAGATCCCAAGATATTCGCGATTCGAGAATTCAATGAGCGGCTTGCGGCGCATCCCGACTTCGTGAGCACCATCGTGCCGATCAGAGCGGGAGTTGCCGCAGCCGTCTATCGTCCCCGGTAGTCCTGATTTCAGGAATGACTCAGCTTCGATGATTAGACGATGTTGTGCAACGCATTTGGAGGTTACAGAGAAACCTGATGGCAAACGAGAAAATGATTAAGCTAAAGGTTAATGGTGCGGTGCACTCGGTCACCACCGATCCAGAGCGCAAGCTTTTGTACGTCTTGCGCGATGATCTCGACCTCACCGGAACCCACTATGGATGCGGAGAGGGACAGTGCGGCGCGTGCACCGTCCTGCTCGACGGTCGACCAACTCGATCCTGCCTCGTACCGGTTAGCGCCGTGGAAGGCGCACAGATCACAACCATTGAAGGGATTGAGAAATCGGGAGCGCTGCACCCTGTCCAACAGGCGTTTCTGGATGAGGACGCGATGCAGTGCGGCTACTGCACAAGCGGAATGATCCTTGCGGCTGTGGCGCTGCTACGCCGAACCCCACATCCCACGGAAGACCAGATACAACAAAGAATGCAGGGCAATGTATGCCGATGTGGTACCTATAGGCGGATTATCCGAGCTGTGCAGAAAGCGGCCACAATATCCGCTGTTAAGGGAGGCGCAAAGTGATGACCGACCTTTTCGACCCCAATTTCACTTCAACCAATACTGCGCTCGAACCGGAACAGTATGAGCTGCATGCCGGCCCCACGTACACATTTGAGCCGACACGCCGAGAAGTATTTAAGGCTCTCGGCGCAGGATTGTTGATGCTGGCGCTTTCTGAGAGCGCTGATGCACAGGAATCTGGGGGCGGCAGTCGGCGGGGCGGCGCAGGCCCTCAAACTCTCGATGCCTGGATTCATATCGGCGCGAATGGCGCCGTCACAGTCTATACAGGCAAGGTAGAGGTCGGCCAGAATGCGCGCACAGCGCTCACTCAGGCCGTGGCAGAGGAGCTGGAAAGTCCCGTCTCGTCCATCACGCTTGTCATGGGCGATACAGCGCTAACGCCGTTCGATATGGGTACCTTCGGCAGCATGACGACTCCTCGCATGGCTCCGATACTGAGGCGCGCCGCTGCATCTGCCCGCGAGCAGCTTATCGCACAGGCCGCAAAGCTGTGGAGTGTCGAACCTGCCACATTGACCGCTGTCAATGGAAGGGTGAAACAAACGACAGGCGCCAGATCGATTGGATACGGTGAGCTTATGCATGGTCAGGCGCTAACCGGGACCATCTCGGGAACGGTAATGCTCAAACCAGCAGTCGATTGGAAAGTCGCCGGCACCTCCGTACCGAAGGTCGATGGGCGAGCCATGGTGACGGGGCGACATCGATACAGTTCCGATATCAAGCGTCCCGGAATGCTGTATGGCAAGGTCCTCAGAGCTCCTGCGATCGACGCACAGATGAAATCGGTGATGACAGGCGCCGCAGCCGCGATCAAAGGCGTTACCGTTATCAGCGACAATGGATTTGTGGGTGTCGCTGCGCCGACACTGCTTGAGGCGGAACGAGCCCTGGCCACGATGGGGGCCGAATGGACCATGCGGTCGCATGCCTCTGATGCCGATCTCTACTCGCAACTGCGCCCCGGAGATCATGGACACACCCAGAACGGCAAGTCCATTCAATCCACCTACACAGTCGCCTACATCGCGCATGCGCCCCTTGAGCCACGATGTGCCGTTGCCGAGTGGGAAGGGGACCACTTAACCGTCTGGACCGGCACCCAGCGCCCGTTCGGTGTTCGCCAGGAACTCGCTGCAGCCTTCAAACTTACCGAAGCTCAAGTGCATGTTTTGATGCCAGACACTGGCTCGGGCTATGGTGGCAAACATACTGGAGAAGCAGCCGTTGAGGCGGCCCGGCTTGCGCGTGCGGCCGGCAAACCCGTTAAGTTAGTCTGGACCCGCGAAGAGGAGTTCTCGTGGGCCTATTTCCGACCGGCAGGAGTGATAGACATAAAGGCTGCTGTATCGGCAGAGGGTATTCTCTCTAGCTGGGAGATGGATAACTACAACTCCGGGCCCTCCGGGATCAACTCGCCGTACAGCGTACCAGGACAAAGATGCGAATTTCATCAGACAAAGTCTCCACTTCGACAGGGCTCGTATCGCGGGCTTGCAGGTACTGCCAATCACTTCGCCCGAGAATCGGCAATGGACGATCTTGCCAGACTGTCTGGCCTGGATCCTCTCGCATTCAGGCTAAAAAACTGCACCGATGACCGGCTCGCAGCGGTTCTGAACGCTGCCGCGAGCAAGAGCGGCTGGAACGCGCGCTTGAAGCGACCGGGACACGGTTACGGTATCGCGGGTGGCACAGAAAAGGGTGGATACATTGCCACGTGCGTAGAACTGGATGTAGATAAGGCAAGCGGCGTCGTGAAGCTACATAATATTGTCACTGCCTTTGAATGCGGCGCTGTGGTAAATCCGAGACATCTGGAAAACCAGGTGGAGGGCGCTACAGTAATGGGGATCGGCGGAGCGCTGTTCGAAGCCATCAAATTTCAGAATGGCAAGCTGACAAATCCGCATTTTGCCGCCTACCGTGTTCCACGTTTCGAGGATGTGCCACCGATTCATGTAGTACTCGTTAACAGAAAGGACCTGCCGTCTGCGGGAGCTGGCGAGACGCCAATAATGGCGATCGCCCCGGCAATTCGCAACGCGATTCTGGATGCAACCGGTACTGCGCTGTATACAATGCCTCTCGCGCCAAACGGACTAAAGGCGATCTAGTTACACTTATGCGGATTGCCTCAAAATGATCGGTCCCGTTCACGCTCAACCTTAGTCAAGCCGCAACGATTAACGTCTCAGCACCAGCCCCGAAGGGGCGGTATAAACTCGAAGTACTAATTACGGTGGATCTCCCAAAGCTATGACAGCAAAAGTCAGTGAAAGCACAAACGGAGTTCGGGCCATCAATGCAATCTCCGTGATTGCAGCAATCGCCGTCGTCTGCACGCTGCAATACCGGCGTCATGTTGAGTATCGGATGCGGCAGAAGTATACTCCGCAGGCGCATGTTGCGCTGCAGGCGCCAGAAGCGCAGTGGCCGTGGCCACAGGCTTCAGAAGATCGTCCGCACCCTGGCGTGCGCCACTGGGTGGATAAATCCTCAAAATCCGGAACTATTCTGGATCTGTTCGAATTTGATTTCAATGTGAATCCTCAGCTTCGCTTTGAAATGTACGATCAGGATGAGGACGACGACAAGCCATTCGGTAATGAAGTTAAGTACTGGGACAATGGCGTTGGCGTCATTGCAAAACGGTTGAATACAAAGAACGACGGCCCCGTCGTCGCTGCCTGGAATGGCCTTTTTTTTGATCTTGACGGTGCAGGACAGGGGCGCACGGCACATCACTTAACTCCGATTGTCCTGCATGGCAAGCTCCACTATCCGGATCTACCAACCTACCGATGGACGTTTGGAGTAAAGTACCACTCCGGGCGACCAAAGTTCGATGTGCTCTTCAAGCCAAAACCAGCGGAGATGGAAGCTCTCTTCGACCATGCTGCGGGCGCAGCGCAATGCGTTATAAAAGATGGTAAAGAGCTCAAGCTGGAGCCGTTTCCCAATAAGCCCGGCTATGTTCCACCTGCTCATGAGGAAACGCCGGATGAAGCTGGTTACATCCGGATGATTGATCACGTACGGGTTTCTCGGACTTCGATTGGCTGGAATCGAGACAGCAGCAAGCTCTATCTCCTTTACGTAACAGCGCCAGACGCAAAAACAGAGGCCGCATTGTCCAAGAACGGTCTAAACTCAGTGAATGGCGGATGGACCCTCGCGGATATTCAGAGGTTCTGGAAGGCCAAAGGGGTTTACTGTGCGATCAATAGCGACGGAGGTGGGCCGGCACAGCTTGTGTACCGGCGGCCCGACTCACGATACTGCCTTCTTCCAGCGGTGTGGAATGGCAGCAATGCACGAATTGTCCTCAACGAACAGTTAACAGATGCGCCGCCCGGCGGCGCCCTTATGTATTTCTACATTACGGAAGCGCCAGTGACAAGATAGCCTCGATTATACTGCCGACGCCTCGTACTTATCAACTCGAACGTCGCCCTGTATGACGCCCGCGATCTTGCCCTGAAATACCTTCATGTGATCGGATCCGTTGTGATAGTCCAGCGCGGCCTGATCCTTCCACTCCTCATACACGAAGAGTGTCGCCGGATCATCAACCGGCGAATGGAATGTGTAGCGTATTACTCCCGGTTCCTTATGCGTCTCAGCAGTCATCTCAAGTGCTATGGCAACTGCCTCGTCTCGCTTTGCCGGATCAATCGGCAGCGTCACCGCCAGAATTATCATCTTGTTTCTCCACCTTAATTGTCTGCTTTGCAGCGGTATACATGGACCGGCCAATCGTTCCATATCGTATGCGCTTTATCCTTCGCTGGCTCAAAATGAACACATCGTCGGAAGTACACCTGAGCGTTACGATGCGATCGCTTCCGTAGGCGGTGCATTGGCCCCTCTCCCTGCGAGCTTGCGAGCGGAGAAGAGGGTTCCCTGCCGCGCCCGACGAAGGAGGGACCCAAGCGGAAAGGGTAGGTGGGGTGAGGTGCGTCACGCACGCCGCCTTCGAATCGCGCACATCACTCTGGATTTTTGAACGTGCTGATCTCAATTATCGCTGTGCACCAAGATTAGGGGGTCGGGGAGGGGGATCGATTCGTACCGATTACCTAACCCCGCAGTCGTGAACAGATACCAGTTGCAGTAGAGTTCATCGCTCTCACGGTCGGGCCGGCCCATTGCGATATGTAGCATGATGCCCCCCGACCATAGGAAATTTGCTGCAGATCGTTGAACTGTAAAATCATAAAACGTTTTCTCAGGACAAAACAGTGCTTACATTATCCAGATACAGTCTCGGCGTCGGAGACAGATTTGCGCATCAGGCAGAAGCGCAGTTGCGTGCCAGTATAATCGCAGCAGAACAGGGAGTGACTGTCGTTCCTGTTTGGAATAAATCGAATCGGGAACATCTCACCATTGGATCCGAGCCAGAATCTGTCCGTCTGGCGGCGGACGCAGCAGTTCGGGCGCTTGGATGGTCTGCACCGTATCACGTCGACGCGGACCACATTCGGCTTGACACCGTGGGTCGCTTTATCGCTTCAAGTGATTTCTACACGATCGACGTCGCCGATTCGATCGGTAAACCAAGCTCTACCGAAGCGATAGAAGCCTTCCTTACGGCACATCCTGAGCTTGCCGGAGACGTAGTTATAGCCGGCATAGAACGCCCGCTGCACCTTACTCGCGAGCTCGTCGCGGAGATAGCATCGAAGTACCTTGCTGCCGTGGTGGAGGCAGCCGAGATATATCAGCCTATCGCGGCAGCAATTGGTAGCGAGAAATTGATCGCCGAAATCTCAATGGATGAGACCGATAGTCCGCAGACGCCTCCAGAGCTGCTTGTTATTCTTGCGGCAATTGCAGATCAGGGCGTGCCGATCCAGACGATCGCTCCCAAGTTTACCGGCCGCTTCAACAAAGGCGTAGATTATGTGGGGGATGTGGCGCAGTTCAAGAAAGAGTTTGCGGACGACATCGCTGTGATCGCCTATGCCGTGGAGAAGTATGGCCTCCCATCAAACCTGAAGCTAAGCGTCCATTCGGGCAGCGACAAGTTTTCGATTTATGGCCCGATCAGGGAGATACTGGAGGCGACCGGCGCCGGGCTGCATGTGAAAACTGCCGGCACAACCTGGCTCGAGGAGCTGATTGGGCTCGCAGAGGCCGGCGGTGAAGGCCTTGCTCTGGCACAGACGGTATATGTAAAAGCATTGGCAAAGTCGGATGAGCTATGCGCTCCTTACGCATCCGTGATCGATATCGATATCTCCGCTCTGCCCTCCGCCGAAGAGGTTTATGCATGGAGCTCTGAGCAGTATGTCGGCGCCCTCAGGCACGACCAGTCGAACCCGCTCTACAATCCATCCTTCCGTCAACTGCTTCATGTTGGATACAAAGTTGCAGCACAGTTGGGAGACAAATACCTGGACCTGTTAGTGGAGAACCGAGAAATCGTAGCGCGCAATGTAACCGACAACCTTTACAATCGACATCTAGTTCGCATCTTTCCCGGGCTCAATCCCGTTGCAGGAGAGAAGCTGTGAACCTGTTTGATCTAACGGGGGAGACCGCTGCGGTCATCGGTGGAACAGGGGCGCTGGGCGGCGCAATGGCTTCTGCACTCGCTTCCGCAGGCGCGCATGTGCTCGTAATGGGCCGTAGCAGAGATCGTGGCGAGGATTGCGTTACACGATTGAACGAAACCGGCGGAAGCGCTGAATTTGTATACGCCGATGTCAACAATCGAAATGAACTGCTGCGCACGCGGGACGCGCTTGCGTCGGATGGAAAGACGCCATCTATCCTTGTGAACGCCGCTGGCGGCAACCGGCCGGATGCCACGCTTCCACCAGGTGGAGACTTCTGCGCTATTCCGCTAGAAGCCTGGACGGGAGTGTTCGATCTGAACCTGGTCGGTGGAGTCCTGCTGCCGTGTCAGGTTTTTGGCGAGGCGATGGTTGCAGCTGGCACAGGAAGCATTATCAACATCGCGTCACTCTCCGGCATCACGCCTCTGTCGCGCGTTGTCGCATATGCCGCTGCCAAGGCGGCTGTGATCAACCTGACACAGTTCCTTGCGCGAGAGTGGGCTGCAAAGGGAGTGCGTGTGAACGCCATTAGCCCGGGATTCTTCCCGGCCGAGCAGAACCGCGCATTGCTTTATCGTGCGGATGGATCTTATTCGGAGCGTGGTGAGCAGATCATTGGCCACACGCCCATGCGCCGATTTGGCGTCCCGGACGAGCTTGCTGGCGCGGTGATCTGGCTTGCATCCAACCGCGCAGCGTCATTTGTCACGGGTCAAAACATCGTGGTAGATGGAGGATTCACCTCCACCACAATTTGAAGCGGTCGTGGCCGTGCTCGCAAGAATGATCTCTTAGGGGTTACTCACGCCTACAACCGGCAGGCGCAAGAACTGTCCCCTCCCCGCGAGCTTGCGAGCAAATGAGGGAGGGGTAGGGGCTAACAATGTATCATATCGCGGCCATGTTCCGGAGGCGCGCATTTTTACCCTCCCCTCCGAGCTTGCGAGGGCATCGGGGGAGGGCAAGGGTGGGGGGCGAACACTCCGAAAACAGGGAGCGGCCCAGTCCCATGAGTTCAGAATTTCAACTACCGCTGTGCCAATTAGC
>CAIXIX010000018.1 GCA_903919615.1 uncultured Chthonomonas sp.
CCTCCCATTCTCACCTCCTTCCGTCTTGTGCGCCGTTGGCGCGTAAGGCGGAAGGAGGCAGTGATCGTGACATTGGCTCTATACGATCGCCCTCGCGGGCTAACAGTTGGGGAAGTGGGGTTGCCTCTTTACCGGACCGGTGCGAGGGCGCGCGCAAGCGTGTACTGGCCTGTAAGGGACTGCCGCAGCTACCGGCAATTTCGACCATGCCAGGCTGGCCGCGCTGGACCGCATCATTGAGTACGGCTCGCGAACTGATCGAACGTACCTACGAAGAAATGCAGGAGTACTTCGATGAGCGCTCGGAAGAATGGCAAGAAGGAGAAAAGGCTGCTGATTTTCAGGAGCGAATTGACGAGGTTCAGGCAATGTTAGATGCGATGACCGAGCTGACTTTCTAACGCAAGCCGGCACCCGGAGCGCTTCCCGCGATTTTTCCGGCGCTCCGGGCCCCCGGCCCTACGCTTCGGAAAAATCGAACGCACCAGAACAATAACCACACCGCGCAACCGGAAAAGCGCCAAATATGTATCGAGTTCCGGCAACAATCCTCGACGGCGGGCAAGCCGCTGCGCCGACACTCAGCCAGGCGATCACTACACAGATCAGCTTTCGATACGTTCACCATTCCAGGCACCTCCAAATTGAGATGTTATCATTATAATTAAGAGAAAAAAGTGGAAGGCTGCGCTGGTTTGACGCTTACACTGTTCAAACTCAAGTTGAAATAGGTTACTGATGTTTGAAAATCGCGTTTTTTGTAACGGTTTTTGTAACGGCGCGCCGGTTACAATGTACCTCGCGAGTTCGCATTGTATCCAATGCAGGGCCATGCATGAGATATGCGCTGTCTAATGAAGCATCTGAAATGGACGCCCAATACCCCGACACGAGTGCCTTACAAGGTGATTTCGATACGCTATTATCAGTCTGATACCTGGCACAAAAATCCGCTTGACAATTGGAGGTTTGATCGTTTACAATCGCTGTCAATCAGTTCGTTTATTTGCCGCCAAGTTCGCCACTTTGTTCGGGTGTATTCTCGAGCGCTAGAGTTTGCATTTTATTTTTTACGTTTTGGCATCGGAGGTGAATTGTGTGCCTTCGCATTGTCGTACCTTCGGCGTACCATTTAGTCTGCAGACATTGTTCGCTTCTGCTATTTATACTATACGCCACCCTGCTCGCCGGATGCCAGTCACCTACTTCGCCCCATCACGCGCTGCCCGTAACGGTGCGCGCGGCCGTGCCGCGTTCCGTTACACCCGCAACAGCAGAGACTAACGTGACGCCGAGTGGCAGCAACGACCTCCGCAGCAGTGCGCTTTATGCCCAGGCAGAGTCATCTTGTAAGAGCCACGACTTTGCGAAAGCGATTAGACTGCTTACCGAGCTATCAAATTCTCCTAAAATTTCCGGTGATGACCATGAGTTTTGTCTTTCACAGATTGATATCTGCAGAAAAGATGCGGGCTTGCCACCAATATTCCCCCACGTAGCGCACCAAGCTTCTCAAATCCAGCCAACTCCAACTATCGCGGTAAAGCCAACGAGTGTGGCAGATGCGGACTGTGGACCGCGAGCGCTATTTTCCGTGTGCAAGACACTTGGTATTGTCGCGGATCTCCCCACTCTGCGACACTCGGCGAGGACGACCGCAGAAGGAACCACAATGGAGGGATTGGCGGCTGCAGCTAACGGCCTGGGGCTGAAAACAGAGGGTGTGCAAACAGGACGCGATGCGCTGCCTCGCCTGCGAATGCCCGCAATTGCCTGGTACAAGGGCAATCACTTTGTTGCAGTTATGAAGCTTACGGGTTCAGGTGAATCCGGCACCGCGACTATCCGAGATCCGAACAAGGATCATGAGGACACGATTGCACAGGAAGTTCTACTTCGCAGATCTGGCGGATATCTGCTGCTAGTGCACAAATAGAGCAAACGGAGCCTGGCTCCGCTGAAACATAGTGACGGCCCGCTCCCCATTTCTCTTGGCGGAGAAGGAGCGGGCCTGAGCCCACCCGAAAGGGGGCAGATGATATTCTACCCTCACTTTCGGGTCTTTGCCAACGGGCGATTTTCGCCCATAAGACCAGGGAGAATACAGTGCCACTGTATTCTCAGGAAGAAAAGGTAGGTATCAAGGTGTACCAAGATCGACCGGGCAGAACCCGGCAACGCTTTGTTGCGGCGACACTCGCATCGCTTAGCCTATGGACATTCGCAATTGCGCCGGTAGCTTCGGCGCTGCGAGCACCAACCGGCGTGACGGCTAAGAAACACGGCGCCGGCTATCGTCGCTTGTCTGAAAAGGAGATGGGCGCGATCCGAGGATCGCTCCATTCGCTCTCCTACAGCACAGCGGCCGGTTCAACCTATCCCTGGGAGGGGAGCGTGGACGGAGTGAATACCGGGAACGGAAATAAGCTTACATCTGTCCCGATTGTCCACTGGACGCAGCGGGGCGGCTTCCCGGTCGACCTGACGCTGTATCACAACAGCCAGGGCACGCATAATAGCGAACTGGGCCACAAATGGACCTTCACCGAGGACATTTATCTCGTCTATGTGAGCGGGGCTGGCAGGCACAGCGTTGGCAAACTTGCGGTGCACTGGGGCAATGACCTCTCTTACGTTTTCAGCAACAACGGTTCCAACGTCTTCACACCACCAACAGGAATGCATGATTCGCTCGTGATGAACGTGGACAGCACTTTGACACTGACGCGGCCAGACCAGACGAAGTATCACTTCAGCACCCCGAATTACTATTGCGATACGATCACCGATGAGAACAGCAATGTGCTCACGATCAATCGCAACATCGAGGGGTATGTCTCGACGATCGTGGATGCGACCAGCAGAACGATTACGCTTGGATACGACAGCAGCAGCCGGATCAACAGCATCACCGACCCCTTATCG
>CAIXIX010000019.1 GCA_903919615.1 uncultured Chthonomonas sp.
CGATAAGGGGTCGGTGATGCTGTTGATCCGGCTGCTGCTGTCGTATCCAAGCGTAATCGTTCTGCTGGTCGCATCCACGATCGTCGAGACATACCCCTCGATGTTGCGATTGATCGTGAGCACATTGCTGTTCTCATCGGTAATCGTATCGCAATAGTAATTCGGGGTGCTGAAGTGATACTTCGTCTGGTCTGGCCGCGTCAGTGTCAAAGTGCTGTCCACGTTCATCACGAGCGAGTCGTGCATACCGGTGGGCGGCGTGAAGACATTGGAGCCATTATTGCTGAACACGTAGGAGAGATCGTTGCCCCAATGTAGAGCAAGATTTCCCACGCTGTGCCTGCCAGCCCCGCTCACATACCGGAACCAATCATAAACTTGCCCCATCAGTATGCTTGCCATTCTGCAGGGTAGGAATGCCAACAACTATTGCTGTGCGCCACAGTTTTGTGCCGGGCGACATTAATTGCAGTCGCCCTTCGTGCGCCATATTAGGCAACGAGGAAATCGATTCAATAACGCGAAAACGAGTGTTTGCATCCAGCAGATTAACTGATAGACCGGGCGGCAATGAAGGCGCGACCGAAACTTCTCTTGAGAGTTGGTCGTAACGCAGCCCTTCTTTCGAAAGTGATCGTGGATTACGCCCAACCCATAGTAGAAATCCTCTCAACCTGCGCATGGCGTCAATGTGGTAAGCCTCTGCAAGCCAGTCCGCCTGGCCCTCGCTGATTTTCTGAATAAAGTCGCTCCATCTAACTATTGGGGCTTTGCCATCCGACGAAAGGCTAAGTATCGCCATCTTATAATCAGGGATTGGCGCCTGCTCTGTGGCGAACCATAATGGCGAATTTACGAGAATAACGCTGTTTCGCCATTTATACATCAGGTCCAGGTTGCCTTTGTGTATGTTATCAAGGGCTTGCCCAACAGACATTCCCGATGGCGACCTCCACGACGACGGACGTATTCTGGGCAGTATGGCAAGCACGGACTGCGAAGCTCCTTGGGCCAAATCCATCAGATATCGCTGAATGGTAGCCCCGTCTGGTCGTATCATGCGTTCCTGTATGTTTTCAGGAAGATGAGTCGGTTCTAATTGAGCCAGGTTCGCGTCTTGCTTGTCTTTGGGCTTGTCAACCACACCAACTAGGGTCGTCGCGCTTTCCACGTTTCCAGTTTCGTCCGCAGGCAGATGCCATGCCCGTTCAATGGCTGCCCTGATTGCCGTTTCTAACGTACCAGAACCCATCCATGAAGTGGATATATGCGCTCCTTTAGAGAGGATGATTGCCGGCGCCAATGAGCCCAGTCTAACATTCGGTAAACTTGAAGTTATACTAACGCTATCTGGCTCGGGCACATCACTGTATGTCCCATCCGGATTCTGAATTTGAGTTTTCGAATGCAAATGTGTCAGATGGTAATAGTTGTAGACATCCTCCGGAAGTTCATGTAGGTTAACAGATACAGACTGTCCCGAGAGCGCTGCTATCTGCTGACTCTCAGACAAGGCGCCAATAAAGAAATTGGCCTGATTCCAGAAGCTCTCATTGTTAAAGTAGAAGTTGAGCCGCGCTTCGTCAATATCAAGGAGGGTGTGCTTTAGCTCAGCACGGTGTAACTGACGTTCTTTGGGAGACATTGGGGCCAGTTTTCGCATCACACCTACGTAGTCACGAAGAAGTCCGTCGCGTAATGCAGTGTACACATCGCTCCGGTTCTTGGCCCATGGCGTCTCCTTCAGCACATACGAGTACCCGCCGGGTTTCCCTTCCCGATACCAGCACCACTCGCCTCGACGTATACTAAGAAGGCCATACAGAGAGTCCAGCATTGCGGCTAGACGGACGTTTGAGCAATAAGCGGAAACGAGGTATCCAGACGACGGATCCAGTGCGTCGATGTTGATCCTTATGCCGGACTGCTCCGACCAATCGTCCAACAGCGACTTTAATGAGATCGACTGAGCATGGGTTGATACTATGGCAGAGAGCCGCGGATCGGCCTTCAATGCGCCGTCATCCATAGTTATTGTAGTAATAGATGTAGGGTCTGTTAATTGTGCCATCGCAAGAGATGGCAAGATTAACGCTATCAGGAGTAACGTTGAATTTAAGACTTGCGTTGACGTCCGGTCCATCTGTAAACCCTTTGCGGCAAGGGGCAGATGCGAACGGGCAGATCCAGAACTGCCCGTTCGCATAAAGAGTTGGGATATTTTCACGGACCAACAACGACCACCATCGGGGTAATGGGCTGGTTAAGGTAGTCTTCGGTTTTGTCATCCGAAACAACGCACGGCCCATACGCGGTATAGGTGCCAATGCTAAGGTTACCGCTCCCA
>CAIXIX010000020.1 GCA_903919615.1 uncultured Chthonomonas sp.
CCGATAAATCTGAGATGATCGCAAGTTTTGGTTAGTCTCATTAAACGGTATTTCTCCAGATGCATCGCATCCCATCGTATTAAGGCTCGAAGAAACGTAAATGTCGGTTGCGCAGGGTTAAGGCGAGGACATAGCCGCAAAAGTGCAAAGGACACCGTATGTCCTTCGACAAACAATTCTTTCGCTAATCGCTGCAATTAATCCTGCCGCTGTGGAATCCACACTCTGTTCTGTTGTTCCAACACTGAGCAACCGCGCGATCCTTGCAGGTCATTCATTATGCTCTGCCGATCCGGATCGATCCCCCGTTTGAAAACCACCGCGTTTAAGTACGGCCTCCATGGCAACGTCAAGGCAACGGTCGAGCACACCATCCTTATCCGTTGCAGGCACGGCAATATCTGGCAACACTCCTATACCCTCTAAACGGCGTCCGTCTACGCTAAGATTAACTACAGGCAGCTCAAGGTAGCCAAGGTTTCCGATTGGAAAGAATCCGGCGCCAAGGAATGCCCCGGCAGTTTTTGTCCCAATTAAGGTTGCCCTATGGGAAACCTTTAATTGATACGCCAGAAACTCCTTCGCACTTCTGGTACCGCCATTAATTAACACCACGACGGGCTTTGAATAGCCGGTATGCTCAACAGTAGGCTTCGCATCGCGGTAAGTCGCGCCCCAATCGACATCGGGTCGCGTAAATACATCTGCGAATCCGAACGGACTGCCTCCAAATCCATCACGCAGGTCAAGGATCATTCCATCCGTATCGTGAAGTTTCTCGAGAACCAGCGCATCTAATGCTAACTTAAACGAATCATTAGCCATCGTCCACAGATGCACATAACCTATCCGCCGACCTCGATATTCAATAATTCTCGCGCTCGCGTTCATCGCATTAAGAAACGCTCGCAGTGGATTCTGGCTAACTGGTACCACTTCAAGAGTGAAAGTTGCAGAACCACGCTGAATATGAAGCCACACGCGCTTACCGGAGCGCCCTCGAAACGTTGAAGCTGTGCAGAAGTAGCTGCCAGGCTCATCCTGAATAACGTCACCCTTAACAATACCAGCGTCAGACGCCGGGCTTGCATCCAGGACTGACTGAACTACGAAGCCCTCAGAATTTCTGATACCAATGATACCGATGTGCTCAACAACATGCCCGTTCATATCCCGGTTTGTAACAGAAGGAAACATATAAAACTCGAAATCATCATCTGTCACATAGCTGGCATGGGATACGCCAAGCCCACGAAGCATATCATTCACCAACAGTTCAAATTCGGTTTTAGAATTGAGTTTATCCAGTCTTGAACGGTATTTTGCAATCAGAGCCCTTAAGTTGATATGATTTACATGCGGATCAAAGACCCGATCCTTTACAAGCGTAGCGATCGTATCAAAATCTGCAGCATAGCCAAGTTTGACGATACCTGCATCGATCGACGTATTGGTCTGTGACGAAATAGAGACAGGTTGCGCATAAGCCCCTGTTAGCGCACTCGCAATGAGTACAAAAAGTAGCAGCAGCCCTCGCACTCTTCTTGTTAATGTGCAATTGTGTGGCATGATGACACTCCACCAAAACGGACAAAGCGCCCCATCTCTCCATTGAGTTGGGGCGCCTTGTATTTAGTATTCTGGCGGCGACCTATTTTCCCGGAGGGTTGCCCCTCGAGTATCGTCGGCGCGAGTGGGTTTCACTACCGTGTTCGGGATGGGAACGGGTGGGACACCACTGCTATGACCACCAGAAAG
>CAIXIX010000021.1 GCA_903919615.1 uncultured Chthonomonas sp.
TCAAGCCGCCTCCCCTAAAACCCCTCCGCTATTTGAAAAAGGGCCTCAACACGGACCATTGTCACGGGCGAACGCTGGCTGTAATGACCCTGGCAGCTCAAATTCGCCGTGCCAACGGTACCCCGGTGTTTCGGCTTTGCGTTCGCTGATTGTTTCTGCCCGGCCAGTTTGGAAGGAGATGCCGACGGAGTTTTCGCATCATAGATTGATGTGTGATCACATCCGGCAGGCGATGAATCCCTGTAGGGGCGCTGAGATAGATTCTGTAGCGCAAACAGACGGGATTTGCTGAGCCGCGTCCCCCTCGCAGCCGCACGCCGCCAACATCCGGTAGGTGATGGAGTGTCGTAAGGGCGCTGCGATAGATTCTGTAGCGCAAACAGTCGGGATTGGATGAGCCGCGTCCCCCTCGCAGTCGCACGCCGCCAACATCCGGTAGGTAATGGAGTGCTATAGGGGCGCTGCGATAGATTCTGTAGCGCAAACAGTCGGGATTGGCTGAGCCGATGTCCCCTGGCGGTTCGCGAAGATTGCCATTTTCCTCGAAGATTGCCATTGGTATGTGTGTATGCCAGTGGCATTCTTCGGTGCGTAGCACACATAAACGGGCAGGTCTTCGAGGTCTCTTGGGTCGATAATTCATGTGACGTTCGAGCGGTGCCATCTACTAAGTCCGCCAAGATGTTGCGTGATGATATTTGGCGGAGTTAGGCTGTAATGTATCGCGCTACTGGCCCACGACAATTTCGCATTCTGCTGGCCGTTACATCGCTAAGGACGCCAACTTCCTTAATGACGCCAGCGTTATGCGTGTATGCGCTTGGCGTTCTTAGACGTGCAGCACAGTACATGCGAAAGTGTCTGTTATTCCGCTGCTTGCAGCGTCTACTGGCAATTTCCCACGCTCGCTAATCTCTCGCGGCTATCATCGAACGCACGATCTGGAGCCCGCTTGTCCCCAAGCGGCAAGACCTTTCATGTGCTGTCTGCCGGCTTCGCCAGTGAATCCAATATCCCAATTCTGGTGGTAGCGCTGCGTGCTGCGCATGCAGCGCAAATTATTCGTGTTGTCAATTCGTCCCGTGCTTTACGCTTCGAGCGAAGCGATTGCCCCGTGATAGTGGATTTGCAAGAGCTCCGCCCTTCCGATCCCGTTAGGGGAGGCTCAAGCCGCCTCCCCTAATACCCCTCTGCTATTTGAAAAATGGCCTCAACACAGGCCATGGCACGGCTATTGAGAAGAGTTTTGAGCTTGTGAGGTGGTTATCGCCGAGGCCACGGCGCCCTGGTGTTTCGGCTTTGCGTTCGCTGTGAGTGTCTGCCCGGCCAGTTTGGAAGGCATGTAGTTCAACTCATTGCTACATACCCCGATCGCAACGAACCATTCTTTGAGTATCCAGACCTGGAAGCTGAGGATTTAGAGCAGGCGCTTCTCTACGCAGCGGCAGCAATCGACGACCGGGTTATTGACCTGCGGCGTACACATGAAACTGCTGCTTGATCAACTCAATCTCGTCCATCGCAGAACCCGGCGTGGTGTACTCCAGCAATTCCATCTCATTCAAACAATCGCTCATCCCGAATGCGCCTCTCCATCACTGCAGTCGAAACTCGAAACTCCTTGGCAATCCGTCCTTCGACATGACTTATGGCCGCGGCACCCATGGCAGCAAGGTCGATGCCGTGTTCGGCGGCAAGCGCCGTGGCCTCATCACATGAAGTTCGCAGTGCCGCTGCAGGAACTAGCAAATGCCCCGCAAATAAATATGCCTGAAACTCCAACTTGCCGTACGGCCCTGGTGCAATCGAGGCAATACTTGACTTCCACGCCTCTAGTGAGCCGAATTCCAGTTGCTCAATAATATCGCTGTGTAGCACTTTGTGGCCAAGTTCGTGTGCCGGCGTGAAGCGGTATCGGTTCGCAAATTGTGTCATTACCGTTTCGTCAACGTAGATGGTGGCCAGATCATAAGACATTGCGCCCTCGAATGCGAAGCGGGCATGCAAAGCTTTGATCGGTCGAATCTCGATTTCGAAACCGAACTCTATTATCTCCTCTATCTCGACGGGGATGCCGCCGCCAGGCTGATGTTCTCGTAGAACTGAATCGGCAGCACTGACTATTTCATCGATCCCCAAGTAAGGCACAATTATCGGCACAGTGCTATGCCTTCTTCAATGCGTCAAACAGCTCGTCCAGTGTGGCATCGTCAACCTTGTCGCCCTCGAGAGTCCGGAACAGGATCGGGAGCTTCGCCACGACCTGCTCATTTGATAGAAGCGCTGCTGGGATTTCGCCGCGTCCGATCGATGCCAGCCGGACCATGTCGCGAAATTCGGTGCTCGATTTGACTATGCCCAGTTCACGCGCGAAGCCACTTAGTTTGTCGGCGTTCGCGGGTGGGAGCATCTGCCCGCGCTCTATCCTGCTGTAATTCGCGGGGTCGTAACCTAAAGCCTCGCTAAATGCACGAAGCGTGATCCGTCTTGCAATCCTACGCGTTTTCACAAACTCGCCAAATGTAGTTTCCATCGCTCTCCTCTTTTTGTTGTATTTAAATTACAACGTTGTATCCATTATACCACAAGTTGCCAGGTGTAGTTTTGCTTAAGACACACAGGCGCCGCGCGCCGCTTCCGCGTTCCTTAACTATCCATCCCATTTCGCGCGCTCGACGGAGCTGCCTTTGAATGCGATCCGGAACTGTTCCTCATTCAGCAGCAAGATATCCTCAATTGTGCTGCCTACGGCTATCTCTCTCGGCTGAATGCATATTCTGGTGAAAGTGTTCAGTGATTCCGAAGGAAAGTGTTCACCTGTTCTGTTTTTATGTGCGCAGTGATTCTGTTTGAAAGTGCGCAGTGATTCTGGTGTTTGCGTTCAGTCTGTTTTCACGCATGGGACGCGA
>CAIXIX010000022.1 GCA_903919615.1 uncultured Chthonomonas sp.
CAGAACCTCTTCGAGTGGAGTTTCCGGGTCGTACCTATGGCACTGATAAACATCGATGTAGTCTAGTCCAAGGCGCTTCAGGCTCGCCTCACATTGTTCTCGGATATGCTTCCGCGAGAGGCCACGATTATTTGGCATCGGGCCGTCGTTCATTGGGAAAAACACTTTGGTTGCCAGAACGTAGCTGTCGCGTGCATACTTTCGGAGCGACTTACCAACAACCTCTTCGCTCTTCCCGCGAGCATACACATTAGCGGTGTCAAAGAAGTTAATGCCTAGCTCATATGCTTTATCGATACACTGCTCGGCCGTCTCATTCTCAGTGGCATTACCGTATGTCAGCCAGCTTCCGAGGCAAACCTCGCTTACTTTCAAGCCGCTTCCGCCCAGCCTTCTGTACTGCATGATTCGTTCCCTTCCTGCTAATGGTCGATGACGAGCGCCGTCTAACACTATTATGGCAGATTGAACTAGCTCCGCAGGGAAGTCCCGTTGCGCGGAGGGAACTAGCTTCGAAGGGACGTGCGCTTCGCGCGGGAACTACGGCTGAGCCAAGGGAAGTAGCTGAGCCATAGCACTGCTCTTGAGAACGGGAGAATGGAGAACGTGGTGAATATGTGATATGGTTTACGTCTTGGAGGCGACGCAGAGGAGCGTGGAGCCGAAAGGCAAACCAGACTTTCGGGCGAGCGTGTTTTCGACGGAGAGCAAACCGGTCAACAGGCTATTTACGGGCGTCGGCACCATCGGCATTGCTGCCTGCGGGTGCTCACTTGCCGGTTTGCGGGCCGATAACTTACGCTGTACCGATACCAGCGGATAGAGCGTCATCATCGTATGGGTCAGCTTCTCAATCTTTAAGCCCGACTCGAGGAACCGCTCCTGCATCTCGGTTCGGATGTAACGTCGAAAATGCATGAGCGCCACATCATGTTCGCTCCACAGGTGTGGATACGCGGGCACGGTTGCAAAGACTCGGCCACCCGGCTTTAGCACCCGGGCAAATTCTGCGAGCGCCGCCTTGTCGTCAGGCAGATGTTCCAGCATGTCCATCGCAACTAGAGCATCAAAGCTGTTGCTTGCAAATGGCAGTTTCATCGCGTCTGCGCCGACAAGATGACTTAGACCGCGGCGGCGTGAAAACTGAAGGGCTAGCGGCGAAAAGTCGGCAGAGACTACTTTGCCCCACTTTGTGAGCCGGGAAGACATTGCGCCTGTACCGCATCCGATATCCAGTATCACGCGCGATGCGGTCTGGTCGGGAGCCATGGAATATCGATCGCGCAGAAGCGCCTCGATCAATCTGTGTCGGCCGACAAACCACCAATAAGAGTCTTCGAGCCGATACATACGCTCATATTCAGCTGTATTCATCGACCAGTGGACCCAGCTGGAGAAGCTGCGGTTGCGTAGCGGGAAATGCGGATCTTAAAAACGGTGCGAACCATACGGATGCCATCTCTTAACGGACTTATTTTTGAACCTGCCTGATGCGCCCAGCGGATGGGAACCTCAGCAACTCTCAAACCAAGGATGCGGGTTGCGACGTAAAGGACTTCGACATCAAAGGCAAAATCATCGACCTGGCATCGGGAGAAGATCTTCTGTGCGGCGCCCTGAGTGAACAGTTTAAATCCGCACTGCGTATCGTGGATGCCCTGAACTGCAAGAAATTGCACAAGCTTGTTGAAGGCCCTGCCTCCAAATTCTCGGAGAAACGACTCGCGCTGAAGCAATTCTGAACCACGGATATCTCTAGACCCAATAGCAACGTCATTCGATGCATCCAGGCTGGCGAGGAGCTTCTCGACCTCTTCTATCGGCGTTGCGAGATCTGCATCAGAAAACAGCACACGGTCTCCTGTTGCGCGCAGCATACCGAATCGAACTGCATAGCCTTTACCGCGGTTGCGATCGTACTGTAACAGACGGACTTCGGGACGCGTTTCCGCTACAGCATCTACTACACGCGCCGTACCGTCCGTGCTGCCATCGTCAATGACAAGGATCTCAAAGCCGTACGGTTTCGTATCAAAATACTCGAGCATGCGGATCAGTGTGGCGCCTAACCGTTTCTCCTCATTGTAAGCCGGAATGACGACGCTCAACAAGAGATTGGCCACTGCGACAGGTGCGCCCTTTTGCGCTGGTTCCAATTGTTCGGCGGATCCTGCGATCAACTAAGTCTCCTGCACTACGACCATTGAATCACTATTGCAATTACGACGTTTTGTATTCAATCGTTTCAGCGCGTCACACACGGCGCGGCCCAATTGCACAGCGCATATTATACCGCGATGCTCCTTATTGTCAAAGATTACTCCTAAACGCAGCAAGGTTGATTGCGGTTGCATGGCTCCGTGCCTTATGCTATACTGCCTCCAATTCGACCCAAGGACCCCTTTGATACGAGGCGGAATAGCAAACATGACGAATAGTTTAAGCCCCCGAGCCCAGGAGATGGCAGCGCGATTTAAGGAACTTTATGGCTCGTCTCCTGAGATTATTGTTCGCGCACCAGGACGCGTCAACCTAATTGGTGAGCACACCGATTATAACGACGGATTTGTATTTCCTGCAGCGATTGATCGCGATGTGATGATTGCTGCAAGCCCCCGGAAAGACCGCCAGGTACGCGTCTTTGCCCTTAATTTTAACCAGTCCTCAACATTTACGCTGGATGGTGTTCAACCTGCAACGGATACCAGGGAGCGATGGAGTAACTACCTGCGATCGATGGCATGGGTGTTTCACGAAGAAGGCCTCGGAACTGCTGGGATGAATGTCGCTCTGCTCGGCGACGTACCGCTTGGTGCGGGCCTGTCCTCATCTGCAGCCATGCTAGTGGCATCTGGATTGTCCTTCGAGGCGAGTTCAGAGCTCAATATTGATCCGGTGCGAATGGCGCTACTTGCTCAGCGAGCCGAACGCGAGTTTGTTGGTGTCAATGTCGGCATCATGGACATGTACATATCTGCGCTGGGACAGAAAGACCACGCACTGCTCATAGACACGCGCGCACTTACCTATGAGGCAGTTCCGCTGCCTAAATCCGGCATCTCTATCGTAATCGCCGATACGAACAAGAAGCGCGGTTTGGTCGACTCCGAATACAACACACGTCGAGCAGAATGCGAGCGTGCAGTAGAGCTCCTTAAGGCATCATTACCAGACATCACCGCACTTAGGGACGTAAGCGCCGAACAGTTTAACGCTCTCTCTGGCAGCCTTCCAGAAATTACGGCGAAACGTGCAAGGCATGTAATAACGGAAGATGCGCGAACTCTTGAAAGCGTAGCCGCGCTCAAGGCAGGCAACATTGTCAGGTTCGGTGAGTTGATGAATGGATCTCACGAAAGTCTGCAGAGGGACTACGAGGTCAGCTGCCGTGAACTGGACACCCTCGTACAAATCGCGCGATCGATCGATGGCGTCTATGGAGCCAGAATGACCGGCGCCGGCTTCGGCGGATGCACAGTGAGCGTGGTCGCAGAAGGCGCTGTCGAGCGATTCCTCGCTGAAGTGCCAGCGCTCTACAGGAAGGCGACCGGGCTAAACTCACCGATTTACGTTACGACCGCCGCACAAGGCGCCGAGCGTTTAGCCTGACGGCGGTCTAACGAGTTCACTAGTAGCTGTAAACTCTTATTTCAATCGAGCGGCAGAATTAGCCGCTCGATTTTTTCGCATGCCAGGCTCCGGGTGGTATTGAAGATGGCCCCGGATGCATCGACATCCGGGCGATGTGCGCCGGGTTAATCAAGACCACACCCTTGTCATGCCGTCGAGCGTGCATCCCGTACGAGTTAAACATCTGCTGTAGAAATACATGTTGATCTAACGATGTTAGCGGCGCAATCGCCGGGTCTGCATTGACATCCAACAACATGTATAGGGTTTCACCGCTTGTTAGATGGATCTCGCTGAACCCCTGGTACACGCCGCCAAGCGGAACGGGAAACTTGATGTGTTCTTCCAGGCAAGCTGTGAAGATCCCGTGGCTAACCTCGCGAATCGCCCGAACGTTGTGGTGAAACGGCCAGGATGGCACGATATCGGTGATCAATTCCATTCTCGTGATGTGATCGGTTTGCAGAGCCGTAAGCGAGTGCTTCGAACCAATCACAACCAGATGTGGTTCAAAGACTTTGCCGGGATTAATGTGCTCGATAATACGCAGCGCCTCTTGCCTGTCTTCAACCAGATAGGTTTCTACCGTGGCATCGCATAGATGAACACGGATCTCCAGGCTCGCAACTTCCTCATTCATGGTCATCGCCTTCCGTTAACGCATTACAAAATCATCGATCTATATTCTGTTATACGAAATAACTGAATGTCCCGTATCCTCGACTTGGATGATTGTGCAGAGAGGTCCGTTTTAGACGCTTGTATGGGCCATAGAACGGTCAACGTGCGGGCTTTGTGCGTCTATTTTATGATTACTGGTAAGTTCCGTATGCTATAATTAAGGCGCTCAGGCACGCTGCCGTCGGGCGCATTACGCGTCCTGCAGGCGGTTCAGGAGGAGAATTCATTGGCTGTTCAGACAAATGCGCCCGCACCTGCGGCCGCGGAGGGAAAAGCCCCCGTCGTCGCGCGCACAGATAACTGGTGGAGCGGTACGCTGTTCTTTTTTGTGCTTTTCAGTGCCTTTGGCGCGTGGGCTACATTTAGAGCGTTTCAAAACGGGTTTTACGATACGGCTGGTCAGTCGCAGTTTGGCGGCGCACAGTACCTTTCGCCATTCTATTCGCCTACAATTCAGCTTGGCATCCATCTTGGCAAGTTTGCCATCTCGCCTGCTCTGATTATTCTTCCGTTTCCTTTAAGCTTCCGCCTGAGCTGTTACTACTACCGCAAAATGCTCTACCGCGCCTATTTAGCGGATCCGCTGGGCTGCGCCGTAACGGAACCTGAGCCATTGAACTCAATGCGCCGCAAGAAGTACACAGGCGAGCGAGCGTTCCCCCTGATTATTCAGAACTTTCATCGATACGCATTTTTCGCAGCCGCGATATTCATCCTACTGCTATGGGTCGATACATTTAAGTCGTTTATCTTCAAAGACGCTAATGGCGGCAATCACTTTGGTATGGGCCTTGGGACCTTGGTGTTCCTGGTGAATATCTGCCTTCTCTCTGCCTATACGTTCTCATGCCATTCGTGGCGGCACTTTGTCGGAGGCGGAGCTGATTGTTACTCCTGCTCGGCAATGAATCGCACACGGTACGGCCTCTGGCAGAAAGTTAGCTTCCTGAATGAGCGCCACGGTCAGTGGGCTATGGCGAGCCTCATCTCTGTTGCAACGTCCGATGTCGTTGTCTATCTCATCGCTTCCGGGAAGCTTCACGATATTCGCTTCTTCTGACGGGGCTGCGTAAGCGGATACGTCCACCAGTGTGGCCACATAACGAAAACAGGCGCGGCAGTTTCTGCCGCGCCTTTTTTGGTTTTTTATAGCATGCCTCTGCTCTACATACGTGATTTTGAGTAGGTCTTTCACGTCATCAAGAAGTCGAGCAAGAAAGCTGCAAAGATCTATGAATTCGTCGCCCAATTACTTTTATTTCAAATTACCATCCTACCCATGTACCATCAAACGTTCTCTCAATTCCGCACGGTTGTTTACCAGGTTGATTGCCTGGCGTTTCCAGTAGTATTGATAAACCTCGGACTGCCATCCCTCATAGATCTCCGACCACGCTAGCTGACCGTAGTGCGGTTCGAGTGATCCCTGAACGATCGGTTGCGACCATCCCTGGTACCTGTAGTCAACTGACAAACGCATCCTATCGACCATCTGATTTGGCAGTCCCCGATGGACTAACAGGCTGTGGAACGTGATAACATCGCCCTCTTCAAAGTCGGATGCTGTCCATTCAAACGGCAGCCCTTCCGTATCAATCCTATGGCCACCTGCTCCTAATGAGCGATACACCGGATACATCCCATGTCGATGCGAACCGGGCAGTACGGCAAGGCTACCCAGTGTTTGTGGACAGTCGCCCAACGGGATCCAAGCCGTCCAGGTCTCTTCGGTTCCCTCTATATAAAGATAGTCCTGGTGGGCTGGCGTCGTGTGTTCCATTGCCTGGGGGAAGATCATACGGGCAATATTGCGCGCGTGAACGAGAGTCGCCTCACCGAACAGCGCGTCATACATCGCAATCAGGCCAGGTTGATGCGCAAATGCGTGGAAATCCTCCAGCTTCATCACCCTGTTATATACCTGCATGAAGTCTCGTTGACCCTCGATGTGAGCAACACCTGGTGCGGCAATACCGGCGTATGGATCAGAATCGGGAGCGAGCCAGCCTGCGTCGGCGCAAAGAGCCAATATCTGCCGCCGCAGGCTGTGCAAAAGATCGCGATCGATAAGCCCCTTGAAGAAAAGGTATCCCTCGTCTGCAGCACGGGACTGCAGAGCAAGGGGATCGTCTAGAACATCGTTGGACAAGCGGAACTCTAACATCGATCTTCTCCAGAAAGGTTGTTAGTTCGATTTTTTGTCGTCGGTCTTCTTCTTACCGGAAAACAGATGATTGACGTCCTTGGAGATCCTGTTTGTCTCGTGATTGACGTTTTTTGACAAGTTGTCAGCATGCTTGCCCGGGCTCTTATTCGGGCTAGGCGTTATCTGCCGAACCGTATGGTCGTTATGGCGCTCATTTGACAGCGAGTGCGCATCCTTCTTAATTGTGGTATTGACATGTTTCGAGTTGCGGTTCATGTCGTGGTTGACGTTTTTCGAGAGGTTGTCCGCATGCTTGCCAGGACTCTTGTTCGGGCTAACGGTTACCTGACGGACCGTATGATCGGTGTGACGGGCATGCGATAGCGCGTGCGAATCCTTGCGCGCCGTGCGGTTCACATGCTTCGAACTTCTGTTCATTTCATGATTTACGTTCTTTGATAAATTGTCGGCGTGCTTTCCCGGGCTCTTTTTCGGATCGGGCGTCACCTGTCGGACAGCATGGTCGTCTTTTCTGTCCTTCTCAATCTGACTGATCGTGTTCTGTGGCTTATCCTGCGCACTAGCGGTCAACACAGCCGGCGCGACCAAGATACAGAGCGTCGC
>CAIXIX010000023.1 GCA_903919615.1 uncultured Chthonomonas sp.
GGCCGTGTGTGAAAAAGTTCAAATGGACCGCGAGGACCAGAGCGACTGGATGGCTGAGATCGGATACTGCGAGGCAGTTTGTTTCAGACGCACGGGCAACCGTCGAAGCGCAGAAAACAGGTTGACTTCGCTCATTTGCCTGCCCGACGATAACGCGTGGCGAAAGCTCGCCGGGCTTTGGCTGAAGTGACTGGTACTGTCCGCTTTAGGTACAATTCTCTGCAAGGAACACGTCTTCAGGAGGCCGGTGGTGACGAACAAATTCGATGCAGCTACCCTTCACCGCATCGGTGCAGAGATCGAGCAGGCTTTAGCGATCATAGCTGACAAGCATGGCATCTCGATCCGGCCGCTCGGCGGACCGTATGATGATACCAGCGCAACGATTCACCTGCAACTGCTGGTGCGGGACTCTGCCGGAGAGCCGATTACACCTGAACGAGCCGCCTTTGCCCGCTTCGCACAGGAATATGGCTTAAGACCAACCGATCTTGATCGCGAGTTTGTTTACAATGGATACCGATGGACAGTGGTTGGGCTTAACACCGGCCGGCCAAAGTACCCTATCCTTGCAAGGAAGAAAATCGACGGTCGACTGTATAAACTCACAGCTGATGCAGTTAGGTTCGCACTTTCACGAGAGGATACTGGAACAGATCGACCAGGATATGATGCGTTTCGCCCTCAGCTCAGGATGTTACAAAATGAACAAGAAGATGAGTGAATAGTGGGAATCACGTACACCAACCGTAAAGGCCGTATCTATTACCTCGGAATTAACCGTACGAGATCAGGTAAACCACGCTACAACTTTTCTACAGAACCGAGCGAAAACCCGGTCGATGAGATTCCAAAATGCTACGAAATTCGAGAGAGTGTAAACGGCATCGTATCACTTGCTCGAATTCAACCTTGTCTGTTCTTGCTTGAAGAGATTGCCGATGTTGAAGCAGTAATGCGATCGCATCCTGAAGCCTCGCGTTATCGCGTTTCTATAAAGCACAATCAATTGATAATTCACGAGCTGCGCGGACCAAACCGCAGCGAACTACGCGAACTGGTAGGCCATATTGGTATCGGCATCCGGCCCGGTCTCATTGAAGAATTGGAGAATACAATGCCACAATATAGTCCAATCATGCGATTTGTAGTAGCGGATACCGCGAATCGAGAGTTCTTTGCGGAGCGTTGGTGCTTCCGTGGAAGTATTGACGACTGGATTTATATCGGGCAAAGCAAACAACTAAAGCGGCTCGCTAGAAAGTTCATTCCAACGCTTGGAACGGAAGAATTCTATGAGTTAAGCTGATGGTGAGTGCTGCGGAAGGCGATTTCGCTATGCGGACCAACTTCCTGTTCCAGACCTTTATGTTATGCGCCACTACGTTAACTGTACTGCTAATGATAGGTACGCTGACATCACGAGATGCAATTCAACGGCTCTTTGATGCGGGAATTAGTGGGATCGGCGTTTGCCTACTTGCGCCTAGTTTTGTGGGCCTCGTGAGTACGCGGAGGCGTCCGGTTGCCACAATAATGGCGGTTGTCGCAATAACAGGCGTTCTGTATCTAAACGCATGGGCGTGCAAAGTATCTGGCACATTCCAGACCTCACCACTAGACCAGATCGAATATCTGCTGCTTAGCTACGTATTTCTCAGTTCCATCACGTCAATGCTTTCTTCACAAGTTCTACAATCCTAAGTTCCTCTGCTGTACTCAAATCTGTCAAAGCAAACGCCGTCGGCCACATGGCGCCCTCGTCTAAATTAGCTTCATGCATAAATCCTAACGTTGCATACCTCGTTTTGAACTTGAGCTTGCTCTGGAAGAAACAAACAACTTTTCCATCACGCGCATAAGCCGGCATTCCGTACCAGGTCTTTGGCGTTAGTTCCGGTGCAGCAGCTTTTATAATCGCATGCAGGCGCTCAGCAATCTCCTGGTCGCTTCCCTGCATCTCCGCGATCGTGGCAAGCACATCGGTTTCACCGTCAGCCTTTTTCGCTTGCGAACCCTTTCGCCCTGCAGCTTTCAACTCACGGGCACGCACCTGCATCGCGGCTTTCTCTTCCGCGCTAAATCCCTCGTTAATATCCTCGTCGTTATTTGCCACGTCTGCCTCCTTCTTTGTGGTGTCGGCCAATCAGTTGATTAGCAAAACCAAACTGCGCAGTCGCAATAAGCAGCGACCCTACCGACCGCTTGCGTCAACTTTCACCGCGCCAGCCCGTACTCCCCTGCTATACAATCCATTCCCACCCTTTACGCCGCTCTTCTCTTAGGTATGCGTCCGCTTTCGGTGCGCCTTTGCAGCGCAGCCGGTGCGCGTCCCATTCGATCTTTTTGCCGCTGCGAAGTCGACACTGATCCATGGCCGGGCAGCTAGTTGGCAACCATCAGCCGAGCCAACGCAAAAGTTCGTATTTCGGTGGAACGGGCGATCATTTGTCCCTCCTGTTCAATCTAA
>CAIXIX010000024.1 GCA_903919615.1 uncultured Chthonomonas sp.
GCCTACTGGCAGCACCCCTCCTTCCCCCATCAGCCCTGGGATTCTGAAGACTGGTTTATTGATAACACATCGATGACGGCTGCACTGGGTCGAGGCGAGGGCGGAACGCTCGCCGGCCTGGCAGAGTATCGCCTTGCAGGGAAGCCCTATACCGTTTCGGAGTACAACCATCCTGCGCCTAACGAGTATCGAACTGAGTGCGTGCCGATATTTGCTGATTTTGCCGCGATGCAGGATTGGGACGCCATCTACCTGTTCGATTATGGCGAATATGGTACTGGTGCCGAAAACGATAAGATCAACGGCTACTTCGGTATATCGTCTGATCCAGCAAAAACAGCATTCCTTCCCGCAGCGGCATTGATGTTCCGTTCTGCAGAAATTCCGGCTCTTGCTCCCGGAACTGTAACGGTAGCATCGAGGTCGCTTGACGAAGCGAATGGTTCGGTCTGGCCGGCTGGCTCGGGAGCCAGACTGTTTAACCGTGCGATGCAGGTTAAGGTGACTGCCGGGCTCGAAGCCGGGCCGCCGACGTCTCAATCCGACTCGCGAATGGCCAGACTGCCTGGCGCCCACCTGGATATGAGCGGAGGCAAAGCCGTCTACGTTTCGGAAAGCCCGTCTGCCGTGTGCATCACGGGCTTTGTTGGCGGGCGCGATCTTGAACTAAAGATCAGCGATTGCCGCATGAAGTTCCCGCAGTTTGGGAATGGGTTTGCCTCCATAACGCTTACATCGATGGATCTTTCGCCGATAAATAGCTCGAAGCGGCTGCTCCTTACCATTGCCTCTACTGTTGAAAACCTGGGTATGCAGTGGAACGCTCAGAGGACGAGCATCGGCTCGCACTGGGGCACCGGGCCGACGCAGGCTTCCGGCGTGCCCCTTCAGCTTGAGATCCATGGCGCAAAGAGTATTCGGCACGCGTGGGCACTGGATGGATCTGGAAACAGAGCCGTATCTGTGCCCGTTCAGGTGAATGGCGACACCGTCTCCATCAAGACCGGGCCAGAGTACCGTACTCTCTGGTACGAGCTTGGCGATTGACGAAGGAGAAAGAGCAGCTATCTCATCATGCACAGAAGCGAACCTTTCGTTTGCTTCCGCTCCGGGCGCGTTGTGCAGAGGATCTCTATCCCGATCCCCACAATGCGGAGACGCTGGCGCGTCTCGATTCCGTTTCAATTCAGGAGTGCGGGGAGCCGCTTGTGGATCTCCGCGTTGCGTGTCCCGATATCGTGTTCGCATCAGATGAGCTCTATCTGCTTCGGGCCGGAGCGGCCCAAAGGCTCACGCTAGCTCAGGAAAGATTGAATGCGGCAACTCCGGGCTGCCGCATTCGTGTTGGTGATGCGTTCAGGAGCTCTGAGAAGCAGGCCCGATTTTATCGAATCGCCTGCATGGCGGTTCGGGTCCTTCGACCGTACTGGTCGCGCTCGCTCATTCGTGAGGCAGCGGCCCGATTTGTAGCATCCCCATTCGCAAATACACCAGCCCCTCATCTAACGGGTGGCGCGGTTGACGTTAGGATCGTGAATGCCGAACGCAATCCGATCTGGATGGGGCCGCGCCATGTTGGATTCCAGCGCTTCGATTGCCCGGAGCTGGACGCAGGGGCGCGCTCAAACCGCGATCTGCTTCGTATCGCGATGGAATCAGGAGGCTTCTCCAACTATCCCGAGGAGTGGTGGCACTGGTCCTATGGGGACAGCGGTTGGGCGCTGCGCACCGGAGCGGAGTGTGCCATTTATGGCGCAGCATCCCAGGGCGCACATCAAACTAACCTCCCATAGCATGGGCGAAGCGGCATGTTGTGCAGCAGTAGGCGCCATCGCCAAAGCCAAGAATGAACGGCTCGCTGCAGTGACGGCAGATTGCATTGTGGTGAGTATCCCGCTTTCGCATTGGTTTGCGATAGATGCTCTGTTTTGATACCGCATCGAAGGTGATGCCGGAGTTGTCGAAACAGTGAGATATCGCTTTTCGAATTACCGTAATTACCTTGAACTTGCCATCGGGACCGGACTGCTCTATCCAGCGCTTTTTTGCCTCATCATGGGTCCAGCCAAGCATCCAGGCGCGTAAGAAGAAACGCTCCATGCGGCTGAGCTCTGTTACAGACATCATGAACTTCAGTTCGTCGACCCAGCTTTGAGAGGGTCGATCATCAAATAGGCTCTCGGAGGCATCGTCGAGTCGTACAACGCATCGTCCGAGCCGTTTGCGTTCGAGTCCCGCCTCGGAATAGGCTCGCGGAGGGTTGCATGTGGCAGCGCGGGGAAGCTCAGCCGCTTTCAACAGCTCATCTGCAATCCTCTCCTTAGCCTCCTCCTCTTCCCAGGTTCCAGCACATAGACGAAGCGACTTCATCCTGCGCGGGCCGTGAGATTTGGTCCTGCGATCCACGTAATCCTCGTCCTGTTGGGTCTGTCTTCTTCTAGTCATTGTTGCGCCTTTCCCGCGATCGTGTTTTATAGTATACTAATGTCTACATATAATATCACAGCGAAAGAAACTTGTCAACACTGAATTTGATTGGTGGAAATATTCATAGTTGGGGTCGGGGCAGGGGATCGACAAAATTCCGCAAAATACGAGGCAATCACGAAGGAACGATGCGTCTAACCTTATCGGCCCTCACCAGCCGTATCACCCTCAACCCCGTGGACTTCTCGCTGGTGATTGATTTCATACTGGTAGGGTTCGATGTGGATATTGACGATGACGCCAGGGAAGGTGGAGCGAATCGCGTCTTCTAGCTCTTCGCAAACGGAGTGTGCTGCGAGAAGCGTCAATTCGTCATCTAGTAAAACATGTACGTCGGCATGGCGAACCGATCCCGATTTTCTGGTCCGCAGTTTGTGGTGGCCTCGGACGCGCTGATCCGTTTCGATGATCGTGCGAATTTTTGCCTCTTCAATCTCGGGCAGCCGGATGTCTAATAGCAGATTAAGGGCATCTTTCAACAGCCTGAAAGCGATCGCGATCAGGAGAGTCGCCACAAGTCCTGCAATCGCCGGGTCCAGCCAGGCACGCCCCGTAGCCCTCGCCAGGATAAGGCCAACGAGAACGCCGGTTGATGTTCCAGCGTCGGTGCCGATGTGCGCTGCATCGGCGCTAAGCGCCTGGGATTCCGTTTCACGCGCGACACGTGCCAGAAATCGCGAAACCACGGTATTGACGATCATCGAGAGCAGCATCACGACGATACCGGCATTTAGTAAGTTGATGTGAGGAGGATGCGGATTGCGCAGACGATCTATGACTTCATAGAGGATATAGATTGCAGACCCAAAGATCAGCATCGCCTCCGCCAGGGCGGAAACGCTTTCGATTTTGCCATGACCATAGGGATGGTCGTCGTCTGGCGGGCTATCGGAAGCCCGAACGGAGAAGTAGGCGATGATAGCCGCAACGAGATCAGTAGCGGAGTGGATCGCTTCTGATAGGACGCTTATGGAACCGATCAGCGCGCCGGTAACGAGCTTTACGAGCGTGAGGCTTGCGGTTGAAATCACAGAGACACGCGCAGCGCGCAACTTACTTTCTCTCAGCCGCAGCCTTAACTCCGTGCTCAACATCCCTCCAGATTGTGGCTTTTCTGCATCACGGCAAGAACTCCGCAAGCGCTGTGTTAGCAAGCAGCAATCCGCGATGCGTGAGACGCAGACGACGATGCTCCAACGTCAGCAACCCCTGGGCAATCAATCGCTCCAGCGCCACTTCAAAGTGCCGAATTGGATCGATGCCAAATCTTGCTTCGACGGTGTCTGCTGAGATACCTTCCCGGAGTCGGAGACCGAGCATCATTGTTTCGCCCATTGCCGTGTGGGCGTCAACGCATTCGCTCTCAGCTTCTACGGAGCTTCCAGTATCAATCGCATTACAATATCGCGCGGGGAGCCTCTCCCGCGTAAATCTTCGCCCTTTAAGATAGCTAACTGCCCCCGGGCCAACGCCAAGATACTCCTCATTATGCCAGTAGACCAGGTTGTGCCGACACATATGGCCCGGCAGCGCGAAGTTGCTTACCTCGTAATGCTCATAGCCCGCTGCCGTCAGTTGGTCGATGCTGCGTTCATACATCTCGAGTTCGGAGTCCTCATCCGGAAGCTCCAGCTTGCCGCCGGCATACAGCCTCTCAAATCGTGTGCCCGGCTCCAGGGTGAGCGCATAGAGCGAGAGATGCTCAACACCTTTTGATGCAGCGGTGTCCAGACTCTGCTGCCACAGGTCTAAAGTCTGCCCGGGAAGGCCAAACATCAGATCCAGGTTTACGTTTGTGAACCCCGCTGAACGGGCGGAATTGAGAGCTGCATTCGCCTCCTCTGTGGAGTGAAAACGGTCGAGAAGCTGAAGTAGCCTATTGTTGAACGACTGCACTCCGATGCTTAGGCGATTGAACCCAGCTGCACGCATCGCAGCGAACTTTTCTGCATCACTGGAGCCAGGATTTGCCTCGCTGCTGATCTCGGCGCCAGATTCGATATCAAAACAGTTTCTTACGGTCTCAAGAATCCGAGTGATCTGGTTTGCGCCGAGCAGGGTCGGTGTTCCGCCTCCAAAAAACACGGTGGCAACGGAGCGTTTCGAAATCTCATTTGCAGATCGGCTTATGTCGGTGCAGATCGCAACGACCGTACGCTCAACGATATCTGCCTCCTGCCGCTCAACATACGTGTTGAAGTCGCAGTAGGCGCAGTGTTTTGCGCAGAAGGGGATGTGAATATAGAGGGAAAGCGGCAAGCGGGAGCCTATTCCAGCCTGCTGAAACGATCCTGCAGGCTATCCGAAGCGGAGTCCTGCGAGAACCGTCGAGCATATTCTAAGTATCTTGCCGCATCGGAATGGCCGGGAGCCATCGTGAGCGTCTTCTTGAACTGGAAAATTGCCTCTTCGTATCTGCGTGCGTTATAGGCTTCCATGCCTGCCTCGTATTCGGATTCGATGCGCAGACTAGTAATCCTTTTTGCACGTTCAGGATTGGCATGCCGGGCCTGCGCCTGGGACAACAGATGAAGCGCTCCATCGCGATCTCCGGCTGCTAGCTTCGTGTTTGCGCCAGCCTCGGCCACCTCTGCCAGGCGCGCATGGAAAGTACCCAGCACGCGGCGAGGATCCGTATTCTCGAGTGGCGAAACCAGAGCAGCCTCCGTCAGGCTCTGCTCGGCAGCCTCGATGTTTCCCTCGTCCTCTTGCTGCAATCCCTGCTCAACCAGGCGGAGCGCCCTCTCTGCTCGGGCGCTCTTAAGCATCTCAATAGCAGGCACATAGAGCGGTTCTTCGGCGACAATATCAGCTAGCTGGGTGATTGCGAGAAGCAGATCTCCTGCCTGCATCGCGGATTGAGCTAACTTAATGCTGCCTTCGAACCAGGCATCGCGGATGGAAAGGTAGAGATCGCAGGTTGCAACGTCTGCGGGGGATAAGACCAGGGCCTGCCTCAGTAGCGCGCAAGCCGCGGCGTGATTGCCACCAGCCTGCTCGCGAAGCGCAGCCTGTTTCGCGGCTTCGACCCTGCCAGATGCTTCGACCTCTCCGGTGGATACAGCATAGACCGAGATGGTTCCATCTCGCGCGCCAGTCGCCAGATACTCTCCCTCTGGCGATAAGGCGACCCCGGTAACACGGCGGTCGGTTTCGAGTCGGAACCCTTCACTGCCGTCTGGCGAGATGCAAATTAAGGTGGCGAGCTGCTGCGTATCGCCTGGCAGCGTACCAACGGCGGCGCATACGGATGCATCGGCCGAGAGCGCCAGCGCGACAATCTCAAGCCCAGCGCTGTATTCCCAAAGGCGAGTGCCATCACCCGTGATAAGACCAATCCGGCCGGCGGAATCGGCGTAGGCGATGGATGTTGCATCTTGCGAGCAGGCAACCGCTCGTACGGCGCTCTCCATTTCAAACTGCCACACATCTCGGCGCCCGGCATCCAGCAGCGTAAGGCTGCCAGATTCGCATCCGACGAGCACTCTGGCGCCGTCTCGAGAGATCGCAACGGAAGTAACCGGCGCGTCGAACTCGCGCATCCAGATGACGCGCGCATCCGCATCGCCATAGGCGAGGGCAAAGCTGGAACCTGCCAGATCCGAGAAGAGGGCCGCCAACCGCGAGCCATCTTCGCTGAGAGAGCAGTCGACATAGTTGATGTGCCGGTCCGGAAGAAACTTTGTTTTGGAGTTCGGCCGAAAGATATAGAGATCATCGGAGGTCATTCCGAGGCCAATATCTCGCGTCGAGAGGTTCATCTTCAGCAGCGTCTCAACCGAAAGCCCCCATCGGGGTTCAGCGGCGGAATCGAGAGCATAGCTGGTGATGTCGTAAGATCTTGGCGCGAGCGGGCGCGGTGTGGCCAGGGTAAGTTCACCGGTGCCATCTAGCGCATAGTGCGAGGGGGAGTAGATACCGCGAAAGCGCTTTTCCCAGAGCAGCTTAAGGTTTTGAACGCGCTTCATGCTGCTCATGGCTTGCCTATTCCCATGCCAGCCGGACGACGCGGTGGTTGCCGGTATCGGCAACGTAGACCTCGAGGTTTGGCCCGAGGGCAACGCCGAGGGGAGATTTTAGCGAGCCCATGCGTGTGCTCAGCGTATCGAAAGTGACGATCGATTCCCCTTCCGAAGAGAGCACGTGGAGCCGATCTGCTCCTGCCTCGGAGAGATAGATTCGCCCCAGCCCGTCGATGGCAGTCTGCTGCGGAGAGTAGAGCTTGCGGTTTGCCCCGAGAGATCCATTGCGGAGGCTGTAGTTCGCGAAGTAGGAGACCTCTTCGGACATGCCTTCAGTTACGTAGAGGTTATGCGCCGCATCGCAAGCGACGGCTATTGGGCTTAGAACGCCGGCTGCCGCGTCCAGGGGCGGTCCGTAGGCCCGGTTTCTGCCATCCCAGCAGAGCACACGTCCATTGCCTGTATCGGCAATCCAGAGCCTGCCCATCACGTCGACAGCGACCCCTGAAGGATTGCGGAAGCCATTCATCACACCGCGATGCTGCCCATTTATCTGAAAGCACTGAACGCGTTGATTGCCCTGTTCAGCAACGAAGAAGAAATCTCCCGACGGATCAACGGCTACCGCGGTCGGCTGCCACATCTCGCCAGGCGCGCTGCCGGGCCGGCCGTATACCTTTAGCTCGCCATTCATGCCGATGCGCTGAACGCGGTGATTACCGGTATCCGCAACATAGACAGCGCCAAAACGGTCTACCGCAAGCCCGGCGGGGTTTGCGAACTGACCGTGGGCTGTGCCGGGATCGCCAATGATCTCAACCGCTCGCAACCGCCCCTGTTTCCAGACAGATGTGTTCTCTTCAGCGCTATCCTGCAAAACGCCGACGCCATCCCCGCCAGGTTCCGCTTCGGCAGGCGTCGGCGAAGGTTTATCGCCAAACTCGAGGAAATCGAAACGATCTCTCATTGCAAAGTACTGCCAGACTTAAAAGGGGCTGCTGCCATCATCCATGGATGAAGGTGCAGAGGGCGCAGTGATAAAGCGCGTGTCCAGCGCGTCCGGCACGATGGTATGCGTCGTCGGATCGGTTGCTTTTGCAACCATAAGCTGATGAGCGATCGTGGTCATGTCTTCGGTTCGCGCGCTAGAAGCGAGCCTTGCGCGTGTGGCGGCCCACTCCCGCAGCTCTTCGATGCGCTCTCGCATGGTCATGGAGAGCGGAACTGTGTTCTGTGCGGCCAGTATTATCGATTCCGACGTAAGCTCTTTGGTCTCATCGAACGCGTCATAGAGGGCGTCCTCGACACTGGCAGCAATCTCCGCGCCAGAGAACCCGGGAGTTGCCGCCGCCAGCGCAGGCAGATCAAAATCATCCGGGTTGCGCTTGCGTTTCGTCAGATGGATCTTAAAGATCGCACACCGCTCCTCTGGCGAAGGCAGATCGATAAAGAAGATCTCGTCAAAGCGGCCTTTGCGCAGCAGTTCTGGCGGGAGCGACGTGACATCGTTCGAGGTTGCGACGACGAAGGATCCGACAACCACTCAAAGGCCTGTGTCTGCA
>CAIXIX010000025.1 GCA_903919615.1 uncultured Chthonomonas sp.
AAGAGTACCTTTATGAAGATACTTACCGGTGAAATTGAGCCAACTAACAGGGGCACAGTATCCCGCCCAAAAAAGACAGGCGTACTCAGCCAGAACCAGTTTGCTTTCGATAATGAGCGCATCATTGATACCGTTTTGATGGGTAATTCAACCCTTTGGGATGCACTTAAGGAGCGAAACGAGCTTTGCAACGCCAGCGAATTTACCGATGAAGCAATGCACCGACTGGGCGAACTAGAATCGACTATTGCGGACGAAAACGGCTATATGGCCGAGATCGAAGTTGCCGAAATTCTTCGTGGTATTGGTATCGAGGACTCGCGTCACAACGATTTGATGAGCACGCTTCCCTCTGATTTTAAGTTTAGAGTGCTTCTTGCGCAGGCGGTTTTTGGTGGTCCCCAGGCGCTGCTGCTCGATGAACCAACAAACCATATGGACCTCGAATCGATCCACTGGCTGGAAGGTTTTCTTCACGAATACGAAGGCACACTGATCGTGATCTCGCACGACCGTCACTTTCTGAATGAAGTGTGCACCCACATCGCTGATATCGACTACGATACGATCATCGTCTATCCGGGCAACTATGACGATATGGTTGAGCATAAGATGCAGGCTCGCTCATCCGTAGAGGCCGAGAACCGCGACAAATCTAAGAAGATTGCTCAGCTTCAGGAGTTCGTCTCTCGATTTGCTGCAGGTCAACGGTCCAGTCAGGTGCAATCGCGGCGTAAGGAGATAGAACGCCTGACGCCTACTGAGCTGAAACGATCGAACATCCAAAGACCCTTCATTCGCTTCGAACAGAACAAACCAGCTGGCCGTGAAATCTGTATCGTCAAAGGCCTCAGCAAGTCGTTTGATGGCAGGCCAATTATAACGGATTTCAGTGTGGATATCATGCGTGGCGACCGTGTCGCAATTATTGGCGGCAACGGCGTGGGTAAAACAACCTTGCTGCGCTGCCTAATCGGTGAATTAGAGCTGGATGCTGGGACAGTTCGATGGGGTGGGGCAGTATCTTGGGGATACTACTCTCAGGATTTTGCGGATCAGATACCGAAAGACACAACCGCATTGGATTGGCTCCTGCAGTACGAACCAAAGGGCGACCAACAGGTAGTACGAGGATTGATGGGACGAATGCTGTTTAGTGGCGACGATGCGCTCAAGCCAACCAAGGCGCTTTCCGGTGGCGAGTCTTCTCGGTTGCTGATGGCGAAACTGATGCTCGAAAAAAACACAGTGCTTATCTTCGACGAACCCACCAACCACCTCGATCTTGAGTCGGTGTCTGCGCTCGCCGAGGGAATCACACAGTTTGGTGGAACCGTTCTAGTTGTCTCGCACGATCGCGACCTTATTTCGGAGATGGCGACAAGAGTCCTTTCCTTCACACCCGAAGGAATTATCGATTTTGCAGGAACGTATGAAGAGTACCTGGTGGGACATCCATTGCCCGAGCGGCAAACGAGTACCCGATGGTAGATTGATCATTACGAACTGATAAAAGATAGAGGCGATAAAGATATGGCAACTGCAACGTTTGGCGCAGGCTGTTTCTGGGGTGTTGAAGCTGCATTTCGAGAGATAACGGGAGTGCGCTCTACCGCCGTTGGTTATGAGGGCGGCAGCAAAGATAATCCCACGTATCGTGAGGTTTGCACGGATACTACCGGCCACGCGGAGGTAGTAGAGGTTGATTTTGACCCAGCGGTCGTTAGCTATGACCGTTTGCTCGACGTTTTCTGGGATAATCACGACCCTACAACGCTAAATCGCCAGGGACCAGACATTGGTGCGCAGTACCGATCCGTTATTTTCTATCATTCGCCGGAGCAGCAGACAGCCGCAGAGGCATCTCTACATCGGCGGGCTGAGAGCGGCGCGTACCGGCGGCCGATCGTAACACAGATAGTACCTGCGACTACCTTTTATAAGGCAGAGGATTACCACCAGCAGTATCTGGAAAAGCGTGGATTGCGAAGCTGCCACCTGTAGAAATAGGACTCAATGAAATGGCCCGATAGCAAGATTTGCTATCGGGCCATTTCAATCAGGCGCCCACCTGATGCATCACTCTCAAGTCAAGCCGCACTGCTGAAGCAAAAACGCGTAGTTTAGCGCGATCTCTTTTATTCGATCGTAACGTCCCGACGAGCCGCCATGTCCGCCATCCATATTTGTTTTGAGCAGCAATGGCCTTGAGTCTGTCTTAAGCGTTCTTAGCTTTGCAACATACTTTGCAGGTTCCCAATACATCACCTGACTGTCGTTAAACGAAGTCTTAACAAGAATCGCAGGATATGCCTTTGCCTCCAGATTTGAATAAGGGCAGTAGCTCCTCATGTAATCGTAGTTCGACTTGATTTTTGGATTGCCCCACTCTTCAAACTCACCAACAGTTAACGGTAGGCTCTCATCTAGCATCGTATTGATGACATCAACGAAAGGCACAAGCGATATCACAGCGTTGAAGAGATCTGGTCGCATATTGGTTACTGCGCCCATCAGCAGGCCGCCCGCGCTGCCACCCGTTATGTTCAGCTTTGTTGGATCTGAGTAGCCAGCAGAAATGAGGTACTGGGACGCGGCAATAAAGTCGGTGAATGTGTTGCGTTTATTCATCATCCGACCTTCGTCATGCCAGCGTTTACCGAGGTCTCCTCCTCCTCTGATTTGGGCAACTGCGAAAACAACCCCACGGTCGAGAAGTGCTAAAACTGCCGAACTAAACCTTGCTGGCGAAGAAATGCCATAGGCGCCATACGCTGACAACAGTGTTGGCGCACCGCTTTGCGTACCTTTTAGCCGCACGATCGCCACGGGTATTTGCTCACCATCGGCTGCAGGAGCAAATACACGGAAGCTTTCGTAGTTCGCTGGATCAAAGCCTCCCGGGACATGTACCTGTTTGCGCAAATTCGGCGTATGTGTGTTCATGTCATAGTCGATCGTTGAAGGCGGAGTAACCATCGACTGATAATTGAGCCTAAGGAAACCTGCCTCAAAGTCATTGTTTGATACCGGTGATAGAGTGTATGCAGGCTCAGGAAACTCTA
>CAIXIX010000026.1 GCA_903919615.1 uncultured Chthonomonas sp.
CGCCATCAGCCACGACGATGGCCTTACCTTCCAGCGCATCGGTGAAGGCCCCGTGCTGGCAGCATCGTTGCACGAACCCTGTCTGGTAGGGGATGGCTTCGTGAAAGTCATCGGTGGCGTATTCCACATGTGGTATATCTTCGGTACGGGATGGAATAAGTTCTCCGAAGATTCTCCACCGGATCGTACTTACAAGATCGGTCATGCCACTTCTGCTGACGGAATCAACTGGACTAAAGAAGAGGCGCGACAGATCATCACCGACCGTCTGGGAGAAGATGAAAGCCAGGCGCTGCCCACGGTGATCGAGATTGATGGCAGGTACCACATGTTCTTCTGCTATCGCCAGTCTTTCGATTTCAGGAAAAACAAGAGTCGCGGTTATCGTATCGGTCATGCCTGGTCGGATGATCTGGCGAGTTGGATGCGTGATGACGAGAACCCGCTCCTCGACGTCACAGCGGGCGACTGGGACGCGGATATGCTGTGCTACCCGCATGTGTTTGAATGCGATGGCAAGGTTTACTTGCTCTATAACGGCAACGAGTTCGGACGCTACGGTTTCGGGCTGGCAATATTGGAACGATGAGCGAACCGGTCGAGTATCATTTGAACGAGGCATCCGCAGCTGAACTCGCCGAGCACCTGCTGCGTTGTGATACCGATTTCGTGCCGCCGTTGAGTGACAGAGTCAATATAAATGACTATGCGCAGAAAATCGCCAACAAAGCGGCGAGATTCGAAGCATGGTCGGGCAGCACCTTGATCGGATTGGTAGCGGCTTATTGCAACGATCAGGAGAGTCGCGTCACCTACATTACAAGCGTCAGCGTGTTGCGCGAGTGGACGGGCAAAGGCATTGCAAGAGACTTGACGAAACAATGCATCGAGCATGTGCAAACGTTGGGGATGCGGCAAATTAGTCTTGAGGTGGCAAGCGACAATGTGCCCGCCATCAAGCTGTATGAAAAGAGCGGATTCGTTGCGTCCAAAACGAATCCGCCATTCGTTACTATGGATCTATTATTGAAAAACGGGGAAGAACATGAACGGCAAACGTGACTACAACGACGAGATAAAAGACACGAACCACCACAAGTATGCTTATGGTTTTGATTTCGACGTGATGCACCCTTTTATGATTAAATCGTTTGAACCCTTCTTCAACAAGGGAAGCCTGCTCGAACTGGGGAGTTTCAAAGGCGACTTCACCAGAAGATTTCTGCCTTATTTTGACGATGTCACCTGTGTCGAAGCATCGGAGGTCGCTGTTGGAGAAGCCAGACAAAAACTGGGCGACAAGGTGCAATTCGTCAACTCGTTGTTCGAAACGGCGACCCTGCCCAAGCGCTATGACAATATCGTGCTGACCCATGTGCTGGAGCATCTGGACGATCCGGTGTTGGTGCTAAAACGCATTGACGACGAATGGCTGGCCGATGGCGGAAGATTCTTTCTGGTGTGTCCGAACGCCAACGCTCCTTCCAGACAGATCGCTGTGAAGATGGGGCTGATCACGCATAATTCCGCAGTCACCCCGGCGGAGTCCGAGCATGGACACAGATGCACCTACACTCTGGATACCTTGGAGCGGGATGCCGTGGCAGCCGGATTAAATGTAGTCCATCGTTCGGGAATATTCTTCAAAGCCCTGGCAAATTTCCAATGGGATCGTTTACTGCAAACGGATATCATCTCTCAGGAATATTTGGAGGGTTGCTACAAACTTGGACAGCAGTATCCGGATTTGTGCTCCAGTATTTTCCTTATGTGTGAAAAAGGCAATGTGGCAAA
>CAIXIX010000027.1 GCA_903919615.1 uncultured Chthonomonas sp.
CGGTTAAGAGCGTTAAGTGGCCATCAAAATCCGCCAATCTGGAGGTGGCCAAGATCTGGCTTAAGCACGGGTCGTGGCTCGGTGCATGCGTTCTTGACGACGTACCCGTAGGAAGGATAACGGCATTTCTAGACGATGGCAGCGCCAGTGGCAAGCCGTTCCGGCTCAAAGCAAACGCGGGAAAGTCGTTCCAGGGATCGATCGTGTTGGGCATGGGATTTGTGATGGAGCCGGAACAGGCGGAGGCTCTTATCGTTAACGACCCGCGCAACAAAGACGTGCTGTTTCCGTACCTGAACGGCGAGGATCTGAACTCACGCCCGGATCAAAGCCCCAGCCGATGGGTAATTAACTTTTTTGATTGGCCATTGGGGCGGATCGGGCAGAGCTTGCCGGTTAGCGGGGAGACGATGCTGCACTACGCACATAACGTTGACATCAACTTATCGGATGAGTGGCGACCAAAATTGCATTCCCGCTGGGGAGCGGCAGAAGAGGAGCGACGTGGCAAGTGGTTACGCATCGGCGTTGTTCCGGAGGATTATCCTGGCCCAGTTGCGGCGGACTATCCGGACATCTTAACTCTTGTGGAGACCTCCATAAGACCGGAACGTGCCAGAAACAATCGGGAGGTTTACCGGCGGATGTGGTGGCATTATGCTGAGAAACGCCCGGAGCTTTACCTTGCTATTGCTAACAACCCGGTAACATATGTCCGTGCGCGAGTAAGCAACGTACCTGCATTCAGCGAGGTTCCTACAGGCTGGGTGATGTCGGAACAATTAGTCGTAATGGCTTATCACAACCGTGGGGCACTTGGAGTACTCAGTTCGTCTGTTCACCAAGTTTGGGTCGTTCAATTAGCTTCCACGCTAGGCAAGGGCCTTAGATATACTCCCACCGACTGTGCAGAGACGTTTCCATTTCCGGCGGTAATGAATGCTCCGCAGTTGGTTGAGGCCATCGACAATCTGGTTGTAACACGTAAGAAATGGCAGATGGACAACTCAATGGGACTTGGCGATTACTACAAAGAGGTGCTACTAAATCAGGATGAGAAGTGGGATGAGCACAGACGCATGCATATCCGTCTCGATAATGCAGTACTCGGTGTCTACGGTTGGGGTGACATTGAACTAAGGCACGATTATTATGGTTTCGGGCACGACGCTCGATTCGCGGTGTCGCCCGATGCTCGTAACGAAATACTGCGCCGTCTTCTAAAGCTCAACCACGAACGCTACGCCGAAGAGGTTGCTGCCGGGCTGCATGACAAGGGCGCGAAGAAAACGAAGCCCTGGTCCAGGAAGTCGCCGGACGGTATGGACTCGTTGTTTGGAGAACGTGAGATCGAGGAGGCGGAATGAGAGGTCATATTACCGGACAACAGCCATTCCCCGGCATCGAAAAGCGCTATGTTTCACCCACTCCTTGGCAGATCCGCGAGGAGTTCCATGGCCTGATGCAGCAGGAGCTTGTTGGCCCGAAAGATGGGCTGGACGAAGAGTTGTTGACACGCGTCGAGGGCCGCGTGAGCAATCGTTATCTGCTTGGAACACTGGCTCCAAAGAACACCCATGCGCCTCTGGAAGACGAGATGCAGGCGGACGATGTGGAGAGCACCGAGGCCAGCGAAGAGCCCTCCGACGAGATGCCGCGACCGGCTGCCGACTCGATGCTCTCAACCTCCATAGGCATGACCTTCTGTGTGGATGCCGACACATATCTGATCCGAATGAGCTTCGCGTGGGGTGTCTATCGCAAACAGCACAGCGAACTCGGATTTACCACCGAGAAGCGCGGCGACCCGGCCATGGTGTGGAAGCGCACGCAGTATGAGGCCAGCCTCACCTTTGACCTCCGCCAGCCTGTTGAGTGTGCACCACACGAAGACTTCCCGCTGGTAAAGTTCCGCGCACGCTCATTGCAGGTGGATGGTGGCACCAGAATGGTCTCCGTCTTTCTGGAGAACGCGCAGGACGGCAAAGAAGCCAAAGACGAGGCCTGGCTGTTCCAGGTTTATATGGAGGCATCGCACCCTGCCGGGCGTGCGTGCTTCATCTCCAGACGTTTACGCCATAGCGCCGACGGAGAGGACCCTCTGACGCAGCGGTTGGAAGACCATCTGGGCCTGCTCTATCGCAAAGAGGTGGAGTTCGCCATCGGCCACGGTGCCTCGGTCGATTGGAAGGTAAGCGAGGATCTGCGTCGGGCCACCAGGATCTGGACCGATCCGATGCCCTGCTACGAGGTGCGCAAAGCAAAAGCCCGTTCCGTCACAAAAGTGGAAACCCGCATGGCGGTACTTGGCAGCGCCTCCCGCGATGAGCTTCGGCAGATGCTAGCGCCGATCGTGCCTGAATACAGGGCCTGGATCGAAGAGCAGCGCGGTAAGCTGAGCGATAGTGCCGAGATGGTGGAGACCAACCGCGACCTGGATGCGGCGAGAGCAGCACTGCTGGAGTGCGAGAACGCGGCGCAGCGACTGCAGCAGGGTATAGAGCTTCTGACCGACGATGCCGACACAAACGCCTATGAAGCCTTCTGTTTCGCCAACCGCGTTATGCATGCCCAGCGGCTGCATCAGCTCTGGGCCATAAAGCGCAAGCAGGTAGAAACGCGCAACGCAACCCTTGCGGAGATAGAGGCGAAGGAGACACCGGGCTGGCGTCTGTTTCAGCTTGCATTCATTCTGATATCGCTGCCATCGCTCACGAAGCTGGATCATCCCGAGCGCTGCGAAAGCGGCAGCGTTACATCGGGTCCCACTGCGGAGTTGCTCTGGTTCTCTACAGGAGGC
>CAIXIX010000028.1 GCA_903919615.1 uncultured Chthonomonas sp.
GCCTCCTGTAGAGAACCAGAGCAACTCCGCAGTGGGACCCGATGTAACGCTGCCGCTTTCGCAGCGCTCGGGATGATCCAGCTTCGTGAGCGATGGCAGCGATATCAGAATGAATGCAAGCTGAAACAGACGCCAGCCCGGAGTCTCCTTCGCCTCTATCTCCGCAAGCGTTGCGTAGCGTGTTTCCGCCTGCTTGCGCTTTATGGCCCAGAGCTGATGAAGCCGCTGGGCATGCATCACGCGGTTGGCAAAACAGAAGGCCTCATAAGCATTTGTGTCGGCACTATCGGTGATAAGATCTATGCCATGCTGCAGCCGCTGCGCCGCATTTTCGCACTCCAACAGCGCAGTTCTCGCCGCATCCAGGTCGCGGTCGGTCTCCACCATCTCAGCACTATCGCTCAGCTTATCGCGCTGCTCCTCAATCCAAATCCTGTACTCTGGCACGATGGGCGCTAGCATCTGCCGAAGTTCATCGCGGGAGGCACTGCCAAGTACTGCCATGCGGGTTTCCACTTTTGTGACGGAACGCGCCTTGGCTTTGCGCACCTCGTAACACGGCATCGGATCGGTCCATATCCTGGTGGCCCGACGCAGATCCTCGCTTACCTTCCAATCGACCGAGGCACCGTGGCCGATGGCGAACTCCACCTCTTTGCGATAGAGCAGGCCGAGGTGGTCTTCCAACTGCTGTGTCAGCGGGTCCTCTTCATCGGCGCTGTGGCGTAGCCGTCTGGAGATGAAGCACGCACGCCCGGCAGGGTGCGATGCCTCCATATAAACCTGGAACAGCCAGGCCTCGTCTTTTGCGTCTTTGCCGTCCTGCGCGTTCTCCAGAAAGACGGAGACCATCCTGGTGCCACCATCCACCTCCAATGAGCGGGCGCGGAACCTAACCAGCGGGAAGTCTTCATGTGGCGCAAGGTCAACAGGCTGGCGGAGGTCAAAGGTGAGGCTGGCCTCATACTGCGTGCGCTTCCAGACCATGGCCGGGTCGCCGCGCTTCTCGGTGGTAAAGCCTAGTTCGCTGTGCTGCTTGCGATAGACTCCCCACCGGAAGCTCATTCGGATCAGATCGGTATCGGCATCCACGCAGAAGGTCATGCCGATGGCGGTAGAGAGCATGGAGTCGGCGGCCGGTCGGGGCATCTCGTCGGCAGGCTCTTCGCTGGCCTCGGTGCTCTCCACATCGTCCGCCTGCATCTCGTCTTCCAGAGGCGCGTGGGTGTTCTTTGGAGCCAGCGTCCCGAGCAGATAGCGATTGCTGACGCGGCCCTCGACGCGTGTCAACAACTCTTCGTCCAGGCCATCTTTCGGGCCGACAAGCTCCTCCTGCATCAGGCGATGGAAATCCTCGCGGATCTGCCAGGGAGTGGGTGAGACGTAACGCTTTTCAATGCCGGGGAAGGGCTGTTGTCCGGTAATATGACCTCTCATTCCGCCTCCTCAATCTCCCCCTCGCCAAACAACGAGTTCATACCATCCGGCGATCGCACGGACCAGGGCTTCGCCTTCTTCGCACCCTTTTCATGCAGCCCGGCAGCAACCTCTTCGGCGTAGCGTTCGTGGTTGAGCTTGAGCAAGAGTTGAAGGACCTTCTTGCGAGCTTGCGGGGAAATCGTGTACCGGACGTCCTTTCCTTCACCATAGAAGCCATGTTGCAGATCAAGGAGTTGCCATCCATAGGCATCTCGAACCTCCATGTCCATTTCTGCGTGTAATCGGCGCAGCTCAACGATGTCTCCATCTCGGCAGCGTGGATTATGAAACAGGTTGTACGCGTCCGTTAACCCTATCCCACGACAAGTCGTGATGCCGTTGCGACACGAATAACATGCGTCGCTTATCCTATCCAGAGGTTCCGTCATGTGATGCGGAATAACCGGAAACGGATACGGCTCGAAACAATCCGAAGGTGTGTACATCGGACGCGTTTCAAGCGTTGAACCATAAACCAACATCCATACTTCGTGAAAGGTGTTCTGCACAAGTGCGAACTGATAGCTCTCCGAAGCCGCTACAGCGGTCAACCGCTCGTTAAATACCCAACTCGTAGGGGCGAAGCTCCAACCAAAGTGTTTGCTGACCCGCGAATTTACTAATGCGCGAGGCAACCCAGCTATGGTCCGGTAGAGTTCACCAGCGCTTCTACCATACTTCCACCACCTGTTAGCGCGGTCCTTGCCTGTAATATTGTTGTTGCGTATCTTCTCCCGTTCCGGTCGCACCAAGCTCTCGACAATAGCCAAACAATCTGGATAGTCTGCCACAACTGGGCCTGGATAATCCTCCGGAACAACGCCGATGCGCAACCACTTCCCGCGTCTCTCCTCTTCTGCTTGCTCCCAGCGAGAGTGCAACTTTGGCCGCCACTCATCCGATAAGTTGATGTCAACGTTCTGTGCGTAGTGCAGCATCGTCTCCCCGCTAACCGGCAGGCTCTGCCCGATTCGACCCAATGGCCAATCAAAAAAGTTAATTACCCATCGGCTGGGGCTTTGATCCGGCCGTGAGTTCAGATCCTCGCCGTTCAGGTACGGAAAGAGTACGTCCTTATGGCGCGGGTCTTTAACGATAAGAGCCTCCGCCTGTTCCGGCTCCATCACAAATCCCATGCCCAATACGTAGGAGCCTATGAACGACTTTCCTTCGTTTGCCTTGAGCCGGAACGGCTTGCCACTGGCGCTGCCATCGTCCAGAAATGCCGTTATCCTTCTTACGGGTACGTCGTCAAGAACGCATGCACCGAGCCACGACCCGTGCTTAAGCCAGATCTTGGCCACCTCCAGATTGGCGGATTTTGATGGCCACTTAACGCTCTTAACCGCCCGGTAGATGTTACAGAACGCGACGGTATCCGGCTTATCTTTATGGCCTGCTGGCAATAGCAGCTGGTCCAGCCCAACCTCTCGCGTATCGCCCTGAGAGATCGTGTTGGTTGCCAGATAGCCGAGATAGCCGTCGTCACGCAGCAGTCCAGCAGCGCGTAGGAAGAAATAGGCGCACAGATCGGCGCTGCCGCGCTTCCCGTGGGCCACTCTGCTCACAAGGTAATTGCGGA
>CAIXIX010000029.1 GCA_903919615.1 uncultured Chthonomonas sp.
ACTTGTCTCATGCTGGAAACAGGTGGGAACGTGGTACCAGAAACGCCGGGCACTTTCAAGCAGAATCCGTGCGATTTTTCAACCAGAACAGCTGCGCACTTTCAAACAGAGTGGCTGCGCACTTTCAGCCAGATTTTGCACTAATCCTGATCGGAACGCTAGATCCTTCATGCGGGGGTTGGTCATCGCCCCGTTCATCGCGCGATGGCTGGTACGTTCCATAGTCACAAAGGCATTGAGGGCGGGCCAATTCGTGAACCCGAACTCGCGTGCAATCACGTCCTGAGCGTGCGACAGCTTAATTGAAGTGGCGATCTCGGAATCCGGTTGAAACCGAAACAAAGTAAGGCACTGCCTGACACGCTGGATTGCCGCAACATCACCAGCTCTGCATTTTAGGTGCAGCGAATGCGCTTCCTTCTTGAGACGCTCGATGCTGGGGTTAGATGGCAGTAGATTCGACATGACGACCTCCTCTCGTAAGCGCCTGACGTCCGGTCATTCAGGCAGAAAGAAGGTGTTCTCAAACATGAGGACACAAGCACGACAAACATCAGTGCACTGGCAATAAGTCCCTTCCCCCGGACAGGGCGCGAGTGCATCGCGCGATAGGGCATTTTATCGCTATTTTCAGAAGGTGTCAAGTGCGATCCGGCATTATTCTTGTTATGCAAATGTGCGATATCTACCAGGAGGTTTGTCCGTTCAATCGTGAGCGAGGGACTAGGGATTTGGGATTTGGGACTAGGGACAATGCGATGACAGGTAGGGCGGATGCTCCGTCGTCCGCCGATCTGATGACAGAAAGAGCCGATGACGCACGTGTCCCTCTCTCCGTGTTCTCTGCCGCGCCGACGCATAGCGAGGATGAAGCGGAAAGAGGGAGGGAGAGGTTAGGTGAGGGGGAGACTAAGGTTCCCCTCCCCGTGTTCTCTGCCGCGCCGACGCATAGCGAGGATGAAGCGGAAAGAGGGAGGGAGGGGCAAGGTGGGGGGGTCGTTCACGGCGCATACCCGACCTCCGAACCGGCCTTCCAGCCCCGCGCCATCGCATCCAACATTAAACTCACCGACCTTCTCTACGTGACCCAGGAACAGTTCAGCGCGGCGTTCAAAGGCAGCGCCGTGAAGAGGGCGAAGCGACGCGGATTGCTGCGAAATGCGGCCGTGGCGCTGGTCGGCAGGGATGATCCGGAGGTGATTGCCGCATTGGAGCATGCGCTTGACGATCCGGAGGAGCTTGTGAGGAAGGCGGCGAAGTGGGTGTTGACGTCGAACAAATCAGTACAGTAGTGCGATTGTTGCCCGGGTATATCCGTTTATTCGCTAACCTAAGGCAGTTTGAATTGCTGTCCGAAAACGAGATCCAGCACCTGAGGACACGCATAAACACGCTTCCACGCTCGGTGAGTCACCTCAACCGCGAATTGCTCATGCTCTAGTATTTGGAGAGCGCTGGTGGCAGTTTTCGTGCTGATATCACACAGTGTTGCTATCTCTCGGACGGATTGAAAGGGCTCACCAAAAAGGCTATTAAGAACCCGCGACACTGTCGATCTCGCGCGAACGTCTGAAACGCGCGCCTGCAAGTCGTCTTGCAGCGAGCGTAACGCTTCGGTAAATTGAATCGTATTGGTGCACGACTCAGCTATTGCCGTCGCGAAATATGCAAGCCATACGTCCCAGTTACCAGTGTCTCTAACAATCTGCAAAGCACGATAATAGGCTTGACGATTTCTTTCGAAATACACAGAGGGGTAAATCAAAGGCGCATCCAAAAGATTAAGTTTGATTAGATGCAGCACGATTAGGAGCCTACCGACACGACCGTTCCCATCGGCGAACGGATGGATCGTTTCAAACTGGTGATGAGCTATTGCGCATTGAACTACTTTAGACTCAGAATGCGGTCCCGTGAGATACGTCTCTAGCTGTTCCATAAGTTCTTGTACGCGCTCAGGTGGACATGGAATGAACGCCGCACTCTCAATGCCGTCTTCGGGGTTACCAATTGCATTTTGACGGGTCTTGAGTGCGCCAGCCACATTTGCTCCACGTGTGCCGCCAAGCAATATCTCATGCAGGTATTTTATGAAGCCAACGCTCAATTCCCTACTGCCAATTTGTTCGACACCCGCTCTAAGCGCAACGGAATAGTTTGCGACTTCTTGAACTTCTGATCGCTCGGTATGCTGCGAGAGTTGAAGCAAAACGAGCTGTTCCGGAGTGGCAATAGTTCCTTCAATTGTAGAGCTCGCTAGCGCTTCACGTTGAAGGGAACTGTAAATTAGCAGGTTTTCATTAGGCAGCAGTCTTCGGCACATCTTCACCTGTCCCTACAGAAACGTTGCGTCCTCGATCTTTCGATGCGTTTCGGGCAGCAGATCGTCTAGCGCTGGCGGTAAGCGATTAGGCACGTAGGTTCTATAACCATCTAGAGAAGTAATGTATGTACCAGAAAGATGTTGCATTGGTAATTATAGCGTAATTCTACCAAAGTGCAATTTGGTTTGGTAAAAAGTATCAAAGTAAGGAGGGAGGCTCACGTTTAGCCATTCCAATCGCGTGGCAACCCACATTGCGATTTACGGTCAGGAGATATACGAAGACGTCTGCCGGACAAATCGAAGCAAAATAGACGCATTAGAAGAGCAAACATCGGCATTGGAGGCCGCCATCCACGCGCCAAATTTTGCTCAACTAACACCACTGCTGCGAACAGTCCAGGAGCTCGGGTTCGAGATTTTCTGGAATGCCGCAACGGCGACGGAAAAGCGGACTATGATCTCTATCATCCTGGCTAAGGTTATTATAATCGAACCACCTAAAAAGGTGATTGAGCAGGTATTCGTTGAACCTCAGGGCTGGCTATCGGAGTATGTCATCCTGCCTGAATCCATCGACCTGCCCTACCGAATGAAGTTCTCATAGATACTCGATATTTATCCTGGGCACCGTGATCACACACGGTGCTTTTTTTGTGTCACAAGCGTGCGATAGCTAGAATTTTTACCCGCCCGATTGGAATGGAGAATGCTAGAGGAAGGTACTGGCATCGCCTTTGCAAAACCACGTTCTTTGCGTCACTTCACATCGGTTTTCGAGGTTTTGGGCTCGTTGGGGGCAGTCACCTTCCTGATTTCCATATACTTTTGAACTGAGGAGTGCCACTCGTTTCTATGCTTGTTCATCACGTCCGGTTCCAGTTGTACAAGCCTCTCAATGAGGACCCTATTTGGATTACCCTGTTCACGTTCATAATCGGCTCGCCACCAGTTCACTTTGATGAACTTAGTGCGTTCATTGTCCACGGCCAGAAATCCAAACTTGGTGTCGGCAACGTCGGCTCCATCCAAACATGTACTGTAGCGGGTTCTCGTTGTGTCCGACGGTCCTAGTATCGTCTCAGAATCCTCTAAGACACCATCCAGTGAACAGTCCCCTGTGCCGTATCCTTTTAGATTGCATGAGGTTAGGTCGGCACAGCGTAATATCGTATTCTTAAATAGGCCACCGGAGCAATTCGCATGAACCAAGCTTGCACTTTCTAGATCTGTACCGACTAAGAGTGCCTGTTGAAGTCGTGCTTGTTGGAGATTTGCACCCTTGAGACGCGCGCCACTCAAATCTGCGCCAACGAGGAACAACGTACAAAGGTCAAGTGCTGAGCCATGATCCGACCGAAGCAACCGAAGCGCATTGCTTAAGAGAACGATAGTTATCCGCAATCGTCCACTTGCCTGCCGGAGGAGTAACCCAGCGCTTGTTAGTCGTTCTGTCACGATCTGCTCATTGACTTCGGAATTCGCATAAGCGTTCACGATGTATTCGTCTTCCATCGACCACTTTAGCTCTGTTTCCAGATCGTCCAGCACTGAAAGGTCAAACTTTGTGAGTGAATGTAGTATTCTCCAATCGTTACCGTCACCGACTATGAGCGCGGTTCTCGGTTTCTGTTCATTCGGTGATCTCATGCTCTTCCACCGGATCAGCCCAGCGACAACATCGCGCTGTGCCCTACAATTCTCCCTGTACAACAATGCGATGGATTGTTCAAGACTCAGCGGTACCAGGTGTTCCAGTGCGTTCTTGATCGAATCGATAACAACATCATTAGTCTCGATCGGAAGACCAGCTATCAGTTGATCTACAGCTGCTGCCAAGTACGGTCTACCCTTGGTGAGCCGCGGGACGCACACCCAAATCCAATCTAGCTTTGTTTGACACTCGGCGCCAATTTGGGTAATCAGAGTTGTTGCGCTGGCTCTTACTGATGGACTTGAAGGGTCCCCGAAGCGTTTGAGCGCTTCATAGAATTGCATATCCTTTTGATTTCTCATCGCCGCGCGGTAGTTAAGGACAAACGATACCAGCGCAACTATGGCAGCAATAGACGCGCCGATGGCACCGATGATTCCCGGAAAATTCGGACTAACTGGCTGTTGACTGTGTGGGTCTACGGGTCTCTGTTTGAGCAACTGAGTTTGTGTTGAATAGTACTCCTGCTGTGCCTTTTGGTTTGCTATCCGAGCATCCGTTAACGCGGCTTCATCCTTGGCTGGAGCTTTGGTTTGCGCGTTAATCTGTCTCACACCGCAGAACGAGGAAATGACGATAAGCAACATGATCGTCATTGTCCAGGTACCGCAGAGGTTTGTATGTTCTGTCAAAGTCTTGGGTTTCATACGCTACTATACGAACAAACAGAACAATCCAGTGCTCAAGTTACGGTAATCCACCACCGAACCTGTCAGGAAACCTATGGAGTCAGCTATTTATCATAATGCATATCTTTCAATCTTGGCTCCGAGTTGCGTGCCTGAAAGTGACGCCTCAGACCGCTGAAACCGACACTGTGATCGCCGTTGTGTGGTAAATGTGCGATATCTGCCAGGAAGTGTGCCCGTTTAATAAGGATAGAGGGGCTGGGGAGAATGTAGGGGCTGGGGGCTCGGGGTTGGGGGTTGGGGAAGA
>CAIXIX010000030.1 GCA_903919615.1 uncultured Chthonomonas sp.
ACAACAAAGGCAGGGATAAAAACAAGAAGGCTCAAAGCTGGATGGAATGAACCCTACCTCGAACACCTCTTACTCAATTAAGATGCGTTCGCCCTGCCCGATGATTAAGTATACTCAGTCGAGTAAGAACACTCGGTCGGCGCCTTGCCTTGTAATAATTAACGGTAATTTGGCATGGCTAGTTACGAATTACCTGTGTTGTTCGGCAGTCAACTATTATAATGAACATTAACCACCTATTCGAACATGAAATTGAGTATTTCACATTCGCGGCTGAAATTGAGAGGGCTTCCTGCTGTACGTTCCTGTGGAGGACTGACCTTCGCAATTGCAGAGAAGTCAATCGCTCGCTCTATATACGGGATGATGGGAGTGGACCAGACGCTATTGCCAGGTACATTCGATCCAGGTTCGCGGCAGAACGAATACCATGCAGTGTTGAGATCGATTTAGAAGCGGAACAGATTGGAGTTGGCGCAGCACTGAGACGATTGGGAATTCTCCCGACGATCGGTTCGCGCGTTCTCATGTGCGCATACCAGCCAATTCAACCTATAGCACGCAATTCACCAGGCGTGACGGTGCGCGAGGTTCTCAAAGATTCACCGGATAGCGCAAGTCAGATCGAAACCTGGCTCAAGGTCAACCTTCACGAAGTTGATAGTTACGAGCATCCAGAGATGTGGCACTCGATGGCTAAGTTGGAGGCAATGTGCGACCGAATCCGCCTCTATACTGCTTACATTGGCGAGGAACCTGTTTCAACCGCGACCTGTTTTAGCTCAAAGGGTATGAGCCGCATTGAGATGGTTGAGACCAGACACGAATTTCGGAGACGTGGCGCCGCGTCGGAAGTTGTTCGACAAGCGGTTAATGATGCCTTTGAAGCCGGCAGTGAGCTAGTGTATCTCTTCACTGACGAAGGCGGAGATGCAGCAAGGCTTTACCAGCAGTTAGGATTTGCGATTGCGGGTAAAAATGTGTTTCGGAGGCACATATCGTCATAGCGGATTTTGCTCGCTTGACAGGCGTTCGGTATTTCCTACACAATGTCTTATTGTTCGGTACGCCATATAAAGGGGAGGTCACATGAATCGTGTTGTCAGCGTGAGCCTTGGTTCCTCGAAAAGAGATAAGAAGGTAACGGAGACCTTTTTCGGCACCGAGTTTGAAATTGAACGAATTGGCACCGATGGCGACATGGAGAAATATCGCCAGAAGATTGCCGAACTCGATGGTAAGGTCGACGCTTTTGGTGTTGGCGGCACAGATATTTACATTTATGCTGGAGATAAGCGCTACACCTTCAATGAGATTGTGAAACTATGGTCGAACGCGAAGAAGACGCCGTTTGTTGATGGAAGTGGCCTGAAGCACACACTTGAACGTGAGACAGTTGCTTATCTTCAAGATAACGGTGTAGTCGATTTCAAAAGCAAGAACGTATTGTTAGTGTGTGCTGTAGATCGGTTTGGAATGGCCGAGGCGCTGGCGACCAGGGCAAAGTCGATTGTTTTTGGCGACATGATCTTCAATCTTGGGATCAACATTCCAATTAAGTCATGGGGAACGCTCACAGGACTCGCTCGTATCCTGCTGCCGATTATCATCCATGTTCCATTTAAATACCTTTACCCAACGGGGCCGAAACAGGACGCGATTACGCCGAAGTATGGCAAGTACTATGCAAATGCAGATGTGATTGCTGGCGACTTTCACCTGATTCGCCGCTACATGCCCGACGATCTCAAGGGTAAGATCATTCTGACCAACACGACAACGGAGGAGGATGTGGAGGAGCTTCGCAAACGTGGCGTTGCGAGGCTAATCACAACCACGCCGGTATTCTCTGGAAGATCGTTTGGCACAAATGTTATGGAGGCTGTGCTCATCACCTTGATGGGCAAGCCTGCAGACCAAATATCCCCAGAAGAGTACCTTTCAAGGCTGAAAGAGCTCGGATGGAAACCGCAGATCCAGCAGCTTAACGGTTAGCGGGGTTGTGCGGTGGTACGGAGTTATAATGCAGCGATTTGCTTTTATCATCCATCCAATAAACATAAAGCGTGACGTGGGTCGTAAGTACCCTGTTGCGAAAATTATGCCGGAAGCGATGATCGAGTGGTATATAAAGCGACGAGACCCGATCGTCGTGGCGGATGCGGTAGGGGTTCGGTCAATCACCGGTGAGGAGGCTAGAGGTTGGTATATTGCCTGCCCTCTGACGCCTCGTCAGATGATGCAACTCCCGGTCGAGTTTGTCTACTCCAAGCTTGAGAAAAGCTGCCGAATTGCCAAAGAGCTTGGCGCCGAGATCGTAGGTCTCGGTGCATTTTCGTCGGTGGTTGGCGATGGCGGGGTTACGCTTTCGAAACGCATTCCCGGTTTCGCGATCACCACCGGAAACTCTTACACCGTTGCAACAGCTATCGAAGGGGCACGTACCGCCGGCGAGATGCTAGGGCATGAGATCTCGAAATCACAGGTGGCCATTATTGGGGCCACAGGATCTATTGGCGCTACGTGCGCAGAGTCGCTTTCCAGAGACGCTGCAGAAATAGTTCTGATTGGTCGTGATACGGCGAGGCTGGAACAGGTTCAGGATCGAATTAAAGCAAGCGGTCGTGCTCGCCTAAGAACCTGCACGGATATTGCCGAAGGCCTCAAAGATGCAGACATCGTGATCACAGTAACCAGCGCTGTGGATGCCGTTGTTCTCCCCGAACATATCAAATCTGGCGCAGTAATCTGCGATGTCGCGCGACCGCGCGATGTGTCTGTTCGAGTGGCAAAAGAGCGAAAAGACGTGCTCGTAATAGAGGGTGGCGTGGTTGCCGTGCCAGGAGAGTTCAGACTGCCCAAGCCGGACAAGCCCGACTCTGAGTTTTCGTTCGGATTTCCTCCAGGAACGGCATACGCCTGCATGGCCGAAACGATGATGCTCGCTCTGGATCAGCGGTACGAGTGTTTCACGCTAGGAAAAGACGTATCTATCCAACAGGTCGATGAGATTTGTGGTATCGCGAAGAAACATGGCTTCAAGCTCGGCGGTTTCAGGTCCTTCGAACGGGCAGTGGATCCGGAGATGATCGAGTCGGTAAGAAAGAATGCCGGGATCCGGTAAAAGGCACCTATCATGACCCAGGTTTATGACGCAACACCTCTCATCCCGCGCGCAGTTCTCTTTGGAAACCCGGAACGTGCCGCCCCGAGCATCTCGCCGGATGGAAGAACCATCGCCTACCTTGCGCCGCAGGACGGTGTGTTAAACATATGGGTTCAACCCGTTGCGGGCGGCGAGACCAGGGTAGTAACTGCAGACACTAAACGAGGCATACGGATATTCTTCTGGCAGGAGGATAGCCAGCACGTTTTCTATCTTCAGGATCTCGATGGCGATGAGAACTGGCATGTGTATCAGACGAACATCGAGAGCCTGACCACGCGAGATTTAACACCACATCCGGGTGTTCATGCACAGGTGGTTGGCGTTAGCTCAGGTGTTCCTAATGAACTTTTGGTTGGGCTGAATCTTCGTAACCCGCAGTTGATCGATGTATATCGAATCGATTTGGCTACGGGCGAATCGGTTCTGGATACGGAAAACCCTGGCGATGTAGCCGGTTGGACAGCTGATAATCAGCTTCGCGTGCGTTCTGCGCAGGCGATGCGCGAAGATGGCAGCACCGAAATTCGGCTTCGCCCTACGGTTGATGCTCCCTGGGAGAGTTTCCTGAACTGGGGCGCCGATGAATCGTTCGGCGGGCTGATGGGATTTACTGGCGATGACAACGGCGTTCGGGTTATCAGCAGCGTGGATGCAAACTCTGCCCGCCTCATCGAAATCGATATCGCCACCGGCGCCTCCACCGTTGTCGCCGAGGATCCTCTATACGACGTCTCTGCGGTTATAAGCCATCCCCTCACCCACGTAATCGAGGCCGTAGGATTTCGGCGGGCACAATTGGAGTGGACAGTTCTTGACGATGCCCTGCAGGCGGATCTGGAATTCCTTGCCTCATCTGAACCTGGTGAAATAAACATAGGCAGCCGGGACAATGCCGATAGTGTATGGATCGTTACCTTTGTTAACGATACAAACCCTGCGAAAAACTACATCTACTACCGTAACGAGCGGAGGTTAGAATTCCTATTTACCTCTCAGCCCGCCTTTGATAACTATGTTCTCGCGCCGCTGGAGCCGATATCTTACGCGGCAAGAGACGGAATGACGTTGCATGGCTATCTGGCGACTCCGGTTGGTATACCTCCGGTAAACTTGCCTCTTATTCTCCTTGTGCATGGCGGACCGTGGCATCGCGACACGTGGGGCTTCAACCCATCTGTGCAGCATCTTGTTAACCGTGGATACGCCGTGCTTTGCATTAACTTCCGAGGCTCTACCGGTTACGGCAAAGACTACCTGAATGCGGGAGACCGTGAGTGGGCCGGTAAGATGCACGATGACCTGATCGATGGGAAGCGGTGGGCGATTAGCACAGGAGTTGCCGACCCGAATCGTGTAGCGATTATGGGCGGAAGCTACGGCGGATATGCCACGTTGGTCGGATTAACCTATACTCCCGATGAGTTTGTCTGTGGTGTTGATATCGTTGGACCTTCAAACTTGATCACGCTGCTTGAGTCTTTCCCGCCGTACTGGAAGACACTAACGGCCATGATGGCGAAGCGAGTTGGGGACCTAAACACAGACCAGGAGTTTCTTAAATCGCGTTCGCCGCTGCATCTTGCAGATCGAATCGTCGCGCCGCTTCTCATTGGACAGGGTGCAAACGACCCGCGCGTAAAGCAGGCCGAGAGTGATCAGATTGTCGAGGCGATGCGCCGAAACGGCAAGCCTGTGGAATACCTGCTCTTTCCTGATGAGGGCCATGGGTTCGCGCGACCTGAGAACCGATTCAAGTTCTTCGCCGCGACGGAGATCTTTCTGGCGAAGTATCTGGGTGGTCGAGCAGAACCCGCGAGCGACGCAGAAGCCGCAGACGAACTGATGCATTAAGTTTGAATTGGACCGGGGCCGGTCGATCATTATTCGAGATCTACCGGCCCTGCCTTGTTCGGACCCGCTATTTCCGACCTCAACGACTCAAATCGTAAGCCTATTGCGTTGTTATGCTTCCCGTACCAACCACAGGAGAAGGATCTGCCTGAGCCGGCGCCTCCCCTTTCATAACCGGCGCAATCTCATTCCACAGGCCAGACATAAAATGCGTTAGCTGGGTTTTTCGGATGGCTGTCTCACCAATGTTAACGGGCATAAACCGAACGAAATAGGATGCCTTACCGGTGTCGTTAACTAGCATCTGATGCATTATAGAACCGCGGATCTGCTTGGCGTCTTGCATTACTGTGCCATTAACAACGTAGCAATACATCATAAACGTCGGCATTGGCATGCCGACATCCTGAAACGTGGACTCCTGAACTTGCAATGGACCTCGAGGCGTGGTAATCACCGGCCGCGCAACGTCTGTCATGGGCGTGTTAGCGCCGCGCATGCAAGCGTGAGGATCGTGAAAAGTAGTTCTGCCCGACCCGCAGGTGATGAATACCTGGTTCAGAGATCCGTCGCTGCCTTTGTAAATGCGATTGATGACGCGCGTCGGGATCAGAGTGTCCGCTTCAGCCTGAGTTATTCGATCCAGCATCGGATCTTGCGCACGCGTGGTTGATGTGTAACGCACGCCATCCCACGTGAAATCCATTGGTACCTGGAACGTCGCAATAGGCGTAACCGGGTGGACCGGCCGCAGAATGAACGCACGCGCACCAATACCGACGAGAAACAAACAGTCTGTAGCGACAACCAGTGGTAACGCTTTGCGTGTCATCGTGCTAATTGGCCTCGAGGATAGCGTATCTCGAACAGCCGCTTTCAGGTCGGCAGTGAGACTTTTCAAAACCGACTCTTCCGCAGACAGATCGGAAGTCGATCTAAGTCTGCAGCCGAGTTTCAGCGAAATCCAGGGCAGCAGCACGGCGAGCAGCAGGAGAGCAGCAAAACCAGAGTAGCCGTGGTAAAAGACGGCTATTTCCCGGTTTGTCAGCTCGCCAATTGCACCCTCAAAAACCAGGCGCAGAATGTTGATGGCCACACTCAGGGGAATTGCGATTGCAGCGACGATCAGTCTCTTGAACTTATTACCATTAGTCAGAAGCACATAGGCCGCGGAGGCAACAAGCAGCGAAAGGATTATATGGGCGCCGGCAGGCAGAGGCTCAACGGCTGAAACAAAAGAATCCAGATGCAGCACCATGCCAGACTCGACAGTGTGTAACTGCAGTATGCTTAGGATGCTGGCAGCGAACTGGGACGATCGCTGCTGGATCAGCGGAGCTATCGGGTTAAAAACCTGATCGGGAATGAACGGGATTGCCGCCGCAATGAGCGCTAACGGTGCAGCCAACTGCCGTGTCCTTTGGATACCCATTGTGACTATACAGGCGCCGACCAGCACAAACACAAATGAGATGGACTGAATTGCAACAATATCGAGGCGAATTCCGGCAAGCATTAAAAGCAATCCTAAAGCGGCAGGTACGATTCCTATCCAGGTTGGCTTCACCAACGTGGCCTGGGATTTTGCCTTGCGCCATACATCGATAACGAAGTAGATAGGAACAAAGAGCACAGGAGCATAAAACTTGCCAGGTGCGTTCCAGTCGGCAAGCCAGTGCATAAACACGGCGCCATAGAGGACACAGATTAAAACTATCGCCACGACAACCGGGGAGATGAGAATCGGTGTGGCAGAGTGTGGTTTTGGTTCTGAGTCTTGAGCCATTTTGTAGTCCATGTTAGTGCCGAAAATTATACCCGGAAGCGTCAAACCATGCTGTGCGCAGGTTGCAGACCTACGACCTGGCATTACTTCTAATGTGCCATACGTTCAAGATTCGTGCCCGGCCGTTACCAGTCGAGCCCGAGTGTAATCCTGCTCAAGGTGAATATTCAGGGTAAACTGATATCAGGAGGGTTGAAATAATGTCTAGTCCAGGACGAAAAATTGCCCGACAGGTTCAGCGTTCCACTCCCGAAGCCAAGGAGCAGGCAAAGGCTGAGCAGGCCGAGAAGAAAGAGCAGTCCCTGCGTCAGGATGCCCAGAAGGCGAGCAAGCCAATGGCATCCGGATACAAACCGCTCACTCAGGTAAGACAGCGCAGATCCGGCAACTCCTGATCCAGCGTTTTGATTGTATGACGGGTTACTGAGAGCCGAAAGCGCACTGCGCTTTCGGCTCTCGTTACATGATGACAGACTGTATAATTTTCGAGGGCATAGCGATGGTTACGACTTGCATGTTGGCGATGCTTTCTTTCGGGCCATTACATGGTGTGTGCAATGCAGATCAACAGATCCCGATCACGACGCTCGACCTGAGCGTCGTTGAACAGGGATGGGGCAAGCCGGCTATCGACCACAGCGTAGATGGGCGTCCCATTGCGATTGCAGGGCGAAAATTCGAACATGGATTTGGTACGCACTCCCCAGGGCTCCTCCTTATTGATCTTTCAAAAGGCAGTTCCCGGTTTCATGCGTGGGTCGGCATCGATGATGAGACTAACCGCCGCGGTAGTGCCGAGTTCCAGGTAATTGGCGATGGCCGAATGCTTTGGAGCAGCGGAGTTCTGCATGGGGGTGACAGCGCAAAAGAGGTTAATGTCGACCTGGCGGGCATCAAGAACCTTGGATTGCTCGTTGGTGATGCGGGCGACGGCTTTGAATTCGACCATGCAGATTGGGCAGAGGCAGTCCTAACGGTGAATGGCGCGTTGCCACACACGCAGAAGCCTGCGGCGTCCAATCCAACTATCGCTGAGCCAAACTTCAGCGCCCTTCCAATCTTAACGTCGCCTCTTATTTCTTCAGCGCGTCCCGGTACACCGTTTCAGTACGCAATTACATGCAATTCAAGTTCACCAAGTCACTATGTGGCGCATCACCTGCCATCGTGGCTGAAGCTAAATTCTGAGACCGGTATCATTGCAGGCAATGTGCCCTCGGCGATCGCCTCGTCAGATATCAAGATTTCGGTTGGTGTTAAGAACGCCGTTGGATCGATTGAGAAGGGTGTGACACTGAGCGTTGATGGTAAATTGGCGCCTACTCCACCGCTTGGATGGAACAGTTATGACTGTTTTGGCGACGATGTCACTGAACAAGAGGTAATTGCAAATGCTGAATACTTGCAAAAATATCTACATCCGCATGGCTGGGAGTATGTGATTGTCGATTACCGCTGGTATGACCCTAATGCGTCGAAGAATCCCAACGATGCGAATATCCATCAGGGAAAAGGTTTGACAATGGATCGTTTTGGGCGACTGCTTCCGTCACCCAACCGGTTTCCTTCTGCGACGGAGGGTCGCGGATTCAGACCTCTCTCAGATCGTATTCACGCAATGGGCCTTAAGTTCGGTATCCATGTAATGCGCGGTATTACGCGAGAAGCTGTCGTAGAAAACACTCCCATCGAAGGCTCCAATTTCACAGCGGCAGATGCGGGAATCGTCTCCAACACCTGCCCGTGGTGCTCCGATATGTTCGGTGTAGACGCTTCAAAGCCTGCCGGCCAGGCCTGGTACGACTCGCTCTTAAAGCTCTATGCGGCCTGGGGTGTGGACTATATCAAAGTGGACGACATGTCAGCGCCCTACTCGAAGGGTGAGATTGAGGCAGTGCATCGGGCCATTCAGAAATGTGGCAGAGCGATTGTGCTGAGCCTATCGCCTGGCGATACTCCTGTGGAGCAGGCTGCGAATGTTAGTGTGAACGCCAACCTTTGGCGAATTTCTGGCGATTTTTGGGATAACTGGGGCTCGGTAAATCATCAGTTTGATCTGCTGCGCAGATGGCTGGGAAATGGCGGACCCGGGCATTGGCCTGACGCCGACATGATCCCGCTTGGGCATGTAAGTGTGTCTGGTCGCAGTGTTGGCCCGGATCGGCAAAGCGGGCTCAATCACGATGAACAGATCACGATGATGTCGCTCTGGTCGCTTGCGCCCTCGCCACTAATGCTCGGAATGCACCTGCCGGATAATGATCGCTGGACCCTGTCGCTGATCACTAACGACGAGGTCCTCGCGATTAACCAGGATCCACTTGGTAAACAGGCCGTTCGTGTGGAGACGGGCGGGAATGCCAGCGGCGTGGAGATCTGGCGTAGGGAACTGGCTGATGGCAGCGTTGCACTCGGGCTCTTCAATCGAATTGGGATGAAGCTTCCCGTGCGCGTAACATGGGATACCTTAATGTTTAAAGCCACCAAAGTGAGGGATGTTTGGTTACGGAAAGAGATTCAGCCAGGATCCGGCATCGATACTGAGATCGATCCTCATGGGGCTAAGCTCTATCGCATCTGGCCCGAGACAGGTCAGCGCAGATGAACGCCGAAAGCGTGATGGTAGCCCTGGGCAGCATTGGGGCAATCGTTTTCAATCTGTTGTTCTTTCGGCCAGCCAGCAACTCTGAACCCAAGGAGCGCGCCCAACACTCAGTCGCTGTTCCAGAAGCCTTGGAGGTCACGCTCAACATAACCGGTATGCACTGCGCCGCCTGTGTTGGCCGGGTGGAACGCGCCTTGCAGCGCGTTGCCGGCGTAAACTCTGCTTCCGTCAACCTGCTTGCAGAGCAGGCTACGGTCAGCGTTACGACACCTCAACCGTCTAGCTCACAGCTTGTCGATGCGATCGAGAATGCTGGCTATGACGCGACGATTGTAGCTAACGAGACGTTTGAGGAGCGGCGAAAACGAGAAAGCGATTCCGGCCTGGAGAAAGCCGCTGAACTTCTCGCCGATCGAAAGAGACTGACGATAGCCTCAGCCCTGACGGTGCCGGTGATCGCGCTCGGAATGGCGCCTCACATTGCCCACAGCACTATTCTCATGCAATGGAGCATGACGCCGTCATGGAATATTGCAGAACTGGCGCTATCTGCGCCTGTCGTGCTCTGGGTTGGCAGGGAGTTTCACCTTGGCGCGGTAAAGGCGATACGGGCTCGCAGTGCAGATATGAATGTACTGATTTCTACCGGCACACTTACCGCATTCTTCTATTCGCTCTGGGTACTCGCCGGATCTCTGCTCTCAAGGCATCCCTTAATGGGTGGCGTCTACTTCGAATCCTCCGCAGCCATCATCACGCTAATTCTCCTTGGCAGAACTCTGGAGAGCGGTGCGCGCCGTTCCGCAGGAGATGCGATCCGCAAACTAATCGATCTTCAGCCAGCAACGGCACGTGTTCTGCGTGCTGAAAGTACCCAAGAGCTCGAGATCCCTCTTGACGAGGTTCGCACAGGTGATCGAATCGCGGTACGCCCTGGAGAACGGATACCGGTGGACGGTGTGGTGCTCGAAGGACATTCAACCGTTGATGAGAGCATGCTTACTGGCGAAAGCATACCGGTAGAGAAGCAGGTTGGAGAAGCTGTTACGGGATGTACGATTAATCAACATGGCAGGCTCATCGTGCGAGCTACCCGACTGGGAGCAGGCAGCACGCTCGGGCAAATTGTCGCTCTTGTATCGCGTGCCCAGAGCAGCAAGGCGCCAGTTCAGCAGTTTGCAGACCGAATCACCTCGTATTTTGTACCAACAGTTATCACGATTGCTATTGCTGCGTACGATTTCTGGTTCCTCGTTGAGCATCAGCCAACGCTGGCGCTCAATGCGCTGATATCCGTACTCATAATCGCTTGCCCATGCGCGTTGGGGCTGGCAACTCCTGCCGCAATTACCGTAGGCGCCGGTGCCGCAGCGCGGCTGGGGGTATTGATTAGGGATGCGAAGACTTTGGAGCGGGCCCACAATATTCAGATTGTAGCACTGGATAAGACGGGGACAATCACAGAGGGCAAGCCGCGTTTAGTCCAGATCGCCTGCGCACCTGGAACTGCAGAAGACGAATTGCTTCGGCTGGCTGCCACACTGGAAAACTCAAGCGAGCATCCGCTGGCCGAAGCGATTGTCAAAGGCGCGCGAGATCGTGGTGTCGAGCCCAATGGTGTCCTGGCAGGATTTAAGGCAGTCCCGGGTAGGGGCGTGCAGGGAACAATGGACGAGAAGAGCGTTCAGATCGGCACCTCCACCTATCTGCACGAGAGTGGAGTCGATGTGTCCGGTGAATTGAAAGAAGCTAGAGATCGTTTCGAGGCCGCTGGTAACAGCATCGGTATGGTAGCAATCGATGGAAAACTGTGTGGGGTGCTCGCTGTTGCGGATACCGTGCGGCCAAGCGCGAAAATAGCCATCTCTCGGCTGATATCGTTAGGTGTCGAGCCCGTAATGATCACGGGTGACAACGCTCAAACAGCAAAGACTGTTGCCACTGAGGTAGGGATTCAAAAATTCATCGCCGATGTTAGGCCAACGGGCAAAGCGGACGAGATTAGCCGACTGCGCGCCGATACCCATAAAACTGTGGCAATGGTTGGCGATGGGATCAATGACGCGCCTGCGTTGGCTTCGGCAGATGTTGGAATTGCGATTGGAAACGGAACGGATATCGCAATCGAAGCGGCGGATCTGGTGTTGATGCGGAGCGATCTAAATGCAGTGGCAGATGCTATTGAGCTGTCGCGCGCAGTTATGAAGTGCATACGCCAGAATCTAATGTTTGCGTTCGGTTACAACGCGCTGTGTATCCCCGTGGCTGCAGGAGCGCTCTACCCTCTCATGCATACAATGCTAAGCCCGGCCATCGCATCGGGTGCGATGGCCGTCTCGAGCCTGTCCGTGGTAATGAACGCACTCAGGCTGAGGGGCTTTACGCCATCCAATCCTTCTACCTAATCTGGAATAGCCGGGAACATAAGCGTGCTCATTGCTGCGCAAACCCCATATCTAGCAGGGGTGCCCTGTCCCGCCCACATCCGGAGGCTAACTTGTCCCCTCCCCGCGAGCCCTAGCGAGCAAATGTGGGAGGGGTCGGGGAGGGGGACCAGTTTTTCCACTTATTGCCACTCGAACCCGTCCGCCGCTTCCGTATTGAGCACGTGCCGTCCAACACCTGTACCCCAACAACCTACTACACGTTCGCCGGGTTCGCGCGGCGGGGGCCAACCCATCGCACCGCATTGCGGAAGATGGCGCGGATCTCTTCCTGGAAGTACATCGGATAGTCTTCGTGGCCGGGCTGGAAATAGAAGACACGGCCCTTGCCAACAGTCCAGGTCAAGCCCTGTTGTGAGTGCTCTGTTGTGCCATTGGGAAGCGTGTAGATGCCATCAAAAACGAATGCCTCCGGCTTGGGAACCTCGAACGGGTCGCCATAGCGCTCGGTTTTCGGGCAGTCGAAATCCTTTACGCCGCGCGCAATTGGATGTGTCGAGTCCTTGACCACGACGGAGAGCTTAGCGCCATCATTGATGTAGTACTTCCAGCCGCAGTTAGTGCCGAGGATCTGCTTCAGCGGTTTGGAGTAGTGGGCAGAGTGGGTCGCAATGAAACCCATGCCATCATCCTTAACTCGATTTACGATCTTGGTAACAAGCTCCTGTTTCACATCGTCGTGGCGCTTGTGTCCCCACCAGATCAGCACGTTCGCGCTCTTCAGCAGCTCATCCGTTAGGCCCTGCTCCGGATCGTTGATTGAGGCCGTCACGACGTCCCAGTTGCGCAGTCCCTTCAGGCCCTCAGCGATGGCAGTATTCACATCGTTAGGGTAGACGCTTTTCGGAGCCGTGCCCTCAGACCATACGACCACTTTTCTGCGGGGAGCGCCCTGTTGTGCGAATGCATCGAGGCTGGCAGCCGAGAAGGCAGTGCCCGCCAATGCGAGCCCGGCGCCCAAGAAGCGCCTTCGGGAGATCCCGTCTTCGTTAAAATCTGTCATTGATAAACAGTCCCCTTCCAAAAGAACGCCACATCATTGTATCGGACGCACGCGTTTCCATACGCCCCGGATTATACCTGAGGGAAAAGGATCAGGGAGAAGGCAATAGCGAAAAGTAAATGTCCGCTTCGTCCATATATTGCACAGCAGCGAGCGCAGCACTCAACGCGCCTTCCACTAGTTGCTGCGCGCACCTATAGTTAAAGGACTCCCTTGCCGGTATACCGAATAGTGTTGCCAACCTCTCCTTATACCATGCCAAACTGTAGCAAAGAAGGGCCTGCAATGAAGAGTTCCGGATTGTGCTCTGGTATTCTCCTCGCCATATGTAGCATCACGAGTATTTGCTGCGCTGCCGCACCCCATCGTGATGACATCCCGCGAGCAGTAGTCGAGAGTGGCAAACGCGCGACCGCTTTCGTTGAGACGAAAGAGGCCACTGGCTCCTCGTTCTGCATAGATTCTGTAGGCATTTTTGTTACTAACAAGCACGTAGTTGGCGACAACACTACCGTAACTCTGGTTCTTAACTCGGGCGAAAAGGACCAGCGAACCGTTAAGGCGGATGTTATCGAAGAGGGCAAAGATCTCGACCTGGTGTTGCTCAAGACCCAGGGCGGCGGCCCGTACAAAAAGGTGATGGTCGCCCCCAGCGATGATGACCTCATTGAGACAACTTCTCTGGTAGTGTTCGGTTTTCCCTTCGGCAAAGAGCTAACGTTCGAAGAGGGCAAATTCCCAAACGTAACGGTGAGCACCGGGCATGTAACTGCTCTTCGCAAGGATCAAGGCGTACTTGCTAGCATTCAGCTAGATGCCACGGTAACGCCTGGCAGCTCTGGCGGCGCCGTTCTCGACAGTCAGGGAAGAGTGATTGGCATCATTCAGGCCGCGATAGAGGGCGCACCGATTAACTTCGCCATACCTGTCGACCATTTGCAGATGCTCATGTTACGACCCTCTATCCAGCGCACCTCCGGCACAATTCCGCTCGCCCGACAGGCGGACGCCAACACCCTCACGTTCAAGATTGCCCCATATAACGGCAAACATGTCGACTACCAGGTCACCTTCACCCTAGATCCGCACACCAATCATTCTCGATCGCTGCCTGTCACTATCGCTGGTGGCGATATTTTTACGGTGACAACCGAGCCAACCGGTAAGAGCGCAGGTACCGGTCAACTGCTGATCTCTGCTACCAGCCCGGAAGGAAATTTCAATACGACGCTTGCCGACAGGGAGATAACCGTTGGTGGCAAGAAAGTCCGGCTGCGCGAAATACAGTCGATCGAGCCCAGCGCAAACGAGCCCGTCCATCTTAGAAACGGCAAGACATTGTCTGGCACGATATTGGGGCTGAGCGATGTACCCATTACGATTAATGGAATAAAAGCTAAGGTCGACCTTACTCAGAGCCAGACGATCCAAATATCAGACGCTGGGGCAGGCAGGACGGCATTCAGATTTGAGATTGAGGTCAAGGCGAATGGCAAGAGAGTCGCTGTAACGGAGGATGTGCTGCCTTATGAGCACGACCCAAATGGGGTGGCCTCTGAGGCGCCTAAGACAAAAACTGCGGATTCTGGAGCCGTCGGGCAATCTAAAGGCGGCATTGCCTTCCGACCGCACATAACGCTTACCGTGCCAGGAATGGGCGGATATAGCGGGCTCGCGGTTTACGATATTGATGGAGATGGCCATCTAGATATTCTGGTTACGGCAAACAATGACCTCGTGGTTCTCTATGGCCACGGCGACGGTGTTACTTTCGATATGGTGCGCTACCCGATAACACAGAAGGGGTCGCATATTCAGGTAGGTGACCTGAATAAGGATGGCAAGCCGGATGTCGTAGTAAGCTGCAACGACTGTATCCAGGTGCTTCTCAATCTCGGCGCCAGGCGATTTGGCAAGGCGGCGCAGTATAACACAGGCTCGGGACCCAATGGTATCGCGATTGCAGATTTCAATGGCGATGGGAAGCCGGATCTCGCAGTCGCCCATATCAATTCGAATAACATGGCAGTGTTGTTGAACAACGGCGACGGCACCTTCGGTGAGCCAACACGATATGGCACCTCACAGTACGCCATCGGTATCGTTGCTGCAGATTTTAATGGCGACGGCAAGATCGATATCGGGGTGGGCTGCTATTATGCGGGTGGTGTCAACATGTTCTATGGCGATGGCAAAGGCGGGTTTACGCGCGTTCCCAATGTAAGCCCTGAGGTTGGAGGCGGCAAACTTGTCTCTGGCGACTTCAAACATGATGGTCATCTTGGGCTAGCTGGGGTCAATTACTGGGGCGGGAATATCGGCATCGTCACGGGAGATGGCAGGGGCGGGTTCTCCCAGCCACAGCGGATCGGATCGGGCGGATTTCCGAGCCAGATCTCGGTTGGAGATATCAATGGCGACGGCAAACTGGACGTGATTTTCGGCAGCCAGGCAACGCACGTTTTTTCGATTTGCCTGAATAAAGGCGACGGCACATTTAGCGAGGCGCTCACATTTGAGGTGCCGGATGGCGATGTTCATGGCGCCGTTATTGGCGACCTCAATGAGGATGGCCGGGCAGATGTGGTCGCGGATGGCGGTAAAGAACACCTGTACATTTTTATTAATGTCGGTAACAGATAGCAGATGAAGTTGGAAATGAGGGAAGCGTCGTAATGACTGATCCAGATTCTGCCAGGTTAATCTCGATTGATCCCTGGCTTGAACCATACGCTTCAGAGTTGAAGCATCGAACCACAAGTTTTGAAGCCGCGAGAGATCGGCTCGACGCCAACGGCGGTCTTATTGGAGGCGCGAGTCTTGCGTATCACTATTACGGTCTAAATCGTGGGGAACGACATGGCGTCGCCGGATTGTGGTACCGCGAGTGGGCTCCTGGGGCCTCGTATCTTGCCCTGGTAGGCGATTTTAATGGATGGGACCGAGGCAAAAACCCTATGGAGCCCGACTCACATGGGGTGTGGTCGATTTTTTTGCCCGACCGGGAGTATGGCGACCGTTTTGGTCATCAGAGCCGCTTCAAGGTGCATGTAGCGTCAGCTATCGGCGGGTTCGACAGAGTGCCGGCCTATGCACGGCGCGTCGTTAAGGATGATTTTGGGAGCTTTACCGCTCAGCATTGGGATCCCCCAGCCCCATACCGGTTTAAGCACCATCCACCCTCGCAGACGCATGCCTTGAAGATATATGAAGCCCATGTTGGGATGGCGCAGGAGAGCGAGCGTGTTGGCAGTTACGCAGAGTTTGAGCAGAATGTGCTGCCGCGAATCGCCGCACTTGGCTACAATGCGGTTCAACTCATGGCAATCATGGAGCATCCATACTACGGGTCCTTTGGCTATCATGTATCCAGTTTTTACGCGCCGTGCTCCAATTTTGGCACCCCGGAGGAGCTAAGACGGCTGGTTGATACAGCTCATGGTCTCGGTCTTGTCGTGATCATGGATCTTGTTCACTCGCATGCCGTTAAGAATACTCTGGAGGGGCTCAACCGTTTTGATGGCACCGACCATCAGTACTTTCATGCCGGGGCGCGCGGTGAGCACGTTGCCTGGGACTCAAAGTGTTTCGACTATGCCAGATACGAAGTGCAGCGCTTTTTGCTCTCGAATGCGCGTTACTGGCTCGATGAGTTCGGGTTTGATGGCTATCGATTCGATGGCGTTACGAGCATGATTTACCTGAATCACGGCCTCGGCGCGGAGTTCTCCAGTTATGACGATTATTTCAACGCGAACGTCGACACCGACGCTGTGATCTATCTAATGCTCGCTAACGACCTTATCCACACTCTGCATCCCAATGCCATCACCATCGCAGAAGATGTATCGGGTATGCCGGGCATGGCCCGGCCCGTTGCGGATGGCGGCCTCGGGTTCGATTATCGGCTTGCTATGGGGCTGCCGGATAACTGGATCAAACTCCTGAAAGAGCAGGCCGATGAGGAGTGGGATCTTGGAAGTCTGTACCAAACCCTGCTCAACCGCCGTGCAAGCGAAAAGCATGTGGCCTATGCAGAGTCGCATGATCAAGCGCTGGTGGGAGACAAAACCCTTGCCTTTCGCCTGATGGATGCCGAGATGTACACGAGCATGTTACGAGGGGTTCCTAGCCCCATAGTAGATCGCGGCATCGCTCTGCTTAAGCTGATCCGTCTGCTCACGTTTTCGCTTGGCGGTGAGGCGTGGATGAACTTTATGGGGAACGAGTTCGGGCACCCGGAGTGGATCGACTTTCCTCGTGAAGGCAACGGGTTCAGCCATCATTTTGCGCGGAGGCAATGGTCGCTGGTGGATAATCCCAGCCTTAGGTATGCGGGAATTAACCGGTTCGATGCGGCGTTAATGAGCCTCGACAATACGTACAATCTGTTAACAGATCCATTAATTGCTCAGCTAGCGCTTCACCAGGATACGCATCAGATCGTGTACCGGCGCGGACCACTGGTATTCGCGTATAATCTCCATCCAACGGAATCGGTGGCGGATCTAAGGATACCTGTTCCGGATGCTGTCGATTACCGGGTGGTGTTGAACACGGATGACCTGGAATTTGAAGGAGCCGGACGTGTTGCGTCCGGCGCCGTTTATCCGATGCAGAGTGTGCCGATGTATGGATGCGATCAGAGCGTCCAGATATATCTGCCGTGCCGCAGCGCACAGGTACTAGCCCCTCGGTAGTTGGGCTGCATAGATAGTTGCGCTGCTTGCCGCGCACCGAGAAAGGTTTTGTCAGTCGTTGAGGTTAAGTAACTCCGCCTTCACTCTCATTGAACTTCTAGTTGTCATCGCGATTATCTCCATTCTTGCTGCGATTCTCTTTCCGGTGTTTGCGCGGGCGAGAGAAGAAGGAAGGCGTGCGAGCTGTACGTCCAACCTGCGGCAGATTGGCCAGGCGGTCGCAATGTACACCCAGGATTACGACGAGACCTATCCGGTCTGTAACTTCAACGACAACACAACAGGCTTTCCGCCAAACACCCACTTTGATTCTTCCGGTAAGCCACTGTTTCTCGTTGATTTACTGCAGACATATACGAAGAACCGCCAGGTCTTTCTGTGCCCGACGATGCGTGGGCAGGCCAATCGGGCTGCCAGCCATCCCACAGACTACAACTACCTCTGCATCCACGGTTGGGGGCTCTACTTCTCGAACTTCAATAATGATCTTGAAGGGATTTGCAGTCATTCGCTGTCAGCAATAGGGAATTCAGCTGAAAAACCGCTAATTATGTGCGACGGGTTAGGAGAGCACCTTGGCGAAACGACAGCGGCGGTCTACTCACTTGGCCATAATGGCGCAGAGAACATCTGCTATGCCGATGGACATGTAAAGCTTACGCCAGGCAGCTACCAGAAGATAGTTTCGCTTTATACCCTGCCGGATAATTGATGGAGTGTTTATCCGCGCGTTCTTCTCGAATGTCGAGCCTTGTGCTTCGATCGTCGATCCGGCAGACCGTTCGGCCAGACGATCTCTATGGCTTCGGCATACGCCTTTCGGGTTTCCGGTAGTTTAGACCAATCCTGAAAATATTCCGCCTTCGCGGCGTCACGGAACATCTCCTCGAGTACCTGGGTCACCAGACTATCTTCAAGGTTTCCACCATCGGCCATCCGCGCGAAACCAGACTTGATACCTCCCAGGACCAGCTCTGATGTCCGTGAAGCAGACCTGGTGAATTCATCAAATCTGGTAGAAAAGAGCACAACTAGCTCTTCTATGGCCCGGTACGGATCGTAGCCAGCCGTGCGGCCGCCGCTCACAATGATATTCATGCAGAACTCAACGGTATAAAGATCGATATCTAATGGGTCAAGCGCATCGATCTCCTCGGCGCGTTTGGCCGCTGCGACAACTCGAGCCTGTGCGGCCAGCGGCGCCCCGCGCATCAGTGCCAGCACAACTGAAGTTCGGTAACACCCTGGCGATGTGATCACCTGTTCGATTTTGTCTGGCGTGTCCATTATCAGTAGCGAATCACAATCACTTCATGCACTTCCCCGGCCAGAAGATGGACTATCGAGCCGGACTTGATGCGAGTTGCAGTGACCTTCGCGTGTCGTCGCGCCACGGCGGACTTTACCTCGAACGATGTTCGAATCTCGGCGTTATACAATGCCGCCTCTTCCATTAAACCTGGCAGTGAGTAGGGGCGGGTGGCGCTTGCCGTCGTTTGTGGCAACGCGTTGTAACCTATGAAGTGTACACGTATCGTGCGTGCTGCGGGATCGTCGGTAACGACCGTCTCAACGTTCGCCGGGGCGGTTACGGTGACGCGAGGATGTGGGTTAAGAAGGTTCACTGCATTTCGGAGCAGCCTTCGCGTCTCTGTGATATGGTGATCCGACGCCGTCGAATAGTCCGGGGAGCAAGCGAATGTCAACACCGAACCCATGCCAATCTTGTTTATCAGCGCTGCTGGGCCAATCGATTTGTTTGGGCTCATCGGCCAATCCGAAGTGTCCTTGCCTTCACGCTGCAGGGTGGTTCGAGACGGCTCGAGCAGGGTTGCTAATGGTTTCGCCATTGTGGGTGAGTAGATAACGGCCGGACCTTCAACGAGGAAATTCCAGTTTGATGGGATGCTGCGGCTAAGTGTGCCGGGTGTGGCGGAGGTTAGCCGAACCCAGTTGTCTTTAGACTTCAGAATAGAGATGGGATTTGCGCCAACAAGCTCCTCGATGTCGGATGACAGCGACTCAGCGCCATACTGATCGCGCAGACCCGTTTCCCCCGTAAGAATCAGATTTCCACCCTGCACCACATACTGTTTGAACAGCTCTAACTCGTACGTCGAAAGGATCGCTGCACCCGGCAAGCACACCACCGGGAACCGCTTTAGTGCCTCAAGTGACAGGTTCTCATCTAGCAGCACGCCATAGGTGAGGTGCTCATAGGCGCACATCTTTGCGGCGCCTTCGAATGCCTGGAAGTAGGAGGCCGGATGCTCTCTTGCAACCCAATCTCTGGTACGAGAGCTGAAGAAGATACCAACATCGTACAGCGGCTGCTGCCCGAAATCGGCCCGAATAGCATGCGCAGCCTTAAAAGCTTTCCCAATGCGACCATAGGCAATCGGATCCAGATCGCCCTCGAAGCCAGTCTTATCGACCATCGTGACGAATGCGCCGTGCGAGAGCAGTACATTCAACTCCCATTCGATATCGGCGAGCGGACGCGTTGTTTGGTCGTGGTACATGCGAACACCGCGCTGCATCGCAACCTGATAGGGGATACCGGGCGTCGATGCCCTGTAGAACTCCGCATTCAAACCGACCCCAAGCGCACTGAACCCCCACTGGCCGGTTTCACCCGTAACAAAGTCGGCATTTCCGGCATGCTGCACGGGCCGCTGTCCCACCTCAAAAGAGAACGGCGGATTCCCGTGGTAGTTGAAATCGACGGTTGCTTTCGGATTAACAGACTTGATATAGGCGTAGAGCTGTTTTTCGAAGCGTTCACTTGTTGCATAGCGGAACTTCAGCATTTCGTCCCAGCGTGAGCCCCAATCGGCCGAGCTTGGCATATCATGCCCATACTGTTTTCTAAACAGTTTCTTGCACGTGTCGCAATAACAGCCGTAGGGCTTGCCGAAACCTTGATCCACCATATCGTTATGGAAGCCGTCGATGCCGTAGGCTAGCTGCTCGGCAACGATTCCTTTTATCGCCTCAAGGTAGCCGGAGTTGTAGCAGAACCTGCCAATCCTGTCACCATCGGCGCCGCGCATCTCGTATTCCGGGTGGGCATCGAGATAGAGCCCACCCTGCTGAACGACACAGTAGGCGAGCAAGGGAAGGTGGTGGGAGTGTGCCTCAGCAACAGCATCGCGCAGCGGATCTCTTGTGCCAAGACCGGGTGCTATTGGCAGAAGTTTTGAGGTGTAGTAAGCATAATCGCCATCGCGCACCCAGAGAACCAGGTAATCGACGCCCGCTGAGATCGCCTTCTGTACGATGGCCTTTCCATCAAATCGAGAGCAGTACCGGGTGTCCTTGGGATCGGAGTGGCCAAACTGGGCTCCAGTTGGGCCAACTTCCATACCGGTTAATGCGTGACGGTACCACGCATCCTGTTTCGGCTGTGCAAGCGCCGATGGCAGTACCAGTGCTAACAGCAGGGCGGCTGCGCCCACGATGCATACTTCTCGAAGGATGTTCACTGTTAACCCCCCTGAATTATTCGCGCATAGACGGCAGGGTCTACGTTCCCGCCGCTGACAACACAACAAACCTTCTTGCCATTGAACATATCGGGAGCGGAAAGGACGGCAGCCAGCGATAGCGCGCCTGTAGGCTCTGCCTTAAGATTGATGTTGTATAGCTCGCGCACAGATTGCTCAATCAGAGCCTCGGGCGCTTCTAGAATACGATCGATGCCGTGCCGAATAATTGACCAGTTGAGCTGCCCCAGACTTCTCGTTCGTGCTCCATCTGCAATCGTTCTGGACTCGGATTCGTTACGCACAATCTCGCCTCGAAGCAATGACTGAGCCGCGTCGTTGGCTTCCAGAGGCTCGGCTCCAATGACTTTCGCTGCGCTCCCAGTTGTGCAAAGCCCAATGATAAGGCCAGATGTGAGGCCACCACCGCCGACGGGCGCAATGATGTAATCGGTCCCAGGCAGGCGGTCTGCCAGCTCGATACCAAGCGTGGAATTTCCCTCGATCACAAGCTGATCATCGTATGCACTTGCAATATAGGCGCCCGGGTGGTCTGCAGCCAACTGAGTAACGCGCTCTTCGCGACCTACCCTGTCGGTATCTATCAGCTCGGCTCTTGCTCCGTAGCTTCGTACTGCATCCACCTTAACCTGCGCGGAGCGATCCGGCATCACAATAATCGCTTGCTTGCCCAGCAATTCACATGCGCACGCAATTGCCTGGCCAAAGTTGCCGGACGATGCGGCGATGATGAGCGACTGCTTTACGGTGGACACGAGGTTATATGCGGCCCGGAATTTGAAACTGCCTGTAACCTGAAAGGTTTCGGAGGCGATGGTTAGCGTTTCGAGACCAAGGCGCTTTGCCAGGGCATTTGCTTCAATCAGGGTAGTTGGTCGAATCGGATTCATAAGGAGTGATTTCCTTGAAGGTATTACCGCGAAACTAGCCATAAGATCTGGGCAATTATAAGTGCTAGTGGGATTCCCCCGACAATAGCTGCTCTGGATGCCCACATATCTGAATTTCTTAATTTTTCACGATCATCTGTGTAGAGCCCGCTTCGCGCAGCGATGCCGCCGCCAGACGAGCCGAGAGCAAAGGTCTTTATAATCCAGAACAGCACGGATAGCACAGCGAGGGCTGTGCCCGCAGAATCCATATCTCCGTGGATCGGAATTAAGTAGAGCAGTTCTATGGCGATCCAAAGGAGGGTGTTCAGGATGCAAAAAAAGGTCCAGCCCCAGCACTTGTGCCGGATGCACCAGGGTACGCTCAGGATGGCTGCTCCCCAGTTCCACTTCGCCGGAAATCTCCAAGTCTCGCCTTCCAGCACAGACTCGACGGTCGTTGGTTGAAGTTCAACAGGTTTGCCTGTAAATGGCAGGGCAGTGGAGCAGGTGATGTCGTTCGGATCTGCGACCGAGCCGACCGGAACACGGCAGCGCGGACAGCTTGCGCCGCGGTTGGAACGAATGCGCACGGGAGTTCCGCATACAAGGCAAGGAATGAGTTGGAAGACTATTTGTTGCTGCGGCGGTTGCGCCAGAGACCCTGCGCCAAACGGAGTCTGCGGTTCGGGCTGCATTGCCGCCATCACCGGCGGACGCCAAGAAGCGCGTGGATCGGCAGGCTGTTGCGGTGCGGGTGATTGGCTGGATGCTGCAGCGGTAAGCGGCTGCCAGCAATGGGTGCAGCTTTCAACCTCAGGGGAGTTCAGTTTTCCACAACGCGGGCAGACTTGCATCTGTACTCCAGTACACATCAATCGTGCTTATTCACACAGATTGTACAACAACTTCAACATTCTGTATGCATCAAATCAACACGAAGTCCGGATGCCGGAGGAGAGCAGTACCAGATTGGAGAATGGCTTTTCAAGACAGACAGTTCGAAAAGATCTGGGAGCAACATTCATGGCGCGAAGAAGCGAATGCCAATATTTGTACAGAGTAATCTTCTTGCTGTTCGCAGTGTGCTTCCCTACACTACGAGTGATGTCGCAGGGGACGGCATTGGGCGACGGAGTGCAGACTGTCTCGCCGAACCTGCTGCTAAACTCGGGCTTTGAAAATGGGCACGGCGTTCAGCTCAGGAACTGGGTATTCCCTTCGGCGACGGAGGGCGTAACCGCCGAGCGAGTGGAACAGACATCGCACACAGGCAGCGCAGCCTTGCATCTGCACGTTGCCTCCGGCGTCGTGCCGGGCTACTACCAGGTCTATCAATCCGGCAAGCCGGTCCAACCTGGAAAAATCTACACATTCTCGGCATGGGTACGAACGAGCGGCATTCAGGATGGCGTCGGGGCGTACATCTCCCTGAACTTTTATGACGGCGGCATGACGCGTCTTGGCTACCGCGATAGCGATGCCCATATTAGGGGCACATCCGATTGGAAGCGGTTAAGCGTAACCACTAAAGCGCCGGAAGGCACGCGTGATGTGCGCGCTATTGTGCTGCTTAATGGCCACGGAGATGCCTATTTCGATGACATACAGCTCGAAATGGGAGATTCAGTATCTGAATATTCCATTTCGCGGGCCGATCGAGAAGAGCAGGCAAAGCTAGCCATCTATGAACAAGAGGCGACCGTATGGCTGAAGCAAAACAACTGGCAGAAACACACGGGAAAGAACATCGCCATCCTGCGAGACAGCTTCCCGAGGAACAGCGCGAACTCCTCGCCAGAGACGATTTATGCGGCGCTAAACGCCTCCGGATACCGCTCCTACTATCTCACTGCGCAGCAGCTCTCTAACCCGTCTCTGCTTAGTCCCGCTCACTTCGACCTCGTTCTGCTGCCGTACGGTGATGCCTTTCCGGCCATGGCGCGGGAAACTTTCCGAGATTATCTCGCCCAGGGCGGCTGTTTCTTCTCCACTGGTGGATATGCGTTCGACAAGCAGTTAATCCATGGCCCTGCAGGTTGGACAGCCCTCGATAGTCTCCCGAAAAATCCCGGTGAGAAGCAGAGTGTGCTGCTTGATCTTACTGCTGAACAGGTTAAATTGTGGTCACATGGTGGTGGCCCGGGTGGGCCATCTCCGCAGATCGAACCAGATCTTAGCGAAACCGGGCAGAATACGCTGCGCTTCAGTGCGCACAAGATGACAATGTGGGCCACAGCTGCCAGCCCGCCGATCCCGGCAGTTCGCCTCTTCCCCAACTGGGGCATGCTTCTCTTCCGAGCCAGGGGTGATACCCGCACTCCCAAAATGATTATAGAGATGCACGAGAAGGATGGAACTCGATGGAAGGCCATCGTGCCGCTTACCACATCCTGGAAGCAGGTCGCGCTTACCCCTTCAGATTTTAGCTTCTGGCCGGATGGCGCCGGCAAGGGCAGAGGCGGGCCAGGCGATCATCCGGATCTCGCCAGCATTACGGCGCTGATGATCGGCGAATCGATGGAGTGCGTGCCCGATGGCGGAAACTACACGTTCTGGCTGCAGGATATTCGTATCGCGGACGATCCACTTGCTGCCAGCAGGATTGCGCCTGTTCGCATGAATACACGCGTTTGCACGATCAACGATGCGATGTATCCGGATCCTGATCAGATCGGTGTGTTCGATCCCTCTCATCCATTGACAGATGCCGTGAGCGCAAACTGGCTACCGGCTCTAGGGTTAAAATCGACGCAAACAGCACTGGTCGGGCCGTTCGAAGGCATGGCCGCTGTCGGCGTTCTCTCGACGCAAGGGCATGGGTTCGGGCCGGATAACTCTCGGCTAATTCCACTCGTGGAATCTCAGGATGCAGCAGGTAGATCACGAGGCGCACTGGGCAGCGCCATGTTTCAGTTTGGCGGGTATTACAAAGGCTCGGCCTGGGGATTTTTTGGGGTTAGCAATCGAGACCTGTTTACAAAGGGTTCGCCCGGACTAGGCCTTGTGCCTTCGATTGTGGGGCGTCTCATCGATCGGCTGTACCTTTACGGTACCGAGGCTGAATATATCTGCTACCGCCCGGGCGAGAAGGCGTGCATTCGAACCAATGTTGAGAATGACGGATCCGGAGCGCACGTCGTGAAGGTTACCCTCCGCGTAACGGGAGCTCGCGCCGGCACCGACAGCACCTTAGCGCAGGTTGTGACCCTGGCGCCGCATTCGAACAAAACGGTAGAGTTTATGTGGACGGCTCCGACCTCGGGCACCGATATCTACCAGATTGGTGCCGTGATGGAGGAACAGATCGGCGGAAGTGTCGTACCGCGAGACCATGAAGAGAATGCCGTTGTAATCTGGCGAGAAGCTACAATCGCGCAGGGGCCGAAGGTTTCAATCCGGGACAGCCAGTTCCTCATCGATGGCAAACCGACTTACCTCATGGGTTGTGAAAACTGGTGGGGCACCACCGGATCTGTAAGCCAGCGCAGCGTGCTCGAACTGGAAAAGGACTTCCAGAAGATGCAGGATCTCGGCCTGCATTTCACGCGGTGCTTTATTCCATGGACCAACGAGGCGGACAGACGATGCAGTGATGCGCTGGTCTATCTCGCTCAGAAGCACAAGACCGTAATCTTTCACGCTCCCGCTTTACGAGGCACCGTCGATGCTATAGCGCTTGCAGACGAGATGAAACAGGCCAGGGAGATTGCAGCACGGTACAAATCCGTTACGGGGTTCATTGTGGATACCTGTAATGAAACGGGCCTGACGGTCGACGATTCTGCCGGGCAGCGCGCCGCGTTCAATGCTTATCTGCGCTCGCTCTATGGAACGGATGATAAGTTGAAGGCAGCCTGGGCTTCGGATCCGCCTGAGAAACCGCTCGGCGAGGTGCCCTTCAGATATCCTGTGCAAGATTGGGCCAGTATCCGTGCACGCGATGTCGCCAGGTTCTCGATCTCAGCGTTAACGCAGTGGGCAGATCAGAACCGTAATGCCTTCGAGGATAATCGCCCGGGTACGCCTATGACGCCGGGCTGGGGCCAGGGCTTTGGCTGGGGGAACATGCTGTTCGATCCGCCGCTCGCCTCGCGAAATCAGGATTTCACCGATCTTCACTACTATGGTCCGCTGGCCGAGTTCCCTATGTATATGAAAACCATCGACAGGCGCTGGAGCGGCCAGCCCTGGTCGGTTGGCGAATGTGGCGCACGTCAGCATCCGTCGTTCCCAGATGGTGAGTCGGAGGCGGATTACGTCAAGCGCTTCCTCTATCTGCAGCATCATGCGTTCGCGATGGGCGCCTCGTTTGAATCGACGTGGCATTGGCGCGATCCCATGGCTGGCATCTTCCCATTTGGGCAGGTACATGCAGATGGCACGTTGAGGGATTCGGCGCTTGTGGAGCGCAATCAGTCTTTGATCTTTGGATACCTTCATCGAAAGTATCGGTCTTCGAAAGTCTTCCTGCTCCTTCCGGATAGCAATCGATTGGGTGGTAAGAACCTCGAAGTCGCCCGCGGAATGCACCGCGCCGCGGATACGCTGTTAAGCTTGCATGTCGATTTTGAGAGCCTGTGTGAGGCGGATCTCCCACATCTGCCCTCAACCTGCCGCGCTCTCGTCTGGCCGCTGCCCTACTGCCCGTCCGACGCTGCGTACGATACGGTCGTTGCCTATGTACGGAAAGGTGGAACGCTACTCGTGACGGGTGATATCGGTTACGACGAAAATCGAGGTTACACCCGAGAGGGTAGAATTCGAGAGCTGACTGGCGCCACATCGATTGCGCGGCTCGCGAAGGGTTTTGGACTCGGTACATCGGCCGCCACTGCTATCTCGCCCTGCGGCATCCTTGCGAAAGAGGTGCCTGCATTTAATGGATATCCCACGCTCGCGCTTAGCCTGCCTGATGGCGTATCCACAGCCACATCGGCTGCTGGTTCGGTAATTTCGGTGGCATCGCTCGGTACCGGAAAGGTGATGTTTGTTGCGGATGCGATTGAGCTTGAGAGTCCGGAACCGGTTCGCGCCATCTACGGCTCTTTTCTGAAGCTTAGCGGGATAGAAAGATTCGCGATTACACCGGATAGGGCGGATATCCATGCGTTTTCCGTCCCAACGGTAGAGGGCGGCACGGTATATATTGCCTACAACTCAGGCCCATCTGCCAGGGTTGATTTTGCACATTCGGACTTCCCGGCGACCAGCATCGATTGCGTACATGGCGTTCCCGGGCTGATCGCATTTAATCATGATGGCAAGGCCATAGAGGTCGAGGCGAAAGGCGAAGTTCACGTCTCTGGCGGCCTTGTGATGCGAAGCTCTGCACACACGGCGTGCATCTCGCTGGATGGTAAGCCGATTGCCGAATCCGATGCGATTGCTCTGCTCGCTTTCGATCCTGGCAGCGTGCGGCTGGCAAGAGCGATGGGCAAGTCTCAACTCGATGCGGAGTATGGCGAGGTTCGCGATGGCAAGTGGGTGAAGCTCGGCATGGGTCGCACAGATAGTGGAAGCGGAGTGATCATTGCAGAGTGTTCGCAAGAGCAGCGGCTCGCAATAACGCTACTGGCGCCTGCTGGCAAGATGGAGATCGCGAGGCAGCTTGTAACGAGGCGATTGACCCGATAAAAGAAGACGTAAATAATGGTGTAAATTTTTCTACAACAGCCTGGAATCGAAGGACATGTACACTAGTTTGATGTAATATATACAGACTAATGTGCTGTTAATAATGTACCAGGGAGCCAGGATGGCACGCACAAAACGCAAACAGACCGATGCTGTTGTTCGAGAAGCCGCCTTAGCGCATGCGATTGTCGACGAGGAGTTTGAGGAGAGTTCACAGAAGCCACCGTTCACGATTGTTGGTCCGGGCGACCCAATGCCTGAGCCCGCACCTTCACTTCCTCCTCCGGTGCGCTACTCGCAAAGGATGTACGATCTGCCTGCAGATGAGCGTCCGCGAGAACGCCTCGTCAAGCGTGGACCAGGCGCATGCTCTGCCGGAGAGTTGCTTGCCATTCTGTTGCGCACGGGAGATCATAAAAACTCGGCGATCGGCGTCGCGGATGATCTGCTCAAGCGTTTTGGCGGGTTGCGCGGCCTTGTCCAGGCGAATCTTGAGGAGTATCAGCAGGTTGACGGCGTTGGGCCGGTTAAGGCAATCGAGATTGCTGCAGCCATCGAATTGAGCAAACGGCTGCAGGTGGTTTCGGACGAGGATAAACCTACAATCCGTAACCCGCAGGATGTCGCAAATCTGGTGATGCCAGAGCTGAGAGACGAGCGTGTGGAGCACCTGCGCGCGCTGCTGCTGGATACGAAAAACCGCGTTATGCGCATCGCGAACATCTCCACAGGCACGCTAGATAGCAGTCTAGTGCATCCGCGCGAGGTGTTCCGACAGGCCATTGCGGCCAGCGCCGCTGCTATCATCGTTGTGCACAACCACCCTAGCGGCGATCCAACGCCAAGCGAAGAGGATAGGCGCGTCACCACACGCCTCGTCAGCGCCGGCAGCACCATCGGCATCGACGTCCTCGATCACATCATTATCGGCCTTAACCGCTGGGTGAGCATGAAAGAGAAGGGATTGATGTGAACTAGCGCAGGTTATCCGCGCGTTCGTATATAAGTTTAGGCATTATCAAGACCGCGGGTGGTGATGCGATGGTAACCGAAGCAGGATCGGCAGAGGCGAGTACTTTTACGGCAGAACGATTCCGAGAGATCTCGGAATCGTTTGATCGAGAAGGCTGTGTGCTAATCCCAAATGTTTTTAGCGCCAACGAGGTGCGTGAACTGCGGGAGAGAACGGACTACTATTATCACCAGCGTGGAGATGCTTCTCAGCAGCACTCCTCCTACGCTGGCGCCGCTTTTGTGCTCCGGCGATGTGCGGAGTTGGAACCCATTTTTGCTGCCACTCTGACGCGCCCTCCCATCCCGGCGCTGGCCGCCGCTGTGCTTGGCCCGGAACCTCAGTTTAATGCTCTCAATGTGATACGTAACGAGCCAGGAACAGCCATCAGCCACTGGCATGTCGACGATGTGCTGGAGATCCCTCTGCCTGAAGCCGTTCCGCGCTTCGATGCTCGCATGCGCATGCCGGTCTTCTGGTTCACCATTCAGGTAGCGCTTAGCGATATCGATGTGCTGGAGCATGGCCCCACGCAGTATGTGCCAACTAGCCACTACTCCGGTAGGCGACCGATCAGCCAGGACAATCCCCATTTTGAAGGAATCGGACCAAAAGAGGTCTACTGCAAGGCCGGCGACATCTATTTTACAAACCATCAAACATGGCATCGCGGTGCGCCGAATACTTCGGATAGAACACGCTATGTGATGCAATTACAGTTTGCACAGAGATGGGCGGCTAGAAGATTCAAAGGGTTGTCGTAGGAGAGACGAATGAGTGAGATTACTTATCTCGCTAACCAGAAGGTTAGCGACGAACAGATGGCGGAGTGGGTGAAGACGTTTCATACGGACGGATATCTGTTCTTGAAGAATGTCCTTCCGCCGGATTGGGTCGCCGAGCTTAAAGCAGACCTGGACTCGGAACTGGAAAAGGACCCGCAGCCCGGCGGATCCATTGCGCTCCACCACCGTATGTTCGAGACGAGTGACGCGAATCTCCGGCTCTTCGATATGGAGCCGATTGTTACGTTTGCCGAGGCTCTATGCGGAACCGGCTGTCATGTGGTGCATAACAACTCGTTCAAATCCGTGATAGGCGGCGGTATCACCGGCTGGCATCAGGACGATGGATCTCACTATATCGTTACGCATGGCGAGCCCCCAACAAACGTGCACCTACCGGTATTGCTTTTTACGGCAAACTACTACCTCACCGACGTTCCCGAAGTGAAATATGGCCCAGGGCAGTTCATCCCGAGGTCGCATCTGTTCGGCGCAAGCCCGCCCGGTAAGATGGAGGGCACAAAGTGGGAGGATCAGATTGTCTCCTGCCTCGGCCCTGCCGGCTCGGTGCTGCTGTTCAACAATCAGGTTTGGCATCGCGGCGCGCCGAATACGAGTGAGCGAGATCGAGGCATGACACAGATTAGTTACGGACGCCGAATGGTGGGCCACTTTTACTATCCGTTTATGAACTATCAGATGCCGGAGCATTGCTACAAGGATGCGAATCCCAGGCTAAAGCGCCTGCTCGGGTTTAAGCAGCATGGGGCATATGGGTAGAGAGCAGGTAGGATACTCAGTACTGAACAACAAACAGCGAGCGCTGCTCGCTCTGGTTATTCACCGCGGTCTGTCCAGTAACGGTTGTTAGTTGCGTTGCAACCATGTCCCGAGGAAGATTCATGAGGTGCCTGTAGTTACGAACAGGGTGGAACTCCTTTGTTGTCAGGAGGGAGCCATCGGCTGCACAGCTTACAGTCACGGCTGTGCTGTGATAGCGCAGCGGAGTCGACTGCTCGCAGATCATCGCCTCAAGAAGGATGTGCCTGTCCTCCGCAAGGATGGCGTGAGTTACCTGCGCATTTAAGCCAGTCTGTACGTTATCGTAATGAAAGCACTGGATTCTGCTGCCATTCGTGTCGAACATGGCCACTGCCGCGTCGCTTCGGCCATCGGCGCGGGTCTCGTTCCCTACGATGAGGGCATCGAAGTTCGCGTTTAGTGATAGCCCGACCGGCATAACGGTCGGGCCGGACTCTGAAACCACTCGTTCCCAGAGCTTGGCGCCATCGGGGCCATACTTGATAAGACCAAGCTTGTTACCTGTAACTCCGGGCTCTTCGCGGTCGACAACCTGGAATACGCCCATCACATAGCAGCTGCCGTTAGCATCCACCCCAATCTTTTTCGCGGAAGCTGCTCCCGGGGTTTGGCCCGGCTCTAGTCGTGTCCAGAGTGTGTGGCCGCCGCTGTCGACACAGGCAATCATCCAGTCGGTCTCCGCATCTCCAGATTTCTGCTCGACCTTTGCCGTTCCGCACAGATAGGTTCGCCCATCTGGGCCGGCGTACGCTGAGGCAAACGCCGCGCCAGAATTCGACTTTACTGGGCAGGTCCAGAGAAGTTTGCCTTCTCGGTTGTATCGGAGGGCTACGAACGCGTCGCGTTTGCCATACGACATCGTGCCGGCAAGAGTGCAGCCGCCATCCTTATTCGCCAGAACCTGAATACACTCGTCTGCGGTGTGGCAGAGCATGGGCGATCTTGCTGACCAGAGGCGGTGGCCATCATCGGTATAGTGCAGCAGCGTTAGGTGCCACCCCTCAGCATCGATTTGATGAGCAGGCACATAGGAATCGCCGGCTACAAAAATACCGTCGGCGTCGTCACACACGACAGAAAAAGCGCGGTCGCAATCGTGCTCCGGGCTGCTGTAGCGATCCTGCCAGAGTAATTTGCCTGTGCCGGATAGTTTTAGAGTGAGGATGTCTGCATCATCCTTCTCCGTTTGGACCAGACCCGTGACATAGATATTCTGTTTCTTGTCGACCGCTATCGATCTGCCTTCGGAGTTTTGCCTCTCTCCCGCGCGTGGTTCATACAGATAGGTCCACTGTAACGCGTTTGCTGCTGCGGGTTGGATGGTGGAGCGGTGCCTCTTATGGGACAAAGTTAAGAGAGCAGCGACCATGACCATACTGGCGACGAGCAACACAACGAAATTTGCATACGAAACCTTTGGCTTGCGTGCAGTTTGAGAGGGTGCGGTCACTCCTGAATCGAGAATCCGTTCTTGGGATACGTAGGCGGAAGCAGGCGCCGGAGTTTCAAAAGGCGTCTGGTATCCAGCTGTGGTGCTTGCGGCTAGCCTGGCGGCCTCAACTTGGAGCTCATCAACCAGGGCAGTCAACGCCACCGATGGCGCCATGTCCATCTCGTCACGAAACATCTGTGCCAGGGCGCTAAATTGTCTCGCGATCCGCGCTGGCTGGCCCATTGCGGCATATAGCCGCATCAGTGCGACATGCGCCTCTTCCGATTGTGGTTCTCGGGCAAGTAGCCTGGCAAGGCACTCCTCGGCAGTTGAATAATCTGCGAGGTGTCGACAGGCTTCCGCTTGCTCGAGCAGGGCATGCCCACAGTTCCGAGCAAGCCGAGCCCGCTCCGAAACGATCCACGTGGGATCCAGGCCGATAAGAAGCGGTGAGCGGCAGTAGGCTATGGCTGAACCAAGGAGGGTTTGTTTCTCATGCCAGTCTGCAGTGCGATGCGCCATGCGATACAGAGCCTGGAAGTGAATGGCATCCACCTGTACGTCCCGGTTCAGCTGTATCACATCGCGAGAAACGACCAGCAGTTCAGGTTCACCAGGTTTGTCTCCTTCCAGGGAGCGTATCCAGGTAAGCTCCTGCCGCAAGCGCGTTCGCGCATCTCTGACCTCGGAATCGCCCCAGATACGATCGATTAGCTCGTCTCTGGAGTGGCTGCGGTCCTGATTAAGTGAGAGATACGCAAGAAGTTCGCCGGTCTTTCGGCGGGTAACAGGTATTACACTGCCAGAGGGTGTCTCGACTTCGAGGCTGCCGAACAGTCGGATGGACCATTTGCCTGATTTGCCTGCTGCAACATTCTCGTTGACGGACATATGGGCAGACTATCCCGCGAACAGTAGTGGAGAGACGTGCGGAAAGAACATGCAGAAAGGGTACCCTAGCGAGGCGGGTATCGTGGCGAAATTAACATTGAACGCTATGTATGTTTGCTACAATCTGCGCTACATGCTCGAAGTGTCGATCCAGGGTTAGCAAAACGAGGCCGTGCTGTATGGCACCTGCAGCCTTCCACCAGCCGCGAATCCTGCTCGCAGTTCACCCAGATCAATTGCGGATACATAAAGTGGGCTAGCGGTGCGTATCTCGTGAACGATTTCGGTGTGCCCCCGCACAAACTCAGTGAACGCGGATGTATCGACCATCAGCCTTGTCATTTCCAGAGTTCAGCATCGATGACTCTCTGTGCTGCAACCGACTCCGCTAGCTCCGCCGCTTCTTCGTTAGACCACCTACCAATCAGATGATCTAAATCTCGATACTCACGTCGCCGCGACGGTATCGGCCACCTTCTAATCTCAATCCCGATGAGCTGCGCCCCCTTGCAGATGCACGCCGCCGGGGAGTTTGAAATTCAGCCGAAGAGACGCATATCCTTGAAGACGCAAAGAGATGCAAGTTTTACCGCGAAAACACATTTATTGCTGGAACCATTTCGATGCTATTTTCTCGCGCTTCAATCAGCACCATTAGTTCCTCGTGCGTAGCGTCCGGTTTCAGCCGTATATCTCGTAATCCAAGCTCTTTCCAGCCCAGTTCCAGAGTGATACAATTACCCCGTATCCGTTAGGCCGCGCGTTGCGAAACTGGGGGTTGAACATGAGACATTTGGCTTTTGTGCTGTTGCTTATCTGCTGCTGCGCTTCTGCTGCGCTGGCTCAGGATACCAATGTTGCGCTGGCCTCAAACGGAGCCACTATCCGTGCGGATTCGGAGTATCTCGGTTCTCCGGTCGATACCGGAGGCGGCGCGCCGGCAAGCCGCCTTATCGACGGAATCATCCGCGCGTCAACCGACGCGGCTGGGTTCAATCGCTGGCACTCCGCGCTTTCAGCTCCAAACCCACACTGGGTATGGGTTCGTTTCGCCAGGCCGGCACATATCCACAAGGTCACGCTGTGGCGTGCAGATATCGGTGCGCCGGTAGACTTTTCGGGCCAGTGCACAGTGGATCAGGGCCATGGTTTGAAAACGCTGTTCAGCTGCAAGGGAGTTCATCTGGATGCGACACACATCTCGACAACCATTGAATTTCCACCTATTGAGACCGATTGCTTTCGGCTGCAGATAACGCGTTCGTCCAATCCTGATTTTCCGCAATATGCGCAGCTGAGTGAGCTGCAAGTGTTCGGCGCCTGGGTCGGCGACGCGCCAATGCCGTCGCCTCAACCCGCTCCGAAACGAATTCGGGGCGCAATGAGCGATGGGCCGATGCCGGCAGGTTTGAGGGTGGAGACGTCATCCGAAGCGATCACATACACCTCAAACAATATGAAGATCTCATTCCCGCTGGATAGGCCGGGAATCTCATATCTCGCGCTCGATTCTACCGGCAGCGGTAGGCTGGCGAAGAACCTGTTGAAGCTACCACAGGGCGCAAGCATATCTGCAGTCGGTTGGAACGACGAGGCGAACTCGTCCACTGCATCGTTCACCGTCACGCGATCCGGCGCCACGGTGCGCTACCTGAATGTGCGCCTGGCCGGGCTTGAAACGGACGATCTGATCTTCACAGTTGAGCCGCGTGGGTTGACAGTCAGCATAGAGAGAAGGATACCGGTCGGATACATCGCTGTCGATACATCTCCGCTGCAGATACTCTTTAATGCAGCCGTCACGCCTCCGAGCCCGATGGGACGCCTGAAGTCTCGCAGTGAACTGCAGTTTCCGGTGCTGCTGCATTTCCCGGATAATGGAACTCTGCTAGTACGGGCTAACGGTGGCGATCCTTCATGGGGATTTGTTGGACGGAGGGATACGCGCGAGGTTCAGTTATCACTGCATACCGGTATGCAAGCCACAACAGGCGGAATATTAGGAGTATCGCTGCAAAGCGCAGGCGATGTGCGATCCACCCTCTCCCTGAAGATGCTAATCATGATTCATTACTTGGGAATCTTTTCCCTCTCCAATCCGAATTATAGATTGGAGGTGTCGTCAAATGATGTCATGGTCTCAAGCAGAGGTTTGCGGTGCGAAGATTGCTAATACTCGCCGGCGCAACAATTTGGCGTCTATATTGGACGGTCTTGCGGAGAAGCCTGCCCTTTCGTTTTCAGCAGCGGTCGGCTCTGCAAAGAGGCAGGCGTTTCATCGCCTGTGCAGAGTGGATACGAGCGGAGAAAAGCCTGTTCCTTTAGTTCAAGTCGACGATCTTCTCGGCGGGCATTTTGAACAGACGCAATCGCGTATTGGTGACGAGACAGGCGGTGGTCTAGTCCTCCTTGTTCAAGACACCTCCATGTACAACTTCGCCGGCCTAAAGCAGGTGCCTGACCTTGGCTACTGCAATTCCAAAGGCGAGCGCTGTCTCTTCGGTCACAGCATGATCGCTCTTACTGTAGAGGGCTTACCACTTGGGGTGGCTCACTTAGACCTGTGGTGTAGGGATGATGCTGATCATGGAAAAACCAAGGCCCGGCGTGACAAGGAGATCAAGGACAAAGAGAGCTTCCGCTGGATACGTGCACTTCACACCGTTGAAGCAAGATTACCTGAGGGCCAGCCAGCACTCTTCATTCAGGATCGTGAAGCGGACATTTTTGCATTTCTGGAGGCTCCCAAGCGGGCTACTACTTTTGTACTGGTGCGTGCCGCCCAGTCCCGGAGGGTGGAAGTTGACGTGCCTGGGGAGGATAAACCGCGAAAAGGATTGCTTCTCGATGTAGCACATTCAGCTCCTGTTGTCGGCCAGATGGAGGTTAACATACCAAGAGCGCCTAATCGCGAAGCATCGGTGATCAACCTTCTGGTACAAACTGTTTGTGTGCGCATCATTCCGCCAAGTGACCGAAAGGGTATAGGAGACAAACCCATAACCGCATGGGTTGTGCGGGCTAGCGAGATGCATCCGCCTACAGGCGAAAAGGCAATCGAATGGATACTCGTCACTACGATGCCAGTCACGACGCCCGAACAGGCATTCCAGATGGTCAGGTATTACTCGAAACGGTGGGTGATCGAGCGCCTGCACTATACAATCAAGAGCGGTGGTTGTAACGCCGAGCGCCTTCAAATGGATGATGTGCATTCTATCAAGCTGGCCTTAGCGTTATATTACGTAACCGCCTGGCGACTACTATTTATAACTTACCTTGCGCGCACTAAACCCAATGCGCCAGCAACAACAATACTGAACGACACGGAAATACAGGTTCTACAAATGGTCGAAAACAAGCCCGTAACAACATGCGCTATGGCAGTTGTAGCCGTGGCGAAACTAGGTGGATACGAACCGTACAAGAACGGTCCTCCGCCAGGCGTCAAACGACTCTGGATCGGCCTACGACGCCTGGAAGACATGGCGGCTGGTTGGCAACTGGCGAAGCAGAATCTCCCGCTAACCCCGGGGCAAGTAATGATACATGATTAGC
>CAIXIX010000031.1 GCA_903919615.1 uncultured Chthonomonas sp.
CAGATCCTCGAGGCCCTAGAAGTCGACTTTATCGATGAGAGCGAAGTGCTCACGCCGGCAGACGAAGAGAATCACGTTAACAAACTGGCTTTCAAGGTTCCATTTGTGTGTGGCTGCCGCAATCTGGGCGAAGCGCTTCGACGAATTGCCGAAGGCGCCGCGATGATCCGGACTAAAGGCGAGGCAGGCACGGGAAATGTGGTCGAAGCCGTTCGACATATGCGAACTCTGATCCGCGAAATCCGCCGCATCCAGGTATTGCGAGAAGATGAGTTGATGGTGGCTGCCAAAGAGATGCAAGCTCCCTACGACCTCGTATGCGAAGTGCACGATACAGGCAGACTTCCCGTACCGAACTTTTCCGCTGGCGGAATCGCTACCCCTGCAGATGCATCTTTGATGATGCAGCTTGGCGCAGAAGCGGTGTTCGTTGGCTCTGGCATCTTTAAGTCTAGCGACCCGCGGCAGCGAGCGAGAGCCATTGTTGAAGCAACCACCTACTATGACGATCCTGCACGACTGGTTGAGATCTCCATGGAGTTGGGCGAAGCGATGCCTAGTCTCGATGTTCGCACAATGCCAGAGGCTGACAAAATGGCGAATAGAGGATGGTAATTTAGGAAACTGCTCGTTAGAATTGGAGCTTGTCGTTGGAAAACTACAACCGATTGGTGGCCCGGTGCAATAAGATTGCGCGCCTGGGGCAACTTGCTGGGCTGGCTGGCTGGGATCAACAGACTTACATGCCTCCTGGTGCGGCTGAAGCGCGTGGAGAGCAACTGGCAGTAATAAGTGAACTGATCCATGAAATGACAGTGGCTGATGAAACATCCCAGCTCATTTCAAGTGCAGAGGCAGAGATAGCCGGCATGGATTCCGACAGCGACGAGGTCCGATCGCTTCGAGTGGTAAGACGTGGTCATGAATTGGCAACCAAAATACCTGGGCACCTCGTTGCAGAGGCGTCCCGACACCAGTCGGTCGCGATGCCTTTGTGGGCGCAGGCGCGTGCAGAATCGGACTATTCTAAGTTTGCACCAGCCCTGGAAAAGTCGATCGAGTTGGCGAGGCAAGTTGCAGAGCACCTTGGCTACAAAGACCATATCTACGATGCCCTGATTGACCAGTACGAAATCGGTGCGACACGGGCCGATGTTGCGAAGATGTATGCTGACCTGACTCCTCATCTTGTGTCGCTTACGGCTGCCATTCGTGATGCAAAGCCAAACGACGACAGCGTACTTATGGGCAATTTCCCGATAGACCGACAGCAATCTGTAACACTCGACATCGTTAAGTCACTCGGATATGATCTCAACCGCGGACGGCAGGATATCGCTGCGCACCCTTTCTGCAGTGGCTTCTCACGCGACGATGTTAGAATAACAACCCGTTTCAATTCGGAATTTCTGCAGCAAGCGCTGTATGCCTCCCTGCATGAAGCAGGTCATGCGATGTATGAGCAGGGAATCCCTGCGAGCCTGAACGGTCTGCCAATTTCGAATGCTGCGTCGCTTGGTATCCATGAGAGCCAATCTCGATTGTGGGAAAACCAGGTTGGACGAAGTAGAGCCTTCGCGAACTGGGCGTTTCCCACACTTCAGGCCGCGTTCCCGGAGTCGCTCGGCAACTCAAATGCGGAGGCATACTATAAAGCAGTGAACGTGGTGAGACCCTCTTATATTCGTGTTGAAGCGGACGAAGTCACGTACAATCTGCATGTAGCTTTGCGATTTGAGTTAGAGTGTGCACTGCTCTCAGGCGAGCTGTCAGTGAAGGATGTTCCGTCGGCATGGAATGCTCGTATGGAGAAGTTCCTGGGCATAACACCTCCCAATGACTCCCTTGGTGTACTGCAAGACGTGCACTGGTCAATCGGACTTATTGGGTACTTCCCAACCTACTCCATTGGCAACATCGTATCTGCGCAGCTCTGGAATGCAGCATCGCGTGAAATCCCAGACCTTTGTAGACTCGTCGAAACGGGACAATTCTCCCCGCTTCTGTATTGGCTAAACACCAATGTGCACGCACATGGATGTAAGTTCTTGCCCTCTGAGATCGTTCTAAAGGCAACAGGGGAACCGTTAAACCCTGCTTACTATGTGAATTACCTAAACACAAAGTATGGCGAGCTCTACGGCCTTTAAACTCCCTGGATACGATTACCATTCTCGGCCCCGCCTGCAATTCGTTAGAAACAGGCGGGGCCGTTCGCACTCGTTGCTCTCGACAGAGAAACCCCGCAAGTAACATTCTTCATGTCAATACAGGACATACAAAGGGTAAAGGAAGAGGTTAGAGCACGGACGGATATCGTCTCCGTGATTAGCGATTATACGCGTCTCAAGCCGTCAGGCAAGGGCTTCACCGGATTGTGTCCGTTTCACGCTGACAAAACGCCTTCGTTCAGTGTAACCCCTGCATTTCAAAGCTACAGATGCTGGGCCTGCGGTGAAAAGGGAGACGTCTTTACGTTTGTTCAGAAGAAAGAAAACCTTAGTTTCATCGAAGCGTTAGAGGTGCTTGCCCGTAAGGCAGGGGTACCGTTTGATCGTTCTGGCTTTAGCTCTGAACAGATAAGCGAACGCCAGGAGATGCTGGAACTCAACTCTATTGCAACCGGTTTCTTTCTCGACCGATTTGCACGAAGTCAGAGTGCGCTTGATTACCTGAACAGCCGATCTATCCTGAAGCAGACTCAAGATCACTTCGATATTGGTTACGCTCCAGCCGAATGGGATGCACTGGCCAATCATTTGGCTAAGCGCCACAGTAACCTCGCCCTGGCTGCGAAAATTGGTCTCTTACGCGAACGCAAAGAAAGCAGTGGTTACGTCGATTACTACCGAAACCGCCTCATGTTTCCAATTCACGATCTTCATGGGAACGTTGTAGGTTTTGGTGGCCGCGCAATGGGCGATGAGCAGCCCAAGTATTTGAATTCACCTCAATCCGACGTTTTCAACAAGTCTCACCTGCTGTATGGTCTCTACTTCGCGCGTCAGAGCCTTCGCACTGAAATCCCGCCAGTATTTGTTGAAGGCTATACAGATGTTGTGACAGCACATCAAGCCGGGTTCGAACAGTGTATCGCCACTCTCGGCACGGCGATGACTGAAGACCATGCTCAAATTCTTGTAAGGTACAGCAAACGTGTGATACTGTGCTACGATGGCGATTCCGCTGGTATCAAGGCGACGCTCAAGGGTGCAGAGATCTGGGAACAGATGAAAGTTGAAGGTGCAGAGCTGCTGGTTGCGAGACTGCCAGCAGGCGACGATCCCGACTCGATTCTCAAACGGGGTGACAGCGCGGGCTTTCAGAGAGCGTTGGATGAAGCCGTACCTAGAATCGAATATCAAATCGAAAGCGCACTTCGTACCAATGACACGTCAATAGAATCAGGACGCGCAAGTGCACTCTCCGAAATTGTCCCGGTGCTCGCTACCATTCGTAAGAGATCGGTTCTCGATCGCTACGTGCAGCGTGTAGCTCGCCTGCACGAGATGTACAACTTCAATGTGAACCGTGCGTTGGAGAGCATACTTGCAGATGTGCAGGAGTACCGCGCAAGATCTGCACAACGAACCCGAGGTTATAAGACTGTTGAGGAGCAAAACGGCGGCCCACTGGAACAGCCGCCAACTGTGCGGCCACCGATAAACCGCACATTGAGGGCAACTGAAGGTTTTAATCCCAATACAACGAACTGGCAGCGCGCAGGTGAACGAAACACGACAGGTGAATTCAAGCGCGGATATAAGCGCAATGAGCCAGCGCCACCACCTTCGGACCGTACCCCTCCACATGTTGGAATTCCCGCACTCTCAGCGGCAGACAAAGCTGAAAGGACATTGCTGCGTGCTCTGATGACTGCAGATTGGCACAGGGTAGTCGCAGATAACATGCAGGGATATCTATTTGCGTCAGCAGAGGGCCGTGAGATGGCAGCATGGATTATCTCGACTCCACGAGGTGAAGATGGTGCGGTTGACCCAATGCAGTTACTCAGTCGCATTGAACTGATGCCCAATCGTGTCAATATTGGCGAGGGCCATCCGAGTACCAGTAACGCCGATCCAGCGCACTTGGCAGGCAGCGTAAGTGTTGCAAGATTGTCGGATTATATCCGCGAGGTCGTGGAGGAGTCGACATCTAATCTGTTGAATGAACCGCTTAACGAGGCAACGATTTCTGGGTGCATCCGCAGACTGCGGGATCATCGAGAAATGTTAGCAATCCGTGAGATCAAGGACTACTTGCTGCGAGTCGATCTAACCGTCGATCAGCGCTCAGATGCCTTGCGTCGCCTCAGTGAGTTGATGCGAACACAACGCGGTTCCATCGAGTCTGGTAAGTTGTCGCCTCCCGACGCTGTTTGATTGGTGCACGGGAGAGTTGGCAGAAGGAGTGTCTCATCGTGGCAGACGTCAGCGTCACGGGTTCGGTTGAAGCTGTGCAGTCGTCCGGGGAATTTCAAAGACTGCTCGACGAAGGTAAGCACCGCGGTTTTTTGACTTATGATGAGATTAATAACAGTCTCAGCAACGAAGATCACGAAGCTCCAATAGAAGAACTCATTGAGATATTTGCTCAGGAAGGCATTGAGGTAACACATAAGCTAATTGTGGTTCGCGACTTTGCAAATGCTTCTAACCCGGACGACATCACCGCCGAGCCGATCGTCAAAGAGATTGAGATCGCCGATGAGGAAATCACAGCATTTGAAGGTCTGCATTTAGACGATTCCGTACGAAGTTGGCTGCGCGAAATAGGCAAGACGCCCCTTCTCTCGATGGAAGAGGAGATGATGCTGGCGCGCCGAATCGAGCGAGAAGCTGAAGACCCGTTTATGGCTAAGCGGGCGAAAGATCGGCTTACGCAGGCTAACCTTAGACTTGTGGTATCCATAGCAAAACGATACAGCGGCAGGGGCATGGCGTTTTCTGACCTTATTCAGGAAGGCAATATTGGTTTAATCCGTGCGGTGGAAAAGTTCGATTATCGCAAGGGATACAAGTTCAGCACCTACGCTACATGGTGGATCAGGCAGGCTATTACTCGAGCGATCGCCGATCAAGGCAGAACTATCCGCATTCCCGTTCACATGGTTGAAACCATTAACCGTCTTGTAAAGACCTCCTCACAGCTCTTGCAGGAACATGGTCGTGAACCTACGCTTGATGAGCTTGCTAGAGCTCTTGATATGCCCGTGGAACGGGTCTCCGAGATAATTCGTGTTGCGCCAGAGCCACTTTCTCTTGAAACGCCAATCGGTGAGGAAGAGGACAGTCACCTTGCAGACTTTGTCGAAGACCAGGAAGCGCTTTCGCCAGCAGAGGCGGCGTCGCACCTGATTTTGCGCGAGAAGATCGAGGATGCGCTCAATCACCTAACAAACCGAGAGCGTGAAGTGCTCATGATGCGATTTGGGCTTGAAGATGGCTGCCAGAAGACACTCGAAGAGGTGGGACGGCACTTCCGCGTTACTCGTGAGCGGATTCGACAAATCGAAGCGAAAGCGTTAAAGAAACTTCGGAATCCACGATGCAGTCGCAATCTGCGTGCGTGTCTCGAAACTCAGTAGTATTCAGGTGCGAGCTTATCTCAGATTATCTCGCACCTGTTTCTTTGTTTGCTACACTAACGGGTTCGAGAGCTCAAGCGTGTGATATGATTCGGATACAATTAGGGTTGGGTTGGTTCTAGCCTCATCCACAAGCGCCTCTGAGATCTCAACAAAGCGTGTGTTCGCAGTGCTCTTGATACGCGCAAACCGCACGTCCTGGTGCCGGCCCTTGCCACAAGTGGCGTATGCCGTTCGCACACAATCTTCTCTGGTCGGCATAATCAGCGGCAATCGTCCTCGGATTATGCCACCCTCCCCACTCGTCCGCAGATTGATCTGCATCGCTTCGAAGTCGATCTTCTCGATTAGTTCGCTTGTGGTTAGATCTGCCAGACCGAGTGCGGTTGCGTTCCCATGCGAAGCATCCGTTAAGTCAAGAACCGCAACAATACTGATGTTAGGACCGCCCCATGTGTGCTCTGCAATGCTAGGCATAAATCCACGCCCTAGCACATGCGTATCCATCCCGGCGCCGCTGATGTTCTTTCCCATTTCATCCACAACCAGCAGATCAAGTTCCGAAAACGGGATTCGCGGAGAGATCTCTCGCGCCCGGACGAGGAGCCTTGCTTCGCCATCGCTTGCCATCTGTTCCGGAAGAACTGCGTGGATTTCGGCAGTCTGGCCGAGCTCATTCTCTATCATAGCAATCCCACCAGCAATATTCGTGTGCCTGGCCAGAAAGCGCGCGACGCGCGGCATTAATTCACGAAGGCCATGAGCGCCGTGCCTGTGAATGCCCTCTGCGCCCTGGCGTTTTCCAAGCCCAATGGCCGCCATTTTACCGATTCCACTCTCGATGGCGCCGGTAAAATCAGTGTGAGGTTTGACCCGATTGACCAGGATTACAGCATCCGCTCCAGAAGCAATTCGATCATAGCAAACCACATGTCCGCTAAATGGTCCGGCGTCTTCTCCGATAAGTGTTCCAGGATGAACGACATCCATCGTGGCACGTATCTCGGCACCAACATTCTCTGGCGTTAGTCCGTAATCAATCAGAACCGAGGTCTGCCCTTCTGGTGTGGCGCCACCGTGGCTTCCCATTGCTGGAATCAGGAATACATTAACTCCCCTGCTCTTCAGTTCTTCAACAACAGTTCGAACTACTGTTACGAGATTAACGAGGCCCCGGCTGCCACAGCCTACGGCGACGGTTGCGCCTGGTTTAATACGTGGAGAAGATTCTATTAACTTACTAAGCTGCTCCGATACGCTGACTTCAATCTCCTTGGCAGTCAGTTCCGGAGTCTCATATCTCTGTTCAACCCGCCACACCCGCGGCAGCGGAACGTCGGGATAGGTAAAGATGTCAAGTGGAATGTCGATTCTCAACGTCGATCTCCAGTCTTCATTGGCGGTGACGGGCCCGAATATTGGCCATGTTGGCAGCGGTCTCAATCGCAAACAGCATACTCTCTGCCGATGCAATACCATCCTGCGCGATGTCAAAAGCCGTGCCATGATCCACCGACACACGAATGATTGGCAGCCCAAGTGTAATGTTCACACCTCTGTCGAAGCCAAGCATCTTGACCGGAATATGCCCCTGGTCATGGTACATCGCAATTACGAGGTCAAATTCGCCTCGCGCAGCCCTGTAAAACACAGTGTCCGGCGCAATCGGTCCCGAAACATTAAGCCCCATGTTGACCATTCGTTCAACGGTAGGGCCAATAACCTGTATCTCTTCGACCCCAAACAGACCGTGTTCACCCGCATGCGGATTGAGGCCAGCGACTGCAATGCGCGGTTCACCGATGCCGAGGTCGGTGCAGGCATGGTGGCCCAGGAGAATGCATTCACTAATCCGATCAGGCGTTACACGCTCAATTGCTGTCCTTAGCGAAACATGGGTGCTTACATGCACCACACGCAGTGCATCGGCCATCAGCATCATACCGTAGCCCGATGTGCCCGTAACCGAAGCAAGCAACTCTGTATGACCAGGAAAGGGACATCCTGCAAGCGCCATGGCCTCTTTGTTCAATGGAGCAGTCACCATTGCATCAACATCGCCGCATATGGCATGTCGCGCTGCCAGAACAACAGCATCTATAGCGCTCGATGCTGCGGTTGATGATAGCTGTCCGCGCACAATATGGGATAGGTTGACCGCTGAGGCTTGGTTAATTGAAACCGGTGGAGCCAGGTGAAGCCATGAGGCGGAATTCTCCAACCACTCTCTGTCACCATAAACGACAGGACGACACCATTCATGCACGCGTGTATCAGAGAGGGCTTTTAGGAGGATTTCCGGGCCTATGCCGGCAGGATCTCCCATAGTTATCGCGATACGTGGTTTCACCTTAACTCGATTCTACGCAATCAGGGAAGCGACACATTCAATCAACGCACTGGAATTGCCAAAACCACCGGACTTGATGATTGTTTTGATAGGCTGATCGTTTGAAGTCGTCAACAGCTCGCACAAGGGTATACCGGGAAGAATTTCACCCGTTAGCCTCAGATGCGAGAAGTTAGGAATCCGCCTGCAAAGGTTCGATGCAGTGGTGCCTCCAGTAACAACGAGAGCAACCGACGACGCGTCTCTAAGCTTTTCCGCACCATGCATCAACTGTACTAGGTGCGTATCGCTGCCATCCTGTACTGCAGAAGTGCAAGCAATTGCAACCGATTTGCCTGATGACAATGCCTCACAAGCAGCGCCAACGCTTGCGAAACAATCTGCTCGATAGTGGCCGCCAAGGTTCTGGAGTTGCCGGCGGCTGTTCGGATGGAGTGTCCCAACGATTACAAGCACTTTTGTGCTGATCCTGCCAGCGCAGATCGAAGCAGACATGCTACCTTCCGTGCCGGAAGACAGGCACCGCACAATCGACCTGGATAATCCGCCGGCCCCAGACGCCACGAGCCACCCCTGATTGCGGCATACCGAGGCTGCCATCCAGTCCAAATCTTCTTGAGCGCGAGCATCTACCGAAATGACTTGTGCGGAAACAGTTCGCAGCTTCTCCAGGGCGTTTGTAAACATGTCAAACGATGAAAACGTACGCGTTGGACTGGGTAAAACGGTACATTCCAGCCCGGTTCGAGCAAGAGTATGACTGACACGGCAGAGGCGCCTACCATCTGCGTACACCGAGTCGCCCAGCACTAAACGCTCTTGGTCTGGAAAGGCCGTACATACAAGCGCTTTGTAACCAGGCAGTTCACGCAAGGTGATTTCCAACTCAAGGGCAGCATGCCCGCGAAGCGTGCTATCCAGTTTTCGAAACAGCAGGTCGGTTGGTCGTGCGCTTCTTGCATGTGCGATAGCCGTCGAGTTCCGCTCGTAAATCAAACGTGCGTCAGCTTGAGTGATATCTCGTGTGTCCACACTCACAGAGACAACATCTGCATCCCAGGCGCCGCTGCTGCGATAATCTTCATCAGTCCAAAGGTGTACCATGGCGGTAAGACCATGAATCGGCGCGGATGCAGCAGAATCGGCTGCGCCTGAGAGGTCATCAGCGACAATTATCAACTAAGTTCACACATGTCGATCACTAACCTCAGGTTCGAATCCAGAGTCGAGTATATCTGGATACAACCTATTTAGGCACATATCTTGGCTCACTTTAGCCCGGGAATTTTGGCCATGATCCAGCGTCATGAACCAAGATGAGTTTTACGCGGAGTTATCTGTGTCGGTCGGAGAATTCTGCGATGCAGACCGGTAAGCAGCCATAACCGTATTTACATCGCCATCCATATGTATCACGCCTTTATTCATCCAGATGATACGCGAAGCTACTCGTTCGACTACGGCAAGATCGTGAGAAACGAAAAGGATAGTTTTACCACGCTCCTGGAGTTCGGCGATGAGCCTATAACACTTGTTTTGAAACGCCTCGTCTCCGACGGCAAGAACCTCATCGACAAGCAGAATATCTGGGTCTGTATTAATCGCGATCGAAAATCCCAGTCGCAGCTTCGCACCATCATTCCAGCCTCGCAGCTGAGTATCTATCTTCTGCTCGAGTTCTGCAAACTCAACGATAGCTCTCGCGCGTTCGTGAATATGAGCCATGCTCATGCCAAGCACACTTCCGTAGAACTCGATGTTCTCGAGACCGGTTAGATCGGGATGAAATCCAGCATCCAAAGCCAGCAATGGCGCAATTCTGGCTGCTTGTCCCTGTGGATTGAAAAGTTGCGCGGTGCCCGAAGTTGGCCGATATACACGTGCCAGAATTCCCAGAAGAGTCGATTTTCCGGAACCATTACGTCCGATCACCGCCACCGTTTCGCCATGAGGAACGGTGAACGAGATCTCATTCAGAGCTGTAAACTCTTCGCGGTTAACTGGCTTTCGAAGTTTGCTTACCACTCCCAGCAGCTCACGCTTAAGTGAACCGCCGCGATGCATGAGAATGAAGCGTTTGACAAGCTTCTCGACATATATCGCATAGTTTGCAGGATTAGTCTGTTGCGAATTCATTATCTGCCATTTCAGGGAAACACATAGGCGAGTTGGTGCGTAACTATGGCCGCTCGACAAACTGCCACTTCCGGTAATTAAAATAGGTGTATCCAGACCAGCAGATTAAAAAGCAAATAACAGAAGCACCGGCAAACGTTGGCCAGTTCATGTAGAGCGGATCACTCTTCATACCCAGCCCGTAAGACCCGCGCTGAATTGGCTGCAGTAGAGTCTTGCGATACGCTTCCATAATTGCTGCCGGAGGGTTCAGCATGTAAAGCGTGTAAATCCAGGGATGCGCCCGAACATGCTTGCCATAGTAAATGACATCTGATGGATAAAAAACGGGCAGAAGGAGGAGAAGCAAATTGAACGACGTCTGAAGGATAAACTTTACGTCGTCGTAAAACACATTCAAGGCTGCGGCCCAAAGAGCTGTACCCGTGACAAACATCACGGTTACAAACGTGATAACAGGAAACCACAACATTGAGGTTGTTAACGGAATCCCACCACCCTTACCGGGAACCATTGGCATAATGATCAGGTAGAATACGAAGAACACCGTCCAGCCCATCATGAGATGGATGAAGTTACTGATCACGATCGCAAGCGGAATTACTTCGCGCGGCAGATAGACTTTCTTAATGATCGGGAAATTGATCAGCAGAGACTGGCTGGAATCGAGAGTCGCCGTAGTAATGAACGTCCATGGAATGATGGCACACAGCATGTAAGCGCCGCCGCTGCCGGCGCGTGCGCCAAGGGCGTTTATAAAAAACGTGTAAACGAGAACCTGGAGAAGCGGTGGAGCAATCGACCAAAAGAACCCAAGTACGGAGTTCTTGTATCGGACTTTTAGCTCACGTCGGACAAGTTGCCGGAGCAGATCGCGAAAGCGCCACAGCTCCCTAAGGTTCTCAGCCATTATGGTCCAGGTCGCCTGACTCAGCTAGGTCGACTTCATCTGGTCGGGCAGGCTCCAATAGAGCTAACAGCGCAGTCCGTGGAATGAGTACTTTGCGCTTACCTGCAATCCTAAAAGCCTGTAATCGTCCCTGGCGAATATACGATCGGATCGATGACTGGCTCACTTGCAAATAGTTGGCGGCCTGCTCAACGGTTAGCAGGTCTCTAGATTCAACGTCCATTCAATGACCCTCTTTCGGACATGCCTGGTGAGTATCGCTGCGAAGCTGAGCGGAAATAACAACATTGCCGCCGGACAGGAATCAGGTTACTGCCTCTCCGAGCGACCGATCTGACAGCGAGTAGAGTATACAAAATGCCGACAGGAATTGTCAATAGTTCTCAGGAGTCTCATAAAGCGTGATTTGCATACCTATTGGACGCAACAACTGCGGCATATATTCAACCATTACACTTGCGCTTGTCGGGCTGCTTTCGATTCCAGCCGCCGCAACAACTACGCAGGCACAACAGAGTGATGATCCAGACTCGCCTGTGCGTCGCCTCATCATCCTTTCAAATCATACTGGAGCGCCAATAAATTCCAAAGTACAGGGTCTGTATTCTCAATATCTGCTGCAACTTGAGCATAAGAACAGAAAATCTGCTTTTAGACTGTCAATGGATCCAGACCAACAGAAAAAGCAAACCACATTCAGTCCTCCTGGAAAACCCGTCCGAAGGGCCGCAAAGTCTGAAGAACCTACAAACACAGAGATATGTGAATACTGCGAACTGATCCAGCAGTACTGGATGATTCAGATTTTGTCAAAAAAGTATCATATTCAAGTTGTTCCGGATGATTCTGTAATCGAATCGATCCATAAGCTGGGCATGACACGATCTTCAGCTGAAACGTCTGAAGGTGCAAAGCGCCTCTGCGCCGCCGCCCATGCCGATGCCGTTGTCGGGATCTCGCAGCCCTCGGTTACCATTCAAGAACATGTCACTCGCGATGTGCTTTTGAGGGATGAGATTCATCTAGCTGCACTGCGCGACGCTGCTGGTGGTTTTTTGCCAACGCCGGGCCACAAGGCGGCAGCTTCGAGACGAACTAGTAAGTCTCGCCCGAAAGACGGGTTCACATTCACGGCGGCAGCAGTTGAGCAATCATATCGTGCACTGCTTCGAACTGGGTACACCACAGATTGCATCACATTGGCGGCCTCTTGCGCTAAGAGTATAGCTGCTACTGCATTGCATACTCTAGCAACCGGGGATATTGCCCCGTTGATGGCGGAAGGAGACAGAATTGCTATTGCTCCCATTCCGGCTCCAGCCACGGCAGATTTTCTAAGGTACAAGCCCGATGGCAGGTCGGTTCAGCAGGGTGCCGTAAACAACTTGCCGCAAGATGTATCCGTATACCTTCGCCTGAATAACCTCACGGTTTTGTCAACCGGAATTGTCGAACCGCAGACTGTTGAAAAACAGATGAAATTCCTCAAGATTGACGTGAACCAACTTTGGGCAAGGGCAAAAGCTCCAGCAACAGAGACGTTGGTACGTCTGGGAAGACAGCTCGGCGTTGCATACGTTCTTGTCGCATCTATATCGGATGTAGAGGGCGCGTCTGCAACCGATGGTGTCGCCAACGCGGTAAGTACTGATGCTTCTGCTGCTCTTGGTCGTTCACCGACTTCGGATTGGCAGCGCAAGACACATGCAGAAGCTGTTGGAGCGTTATTACGCGTATCTGATGGAGCGATAATTTGGCAGGATCGAGGGGAAGCAACCATACAATCGAGGCAGATTGTCCAGGAAAAGGACCGTGCTGCCGAGGAAAAAGCTCTCGTGCTTCAAGCCGAAAAATTTGCGATAATAGATCTCAAGAGACATCTCTCAGACTACTTTACACAATTCCAACAGTAGGCTTCAAGTTACCACAATTACCGCGCTACAGACCCGTTAAATAAGCGATGTCCAACTTAAGAACCTACAATGCAACCGGATTTGTATTGCATCGCACTTCGCTGGGCGAGGCAGATCGCATCGTTACAATATTTACAAAAGAGCACGGCAAGCTAAACGCGGTTGCAAAAGGATCCCGCAGGGCAAACAGCAAGCTAACAGGTGCAACTGAGCCTTTCACAAACGCAAAATACATGTTGGGGCGCGGTCGGTCGCTTGATGTGATCTCCCAAACTGAGATATTGCATTCGTATCCTACGATTCGCACAGATCTAGACTTGCTAGCTCGAGCCTCCTACATTTGCGAGCTACTGGATCGGACAACGGCAGCTCACGATATGACTGCGTCAGAGGCCATTTATGAACTGACCAGCGCGGCGTTTCTGCTGCTACAGCGTGCTGGCCCCTACCCTGACGGTGTCGTTCACGCCTATGAGCTTCACCTAATGGCAGAGCTTGGCTACGCACCCGCACTAGATAGATGCAGTATATGTGAGGAGTCTATTTCGGTACGATCGACCTCTTTCAGCGTCGCACAGGGCGGCGCGGTGTGTCCAGACTGCAGGCTCCGCGTCCGAGACTCGTTTGTCGTGTCGGCCGAATCGATTCAAACACTGATTGAGCTTCGCGACAGTGATACACAAACGATGTTAACGATCAACCCGAGCGTCAGAGTGTCGGCTGAAGTCGCACGAACAGTGCGCGCCTATGTGGCACATCGCGTCGATCGACCGCTTAAGAGCTTGCATTTTCTCGACGAACTGCGGCAGACATCACGACCTGACTAAAAGATTCCGTTCGTCGCAGAACTCAGCACCTGTCCTGCGGGACCGCGCGCGAAGGTACCGAAGAAAGGCAGCGCCTTAAGTCGAACAGTAATGAAGAGCTGCCGATCATTTATAAAGCTGTTTGGATTCGCAGTATAGGTGATACTTGCTTCCATACAATCCCACTCGTGAGTTATCTGGAAGTTTGTGCTCTGATACTGATTAAGTACACCGTTGTACTTAATGAGACCGGCGACTTTCCACGTGCGACCAAGTGGAATTTCAAACTGCGAGTTGACCTGCGACCACCGGCTCACTTGCGGATCGTAGACACCAACAAGATCAATTGCAAGATTTTTGTGTGCGCGAATCTTCACACTATTTGAAATGTTGAACCATTGCCCAGTATTGATATCGTAAGTGGCGAGAAAATCGAACCTTAAACGCGGATTTGGCCTGAACAACATTCTCGCCGAAACGGACTGCCAGGGTGCGGCTTGATAGTCCTTCAGGAAGTTATATCCAGTTTGGAGGGTCGCCTGAAAGTGGTAATCATCCAGGTAGCCAGCTTCGGTAGTGACATTATGGACACGGTTAAATAGATCGAAGTAGAACGGGGTCGCACCCTCTGGCTGCTGATAGTTGTAAGTTAAATCAATACCCGACCTGCCGCCGAGGTGCTGACGGAAGCGAGTAGTATTGGTAACCATGTACTGAGCCGCGGTATCACTGTAAAAGTTCTGATCAAATCCTACCGCTGTAGTCATCTCTGACTTACCACGAATCACGGTAAGGTCTTGTGTCTTTATGGAAAACGTAACTCGATCATCCAACTCACGTGTGTTGCTCTGATGCCCGGGTTCTGAGTATCGGCCCGCACCTATATCCAGCTGGAGGGGGATGCGAGAGAACAATCCATCCTTATAATTGATGGTTTGCGTACTAAACTGCAGTTCGGGCAGCTTCTCAAGCTTCCCATATCCTCCACTGACCGTACTGGATGCCAGATCTATTGTCTTATTCGCCGTCAATCCCAGTGAGTAGTCGCGCGAAACGTGCTGCAGCTGAAACATTGTGTCGATACTCGCGGTATTGGACCCGGTAGAAGAAGTGCTGGAGTAATCGGCCCCGCTATAGTTCAACGTGTAGTTAAAGTTGTTGCGCGTTGTGCCTTTCGAATCAAAATCCCAGGATTGTCGGAGATTGCCAGTTAACTGGCTGCTTGAATTGGAGCCGTAATCATTTGTTGTGTATCCTACTGAGAGATCTGAATTGGAACCATGTTTTGGGTCAGCGTGCGTAAAATTCAGCTGAGTGTTCTGATTGGATGTGCCTGTTGCATTAATTGAATAACTACTAGCATTTTGAAGCTGAGTGCTGATCGAAAAATGATTGTCACCGCCAATATCTTGCTGATGACGAAAACTAGCAGTAAAATCGCGGCTGAATCCTTCTGCAAAATACCCTTGCACCGTAAACAACCCACCGCTCTGAGGCCCCATTCCCGTGCCAAGTCGCGCCAATCCTGGCCGTAGAGTGCCATAACCATACGCACTCGCGATGGTCCCTGTCATCGCACCGGTAAAACCGCCCTGCTGAGTTGCTGCCGCGCCGCGAGTATCGAAAAAACGCGGCTGTTTTCCTGCAAGATACTCCTGCTCAATGCGGTATCCTTCGCCCTTGTATTGCGTGATATCGAAGCGCAAGTACGTGGCCGCAAAGCTGCGTTCCGCAAATTCGTATGGAATTCGAGCATAGTAGCCTTCGATCGCATTCTGTCCAAGCTCTGGCATGTAGTTCGAGCGCGGACGGTGTGGCTGAGCATTCAGCGGAATGACGATATATGGTACGGTCAGCAGCTTAACGCCAAACAGAAAGAAACTGACGCGATGCAGGACGATCCTATCGTGTGGGAATACTTGGGCATCTGATGCTCTGAGCTCATAATGTGGTCTTTTTTCAATACATGAAGTAGCCTCTAACTGATTGGCATCCAACTGCCCGCCTTTCAGCCCCAGTACCTCTCCACCCACAACCTGAAGTTTATCAAGAAACTGCCCTCGCAGCAGCGTAGGATCAATTACTCCTCGCGTATTCTCAAGCCTATAGGTACTCATACCAGGATACGCATGAATAGAGTCGGCATCCGCAATCAGATCGTGTGATTCTAGATGCGGATGGCCGGACAGCACAAGCTCGTGGTTCAAATTGCCAGACGCCCGATCTGCAGTAATCGTCGCATCCAAATAATGCACGGTAACGTCGGTCGCATCAATTTCCTGGTTTGGCCCAATGCGACTTGTACCAAGATCGATTGTAATATATGAATCTGTCTTTGGCGCAGTCTTGGGAGTCTGGCTCGCCGCACTTGGTGGTAAGGTCCTTGTGTTTAAGGTGTTAGGCAATGGAACGGAAGGTGTAGGAGACTGAATCGTCTGAGGAAGCGCTGTAATAAGACTTGAGGCGAGACCAGAAGAGACCGGTGACCCTGAAAACAATGTCTGCGAGATAGCGCGGCTAGGACACGCGCACGCGAGTCCTACGAGAGGCGCGGCAACATAACCAAGACGAAAAGTGTCAACGGAAGCTTTTGGACATGACAACCGGAACTTGCTACGACATTGTTTATAGGATCTTCGAATTGACACAGGGTTATCCGGGCGCAAAAAACCGGAGCTATATTAAGACAAGAGCCGCCCAGATGGGCGGCTCAATAAATGCAAACCCTCCGAGCTTTAGTGGCGGATAAGCTCGTTAGGGCCTAAATGGCGGAGTTTCTTGAGCGCACGAAGTTCAATTTGACGAACTCGCTCACGAGTCACCTGCAATCG
>CAIXIX010000032.1 GCA_903919615.1 uncultured Chthonomonas sp.
ACTTGTCTCATGCTGGAAACAGGTGGGAACGTGGTACCAGAAACGCCGGGCACTTTCAAGCAGAATCCGTGCGATTTTTCAACCAGAACAGCTGCGCACTTTCAAACAGAGTGGCTGCGCACTTTCAGCCAGATTTTGCACAAAACACGAGCTCTCGCATAATCAGCCTGTTTAGCGGCTAAATTGCCCAAACTGCTAAGCGTATTCCCGACACCCTGCTTATCATTTAACTCGCGATATAGCGATAAAGATTCGGCATTATATGCTTCCGAGACCTCATATCGTTCCAGATGAAATGAAAGTATCCCCAGGTCTGCAAGAATTTCAGCAACTTGTCTTCGATCGCCCTCTTCTCTGCATAGATTTAACAACTCAGTGTGAATCGCTATGCTCGATTCGAACTTTTCGTGCGCTTTGAGAGTGTCACCTTGCTTCGCTGCTGCGTATCCTAAACTGGTGAAGTCGCGGCTAATCGCACGCTTATCCTTCAAATCGGCGCCAGTTAGCGCCAACTCCTGCCTAATCGACAGGCTTTCTTCATAAAGCATTAAGGTGGATGCATAGTCTCCCTGATTATCGGCGAGATTGGCAGCAGTACCAAGCGCCCACGCTCTCGCTAGTGTCTTTGGCTGTGCTTCGGCGCGTGCGAGCACGCGCCGAAGGTGCTCCCTGCCCTCACTACTGTAGCCGCGAAGAAACCAGAAACGCCACATATTCGCAGCCAGCGTTAGGTCCGATTGCGCTCCCTCTGATGACGAACTGGGCCACGCCAGTACCGCCCGTATGTTATCGTGTTCCGCCTCAAGACGCTGCACCCAGTAGTTGTGATCTATACCTACACGCAGAGCTTCAAAGCCGTCGGTCGCTAATTTCAGGTACCAGTTTCGTCGTCGGACGCAGACAGCTTCATGCTCACTTGCTGATTCCAGCATGTCAGCAGCATACTGCCGCAGAGTCTCAATCATGCGATACCGAACCCAACCGTCTCGCTCCTCGGCTAACACGAGCGATTTATCTACGAGAGAGATTAAAAGCTCCAAAACTTCCCAACTCTCAATTGGCTCACCCGACGCGACCTGCTCTGCAGCCTCCAGGCTCCATCCACCAGGAAACACTGACAATCGCTGCAACGCCAACCGCTCCCTGGCGCTCAGCAGATCGTAGCTCCAATCTATTAGTGCCCGCAACGTCTGGTGACGCGGAAGAGCCGAACGATCGCCACCAGTAAGCAGGTTGAACCGCCGATCCAACCGTGCTTCGATATCTTCTAATGAAAGCGCTCGCATACGTGCTGCCGCTAACTCGAGCGCGAGCGGAATGCCATCCAACCGATGACAGAGCGATGATACAATCGCCGCATTATGGGAGTCGATTGAAAAATCGGGTGTGTACATTCGCGCACGTTCAACAAAAAGGCGTACGGATTCAACACTCTCGAGGTTAGCGACAGTGAGGGGACGTTGCAGGTCTGGAAGCGTTAGCGACGGTACCCGGTAGGTATGCTCGCCCGCAATGCCAAGTCGTTCCCGGCTCGTTACAAGCAGCAGCACATCGGGACAGGCACGCATGACGTTCGCAGCAAATATGGCGCAGTCTGCAACCAAATGCTCGCAGTTATCAAGCACCAGCAGAAGTTTGCGATGCGATAATGCGTTAACGATGGTCTCCAGTAATGGAGAAGTCGGCTGCTCGCGCAATCCGAATATCGTGGCTACTGCTTGAAGGAGGAGATTGGGGTCTGACACAGAGGCCAACTCGACGAGCCAGACTCCGTCCGAGAAGGTCCCCTTGCGTTCCGCAGCTATTTGCAGAGCCAACCTCGTTTTACCGCTGCCACCTGAACCTGTTAGAGTTATGAGCGGTGCGGTCTGAAGCAGCGCGCGTAACTGCTCAAGCTGCTGCTCACGGCCTATGAAGGAAGTAACGGCTCTCGGTAGATTGTGAGAGGTCTGCATTGCATCGCGGGGTTCTACCGCGAAACCGATAGTGAGGCGCTCACCATCTGCAGGAGCAGACATTGCAGTTGAAGATGTCTGCCTTGCATGCACCCTTATCTGTTGATACAGCGCGGTTGTCTCCGCCGAGGGCATTGCCTGAAAGCGTTCATGGAGCCGCAGCCTAAACTCTCTGTACACCTGCATCGCGAGGGCATAGTCCCCCGCCGTCGCCAAAGCACTCATCAGAGCCTGGTGAGCAGTCTCGCGCATGGGTTCCATCCCAACACACATCTGGAGGTATTGGATTGCATCACCTACCTGCCCGGTCTCGCTCGCGATACTGGCCAACATTTCAAGTGAGTTCAGGCATGCCTGTTCGCGACGACTACGGTCGGATTGGACCCACTCTTCCTGACAGCCTTCAATGAGGCTACCGCGATACAGTCGGACGGCACGTTGCAATAAAGCGGCGTCTTTGCTGTCAATCGAAGCATCAAAATCAAGTAAGTCAACGTCGGCTTGGGTTAGGTCGAAACATAAGGTTCCGGGCGTGGGAGCGTAAAGCCGCTCTCCCTGATCCCCAAGTGATTTACGCAGATCATAAAGGCTTGTACGCAAATTCCGCAGAGCTTGTGTATCATCGCTATCTGGCCACAGGGTGCATGCCAACCACTTCCGCTCGACGCAACGGGGATAGTTGAGTATGAGAAGAGCGAGCAACCAAGCTCCTTTGCGGGTGCGCAAAGCAGGCAAGGGAGTTTCGTGAACACACACTTCGAATGTGCCAAACATTCGAACTCGAAACCGAACTGGGTCCTGATTGTCTTCGCTAGCGGTTAGGACGTGTGGCTCCAATCTTTAGCTCACCTGGTTGTACATCAGATCTTTGCCGCATTGCCTTAAATCTATGGCCATTCTTCTCTCATGATGACGCTTTTTCCTGCAGTTTGAATACTTTTCTGAATACGCCACCCTAGCATACTGGTGCTGCAGATTACGTAAGAGCCATTCGATTGTGCCTGGTCGCAGATCGCAGTAATGCGAAATCAGGGTTGAGCTGTTCGGTTTGAACAAATCCAGGATCGGGAGTATATCGTGAAGAGCATCAGATGGAAGTTAAAGCGAGTTGGAGTTGCCGCGGCAATATCGTGCACGGCCGTCATACCTGTATGCGTTAAGGCGGACGCGGATCAACCGCGAGGCGCCAATATTGACAAGGGGCTTGTGAATATAACAACTCCGGCTATTCTTGCTCCACGTGAGATGGGAATCGGTTTGGACTTGCGATTATTTGGAGACAAAGAGAACGCCCAGTATCTTGGGCCATCACTTCGCTTTGGCGCATCACCGAATTGGGAATTTGGCGTCAACAGCTCGCTCGCACAATTCAAGAGATATACGTCCTCAGGCAGAGCTACGATTGAATATGGCGGCACGGATGTTGAGCTTACCGCAAAGTACGCGACGAGGCAGAGTGGGAAGTTCGCCCTTTCCTACGAGTTTGGACTTGGCCTACCACATACGCCCTCGCAGGTTTCGCCGGCACTGACGGCAGGTATCTCCGGGAGCTACTCCCCTTGCACCTACGTGGATCTGTATATTAACCCTCGAACGGCGTTGATTACAGACAATTCAATTGTTGGGATCGGCGCCGGCGCAAAACTGAAAGTTGCCAGAGGTTTTTATTTAATTGGTGACTACACTGCAATTATTGGCGGCGCCAACACAATTGCAATCTCCACCGGGACGCCTAGGAGTCACGACGTGTATGGTGGAGCGCTCAGATATGCGCCCGACAAGGGACACTTCAGCATAGATTTAGGCTATTCAAATGGTATCGGGAGCACAACGGGCACCTCACTAACACCCGGACTTGGCAACAGCGGCGCTTTCTACCTGAGCCTGAATTTGCGCCGATAATTGTCATGTTATGAGTTGTTCTCTCTCTTCTTCACATGCTGATCTTGCCAGCCATAGGAGTTTTGACCCATGAAATCTCACGGCACTTCCCGCCGTTTCACTTTTTCTTACGCCCCCAGATTATTAGCGATGACCGTCGTAGCTGCATTGAGCCTCGCAGGTTGTGGCGGCGCGGGCGGAACGTACAGCCCGAAGGTGCAGGGCAGCAACACACCACCCCCGGACTTCTCGATAACCGTGGGTGAGGTGAGCCAGAAATCGGTGGGTGCAGTTAGCAACTCTACGTTATCTCCATCACAGCCAGTGACGCCTGCAGCATCGAGGTCTCTAACGCGGTCCATCACAGTTACTCCCGGAATAACGGCTCACTTGAGCGTTACCGTCACTGCACTTTATGGTTTTTCTGCTCCCGTAACGCTTAGCGTCGGTGGGGCGCCCGCTGGCGCAACCACTGCCTTTGGTGCAACCACAATTACACCGACGGCAACTGGCGTTACTACTACCGTGGACGTGACACCAATTTCGGGCGGTCCAACGGGCACCTACACGATCACATTAACGGGTACGGCCGGAACAACGAGCCATATGGCCACGGATACGCTGATAGTTTCAGCAAATCCAGACTTTACGATTGCGCTAACACCTTCAACTGCGACTGTTGTCCAAAATGGCACTGCCAACTATACCGTCACACTTACTTCAATTGGCGGCTTCGATACATCAACCGTTGTGCTATCTCAGCCGACCGGATTGCCTGGAAATACGGCTGCCAAGTACGGCACACCTACAACAACCGCAACAGGCACAACGGTGCCTCTGAGCATTAAGACATCGACAGATAACCAGACGCCACCAGGGACAAGCCCGATATCATTGACGGGGACTGCAGGCTCATTGAGCCACTCTGTTGCAGGTACTCTGGCGGTCTCCGGATACACCATCACCGTGACGGAGGCTACTCCGGGCTCTGGCACGATATTTGCTCCGCCGCCAGCAAAAACAGCTCACTTCATCGTTACCGTAACCTCAGTGAACGGATACAGTGTGCCGACGACTATCGAGGCGCTTTACGTATCGCAAGGCGCCACGATTGTATTGGGCACGACGAGCATTACACCTACCGCAGCCGGTGCCACGACCACACTCGACGTCACCCCGGCTGATTACACCACTACCGGAAGCTACCTGTTCTACGTTTATGGAAACGGCAACGATGGGACGCACGCAACGGGAACTGGAACGATGGTGCTGTTAGGAGGGTAATCAGGTAATGCGGTAATTTGATAATTTGGAGTTTCGTTGGGTGCGACTCGCAAACTGCGATGTCGGAATGGTCGGTTTCACCCGTCCTTCCCATGTTGCAGCGTGCGAGCCGTGCCCGTTTGGCACGGCGACTGCGCGACGGATGCTCGCGGTTTAGACTATGGCAAGTTCTCGATACAAGGCACGCCGGTGATCGTCTCACAGGTATGAACAGGGACAAGTGCCAGGGAAAGCCGATTTCAGAATGGAACTGCGCGGATGTGCGCGAAATATGCGGCAATGTGCATGCCCGCAACAGGCTCCGACTGATAGCGGAACGGATGCTCGACGACTCGGATACGGCGCTAAGCAAGGATGAGATTGAAGCAGTCCGGATAGTACTCGAACACGAACATGAGTTCAATCCTCGAGTGTTCAATCTGGCCCTGTGGATAGTAGCCCATTCGTGTATAACCGAGGATCTGAAAGCTGCTTCGCTATACGTTTTCCACAAACAGTTGACACGACGCGTGCTCGGTATGTCTCGATGGCGCATTAGACTTCGATCGAGTTTGATTGTCGAACCGCCATTTTGTATTGTCCTCTTGTTTCTCTTGTTCAATATTGCTGATATACCTGATTGGGACCAGAGAGACAAACTCATAATCCTGGCCATAACGCTCATTGTTGCAAAGTTTGGGCTGTACAGATTAAGAAGGAAAAGATTACAGATTGAGACTGAGAGAGCCTGTAAACTGCATGGCTTTCTTACAGCTTTAGCATCGATCGGCAATGCGGAAAGCGCCGGTTATGCGGCGCTGGCACTCAAGTTTCCGTCGACGTATTGTGGTGCACTCGAAGTGCTGAGCATGCTGGTTGAACAGATGACTGTGAAGGATTACGGCACCGTTTCGCGGAAATCGATTTCCTATCTTCGCGATGCACTTGACCACGCCGACGACGAGGCGGCTCTTGTTCTTTTTAAGGCTCTCCATGTTGTTGGCGACAAAAACTGTATTTCCATCATCGAGAAAAATGCGCGGCGATTGAATTCAGTCGCTGTCTCGGCCGAGGCGGAGCTTTTGCTGCAAGCGCTGAAGAAAAGAACTGAACAGCTTAACAATTCAGCTACTTTGTTGCGCAGCAGCGCGGTTATCCTGCAGACTGGTAACGATTTACTGAGAGCGGCAAGCTCGGCCGCGACTATTCCACCGGCGCAGCTGTTACGGGCTGTAACCGATGAAGGAACTGGAGATAACAACGGCGGATTGTCAAATAGATGATCGGGCATATTGCGCTAATTGGTCCGACATGCATCGGCTCACGCGAATGACATCAAACCGCTCCCACGACAATTTGGTTGAAATGCCAGACGACATGGAGATCCGCAGGATATGTCTTGGTCTAATTCCAAAGAATCGTCTGCGAATGATCGCAGAGCGGATCCTTGAAAGACCAAATGCGTGCCTTAACAATATAGAATTTGAAGCGGTGCTGAGTGTGCTTGATGAAGATGCCCCATCATACGTGTTACCATCGGAACCCGAATGGCACTCACAGAACCGAGTTAACAATCTCGCGCAGTGGATCGTAGTGCACGCGAGGCTATCCGACGAACAGAGGGGGGCAGCGTTAACTTCCTTACATCAAACGTCGGAAAGATTAGTGACCGCCATGTCGCCTCGCAGGATTAGCCTTCGAGCGCATCTCATTGTTGAGCCACCGTTTTGTGTGCTGCTATTGTTTCTTGTATCCATTCTTTTGGATCCATTCCAACCTGATAGGATATGCGAAATAATAATTATCGTGGTAGGGTTCTTACTGATTAAGTCAGTGAGGAAGCGTGTCCGAAACAAGACGAAGCAGATTGACGCAGAAAGATCCAGCAGACTGCTTGGGTTTCTCACACCTCTGGCGTCTATCGGCAATGCGGAGAGTGCCGGATATGCTGCAGCTGCCTTGAGGTTCCCATTAACCCATTCTGGCGCACTCGACGTACTAAATAAGCTCGTTGAACCTATGACTGTGAACGATTACGGCACCGTCGCTCGGAAATCGATTTCCTATCTTCGCGATGCACTTGATCACGCCGACGACGAGACGGCACTTGTTCTTTTTAAGGCTCTCCATGCTGTTGGCGACAAAAACTGTATTCCCATCATCAAGAAAAATGCGCGGCGATTGAATTCAGTCGCTGTCTCGGCCGAGGCGGATCTGCTGGTACAAGCGCTGAAGATTAGATCGGAACAGATTAACAATTCAGCTACTTTGTTGCGCAGCAGCGCGGTTATCCCACAAGCTGGTTACGATTTACTGAGAGCGGCAAGCTCGGCCGCGGCTATTCCACCTGAAGAGATGCTGAGAGCTGCAGCTGAGGATCGATCCGAGGATTACGATAACAGATAGTGAAACTGCCCGTCCTGGTTATCCAGGAGCTTCCGACTTATAACTGGTCTACGGTCATACGAGCCCGCCGTCTACAAACTGGGCCACAAACTCACGTCCAGACAACAAAGCTGTTCCTAACAACGGTCGTTTCCCCATTGCAAGTAGCTGAACATCAGTCTCATGGCCGTCTATAATTATCGTGGCCCAATGTACGTCAACGCGAACCTCTGAGTCGTCAGCTAGATTAGCAACTATTTCCTGCAGAAATGGCAACCCTATGGCTGCAACGGCCTCTGATGGCAAGGTAAGTGCGCCCGCGAAGCCCGTATCGACCACGAAGTCAATCAGCAATTCGCGATGATCTGGTAACCGAATTGCAACAGATAACGTTGCCTCAAGACCAGTTCCTAGTCCGGCCGTCAACCGGTTGTCCGGCAAATGGATCCACCAATCGCGACGACGGCGTTATATCCGATATGTTTTCCATAAATCGCGGCATCAGTATGTTTTGCAAGTAGCTTGAGCGCGATTTATACTCCCGACCCAGCTTCGAGGAGCTTATATGACTTTGGCGTCTTCCGAGCAAACTGAAGAGCAGTCTCAAGTTTCGACGACAGTTCAAGCAGCTGAAGTCGACAAGCAAGAGCAAGCTAAACCCACTGCTGAGCTGTCCGACAAAGAGCTGCGACACCTGCTCAAAACAGCGAATGTGAAGCTGAATACTGATGAGAGTAAACGTGCGCAAGCTCGTATTGCGCAGCTTGACTTAAGCCATATACATCGCATGCTTGCGATCTTGAGGAAGACGAGGAACTGGCAGCTTGCTGTAATTCTGGCGATAGCACTTGCTTTCAGGCATTTTGTTAATTTGCATGCGACAGGCGTCATTGTTACGTTTATCTGCGGAAGTCTTGCTGCGTTTTTGGGCACGGTATTGGGGCCCAAATATCCAGGTTCAAGGCTAGTCTATAATGCCCTTGCGCGCGCCAACACAGCCGAGTCCTTAATTGAACTCATCAATGCATTGGCAATTCCAGATCGTGAACTTCAACATGCGATCCGGCCCGCGCTTGCTATTGCGTTGCGAAATCTGAATGCCTCGGACGCTAAATATCTTGATTCCACGTCTCGACGTAAGCTGCGCGAGGCGCTCGAGAAGATTGCCAGGCGACCAGCCCCTAAGACTCAACTGCGTCAGTGGCGCGACAAGCGCATTCGACGGTCCTCGCGCGAGGTCGATAAAGAGTTAATGCTTGCCGCTCTCACAGCTCTGCGGCAGGTTGGCGACAGGTCCTTTGTCAATCTGGTTTACTGCCTCGAAAACCGCATCGAAGGAAAGGCGTTTCCTGAGTTCCAATCCGCAGCAGCAGAGTGCATGCCTTATTTAAGACAAGCATCGAAAACTTACGACGCCGGAGGCGTGTTGCTGCGGAGTGCGAACCCCGTGGAAGCTGCGGATGCCGAAATGCTTGTTCGCCCAGCATCCGGGCGACAAAGTGAATCTGCTGAGGAGTTGTTGAGGCCGGCCGAATAGACGCACGTAGAAGGGACGGAACAGGACAGAGATGATAAATTTGCGCTGGCAGACCTTGGTCTTGCAGCCCTAATTATGCTTTTACGCCCGTTTCTAGCGAAATGCAAAACCCAAAGTCCATTAAGCAAGTATATGCTAGTAGAAGCAGCGTTATAGTGGTCGAATTGCATTCACGGCACAGGGACGGACATGGTTCAGGAATCTCATACTCAATCTAAAGAAGAGTATCAGTCTCTTATCTCAGAACAAGCTAACAGTGAAATCGATGAGGTGATGGAGCCAACTGTCAAAGAGCTGTCCGATGCAGACTTGCGTAAGCTACTCAGCGATGCTCGCCAGAAGGTGAATGCCTACAATTCAACGTTAGCAAAAGAGGTAATCGGGCAGCTGGACATGCCGCATTTGCAGCGATTGCTTATTATTGAAAGAAATGAGAGGAAACGTAGAACTGTCCTGTTTGCAGTAATAGGCGCCTTATTGATTGCGGCCAATGTCGCATTGATGGCGGTCTCTCACTTTAAAACGTTTGTGGTGGGCTGGTTTCCATCTCTGATAGGTGTGGCGGCGGCCGCTTCCAGCGGCTACAAATCGGGCGTGATGGCGATAGCACGTTTTAATGAAACAGAATCTGTTGGTGAGTTAATCAATGCGCTGGACGTTCAGGATCGGGATTTGCAGTTAACAATTCGCCCTACACTATCTGTTCTTCTCCGAGAGTTAAAGGCCTCGGATGGTAAGTATATTGATGCTGATGCCAGAAAGAAGCTGCGAGATACGCTTAAGATGATCGCGACACGGCGAAGTACCTTCAAACTATCCACACCTCACATCGACTCGGAGCTCATGCTCGCTGCGCTTGCGGGGCTGCAGCAGGTGGGCGATGCATCCTTCCTTCCCTTAGTATCGAGCATTGCATCGGGAGAGATCGGCACGTCGAAGCCACATTTTCAACAGGCTGCCGCAGAGTGTTTACCCTTTCTTCAGCAGGCTGCGGCTAACTTTGCAGCCAGTGGCGAACTCCTGCGCGGAGCGAGCGCACACAATATATCAGGTGCGGATACTCTGGTGAGGCCAGCGACCGATACGGGCTCCGACCCTCCGGATCAGCTGCTGAGGGCGGCTGAGTAAAATAGCACGGCCGCAGCACGCGGTTTAGCGGCTGCAGACCGTGCTGGTCTCGGAGATGTTCCGGTAAACCCCCGAGCCTACTTTGGCAAAATAACGGTATCGATCACGTGGATAACTCCGTTTGAGCATAGGATATCCGTTTTGATCACTTTTGCCCCATCAACTTTAACGCCGTGTTTGTTATGAATGGTAACTGACTTGCCATTGATTGTCTTGACCTGTGTACCGTCCTTCAACTTGAGCACATCGGCCGCAAGTATCTTGCCAGGAATGGCATAGTAAGTAAGGATTGCGGTGAGCTTCGCCTTGTTCTCTGGCTTCAACAGTTCCTCTACGGTGCCCTTCGGAAGCTTCTTGAAGGCTTCATCAGTCGGCGCGAAAACGGTGAAGGGACCTGGTCCCTTAAGAGCATCAACGAGCCCTGCCGCCTTAACCGCCGCCACGAGAGTTTTGAAAGAACCCGCCTTAACAGCAGTATCTACAATATCATCCTCGGCCTTTGCGCTTACGGCAGATGCAAGCATGAATGCTCCGACGATGAGCAACGATTTCGCGAACGCTCTGAGTTTGCTAGAAGGCATTGTAATTCCCTTTCGATTTCAACACGCAACATCACCGGTGCGATACACCAGTGTCTAATATTTACCTTAAACAAACGATTTTGTCCAGTTGTTGTCTAATATTTGTCTATTTAACTCTTGAATCAGATTCCGTGGACGCCAATGAGCGTGTTCTTCCGCCCAATCAGGTCAATATCTGTCGTTAGCCCTAGCACAAATACAGACAAAACATAGACACTATTTAGTCAAAACTACTTCACCTGCCACGAGAGCACTCCGCCGGAGAACTCTGGTTGCAATTGAACCTCGATGCGCAGTGCATCGGTTTTTACGGGAGCAAATGTAGCTGTATCGTACTTATCGCGAGCCACTCCAGCATCCAAAAGCCGCACCACTTCTTTCCACGTTGCGCCGTCTCGATAAAGCAATCGCCAACTCTGTGGTATGCGGCACTGTCCGTGGCCCGTATCATCGAACCAGTATACCGAGACTTGAGAAACTGCTTGCGGCTTCTCAAAGTCCTGTTGAATCCACTCTGCGGTGCCCCGATGATCCCACCAGGTAAACCTGGGAATGGTTATATCGTAGGAAGACGAGGGAGTCACCTCCTGCAGGACAGACTTCAGGCTATCGTGAACAAAAGATGCCTTGATTTTCGGCCATTCAAAGTTAGGGTTATGCCACACACTCGCCTGCTCTCCCGTGCTCACAGTAGGAAACGCAGTAATTCGTAGCCTCGCTCCGCCTGATGGAACCAGAGTAATCGTCTCCAGCGCCTCGGTACTTCGAGCCGGGGACTGTTGCAGCAGCCCCACAACGCCATCAGCATCAGCTTGCCACTGCGGAATGCGCCGCGCCTTAACTTTTATCGTGATTGGCGACGCAGATTGCACAAAGGGCATATTGGGAACAGGCGCTGCCGACTTGACCACCTGTACCTCCGAGAGTCCATTGCTGCCATTGAGCGCGATACCATAATTCCATGGTGATTGCGCATGGACCTCAAAGGCGGGCCATGCATCCGGACCTTGAACCGATTTCCACTGTTCCTTGATGTCTGCAGAGAAGTTGAGCGGACCGTAATCGATAGAGACGGAGTTATGATTATGAGTCCAGGTTCGCACAGAGACCTTCATAGGCAGGTTTAATGTGACGCGATCACCCGATTTCCAGTTGCGCTCGATCACAATGAACGTTAGAGGATCTGCATGAACCGCGACATTTTTGCCGTTAACTTGAATCGAAGGTGATGCGCACCACTGAGGCACGCGCAGATATAGCGGGAAGCGCGTTTCTCGTGGCACAACGATATGGAAATAGAGCTGGTCCGAAAAAGGATAGTCAGTCTCCTCGGATATTGTTGCGTTTACGCCACCGCGCACCTTAGCCGTTACTGAGGAGCGCGCATAGAGCGAGGCGCAGAGGCCCTCATCTGCGGTTGCCAGCCACAGCTCTTCCGCATAGTAGGGCCAGCCCATGCCCAGATTATGCGGGCAGCAACGGTAGTTATGAATCCCGGGCATATAGGCCTGCATCGGCATGTCGCCATTTGCGAACTGAGATTCGTGCTTGCCTTCCATGCTGAGATCTATCGAGTTTGCACTGGTTATATAGTGCGTTCCCCGATGCAAAGGATCGAGCGATGCGGGATAAGAGTTAAAAGCGATATCCTCGCATCGATCTGCCCAGAGAGGATCGCTGCTAATGCGGGCCATCATCTCGAAGGTGTGCATGTACTCGACCCAACCACAGGTCTCAAAACCCTGGCGCGGATCGGCAAACCCAGGCCGACAGTTCTCGTCGCCAGCAAAACCGCCGCCCGGAAACTGGCCAAACCGGCCCATGATCGTATCGTAATCTCGGTATGTGGCTCTAAGGTTGATCGGATCGTGAGATTGCTGCCAGAACTCAGCCGGCTCGCGAATACCCTGAGATAGGTTTACGTTGTGCCAGGTTGGGATGCCCCCAGTGTAGTCGGCCGAATGCTTGTGCATTTTCTCCGCCAGTGTTAGTAGCCACTTTTCACCGGTTCTGTTGTAAAGCCAGTAGACAGTGTCTAAATTGTCTCCCCATCGTACTGCTCCCCAACCACGCTTATAGACCTCCGCTGGCATGGAATCCTGAAATCGACAGAACTTAAGCAGAAAAGGGATCACACGCGTGTCGTGCGTAAATTCCTCGTAGCTGCGAAGTGCACATAGCAAAGGCATGTGGGGCCACAGATCCGGGCCGCCATCCAGTGAAGTCCTGGCAGCATCCGGGCCAAACCAGCCATCTTCACGCTGACTTTTGATCACTCCATCTAACCAGTGCTTCGCTACGTTGATGATTTTCTGGTCACCGAGAACGTATCCCAGGTCGCCGTACCCACGAAGCCAGTAGGTCAACTCCTCCCAGCCTGCCTTGCCGTTGGGATCGACCCATCCATTACCCTCGTACTTCAAATAATCGGAGAGAACGGGCATTTGGCCAACAATGCCGCTCGAATCGAGCTCAAGTTGTTTGCGGAGCCAACCACCTGGCGTGATGCTGCCGATTGGCAAACGGATAAACTGTGTGGGAGCAAGCGGAGTTTTGTTTGGAAAGTAGTAACCACCAGTCGAAGCTATGCTCGATGGGCGATAGACATGGACGGAGTTCTGCTGAGCGATAACCGACGAACAAGATATAAGTGCACTTAGGCTCGCTGCTGCAAGGCATGCCGTACTGCAGGTAGGTTTCGATAACATAAACAACCTGAACGCCACCAACTATGGCGCCTTTCACCCTATGTGACGATACTGAAGGTGAGTTTGATCTAAATCGGAAGAGATTCCTGCCGATACCCTGTTGCGGATAGGACTCTCACGTGTGCAACTTGAATGTTACCAACAGTTTTTGGACTTCCAGGGAAGTGAATATGAAACAGAGTTTTACTACGTTAACTGGCATTGTTACCGCGGCAGCGTGCAGTATGGTCTTGTGCGGCAAGGCACGGGCTCTCGACATCTATGTATCCCCGACAGGCAACGACACATGGAGCGGATTGAAACGCGACCATCACGGCAATGGCGATCAGGGTCCTTTTGCTACTATAGAGCGGGCTCGTGACGAAATACGACGTTTGCGCACATCGGGGCGGTTGAAGCATGAAACGGTGCACGTGAAGATTGCCACAGGCAGGTACGAGCTGAAGCAGCCAATCGAGCTTGCAAAGCAGGATTCTGGTGACGACAACGCGCCGGTAATCTATGAGGCCGAAACTAGCAAAGTGACAGAAGTGCGAGTTGTTGGGGGCAGAGCCCTAACTGGATTCACTCCGGTTACAGACCCAGCGGTTTTGCAAAGGCTCGCACCTGAGGCACGTGAACACGTACTGAAGACAGATCTCAAATCCCAGGAGATTGGCGACATCCCCGGGATTCAAACGTCTTCGCAATGGGCAGTCTCTGAAGTCGGTATGGAGCTGTTCTTTAAGGACAAGCCGATGACCATCGCACGATGGCCAAATAAGGGCTTTGTTAAGATAGTCGACGTTCCGTCTACCAATCCAGTGGATATTCGAGGCACAAAGGGCGACAATTCCGGCCAGTTCACCTATGAGGGTGATCGCCCTGAACGGTGGGGAGCAGAGAAAGAGATGTGGCTGCATGGCTACTGGTTCTGGGACTGGGCCGACCAGCGACAGAAAGTACAATCGATTGATACCGCGAAGCATCAGATCCAATTGGCCCCACCCCTTCACTCCTACGGTTATCGAAAAGGCCAATGGTACTACGCCTTTAATATTCTTGCTGAACTGGACGAGCCCGGGGAGTACTACGTCGACCGAGATGCAGGAGTTCTCTACTTCTGGCCGCCAGAGCCAATACGCAAGAATGATGCCGTCATTTCGATGCTGACTAATCTGGTCAACATGAAGGACGTCTCAAACGTTACCTGGAAGGGAATCACCTTTGAAGATGTTCGCTCCACCGCCATCAGCGCAACTGGAGGTGAGAATGTCGCTTTTCGTGGATGCACTGTGCGCAATGGCGGAAGCTGGGCAATCCGAATCTCTGCTGCGCCAGGAAGCATAATCTCTGGTTGCGACATCTATCAGATGGGAGACGGCGGTATCACACTATCTGGCGGAGACCGCAAGACGCTGACCCCAGCTCGGATGTTGGCGGACAACAACCATATTCATCATTATAGTCGCTGGAATCCAGTGTATAAGCCGGCAGTGATGATTGATGGCGTTGGCATCAAGGTGTCACATAACCTTATCCATGATGCACCGCATATGGCGATTGGATTTGGCGGCAACGATCACGTTATAGAATACAATGAGATCTACAACGTCTGCTATGAGTCGAATGATGCGGGCGCAATGTACGCCGGACGCAATTGGACAATGCGCGGTACGACCATACGATACAACTACCTGCATGATATCAGCGGATTTCAGAATAAAGGCTGTGTGGGCGTATATCTTGATGACCAGTTTAGCGGCACACAGATTTTTGGCAACATTTTCAACAAGGTTACGCGCGCAGCGATGATTGGCGGCGGGAGGGATTGCTCCATAGAGAACAACGTCTTTATCGACTGCGTGCCGGCCGCACATGTGGACGCCCGTGGCCTTGGATGGGCGGCTGATGGCTTTCAGGGACTAAAGGACAGCCTTGCTGACATGCCATACGACAAGGCTCCCTGGAGCGACCGCTACCCGAAGTTAGTCTCGATACTTTCTGAAAACCCGATGGCCCCGCGCGGAAATCTGATCGCGCGAAATATCGTTGTAGGCGGACGATGGGGCGACTTCGAGGACAAGGCAAAGCCGATGGTAACCTTCGAAAACAACCTGCTGGAGCAGGATCCACAGTTCGTCAATGCTGCAAAAGGTGACTTCAGGTTGAAACCCTCATCACCTGCTTGGAAACTGGGTTTCAAAGCTCTTCCGCTGGACAAGATTGGGCTTTACAAAGGCCCCGATCGTCGGGTGACGGACAAAGAGGAGTAGTGCTTTGCACTCTACTTCGCAGCGATTTGGATAGCATACAGGTCGGCATCGCTCATAACAAAGCGCAGTCTCACTGTTTTGCCAATCAACGGCGTCAGGTCTGCCTTACCATGCCAGGCAGCCTGCTCATGGAGGCTATCTCCAAATATCGGGCTGCAGTCGGTGAGTTTGAAGCCGTCAATGGGCGCACCTGCTTCCGATTGCACTTCGACCTGTACTGCCCCAGCAGCTGAAGTCGCCATATTCAACACGAGTGACGAACCACGAACCACAAACGGCTTCGTAATCATCTCTCCGCCTGCTCGACCTGAATGGACAGAGCCAAAACCATATTTACGGATGGTGATGCGCTGCAAACCATTATCAGGCCATTGATAGTGCCGGCTTATGTACATGCTAAAGCCATCGGGATCGACGCTCACGATGCCAGCTGCGGGCATGTTGCTACGCTGGGTCCAGTTAAATTCGTCCTGCCCTGGCCTTACCCACGCGTCAAGAAAGCTGCGGTCCCACTGAACGCCATCGCGGCTTGCCATCAGCATTGCATCGCTTACGCCAGGCTCTTTGTAAGCGACGCGCCTTGTTCGCTCTGGCACAAATCGTTTCGGAAACGACAATAGCTGATGCTCGGCGCCCGGCACCGGGCGTGTAGCATTCGTATAGAACTGCTCTCGCGGCGACCCTTCTGGATATTGATTTGGGACCGGTTTCGTCCAGTGGATAAAATCTGTAGATGTGCAGCTCTGGATAGCGCGCACACCCGGAGCTACGTGGTCATCCCAGTATCGGGAGTAGCAGCGATAGTAACCGCGCCGATCCCAGAAGGCCGTATTAAGCGAGTCGAATGCGCCATCGGTTATAACGGGCGTTTCCGTAATCTTGGTCCAGTGGATACCATCGCCCGATTTAAATGCATATAACTTGCCGTTAATTCCGGCCAGCGCTTTGAAACCGCTGCCCGGCTCGGCTGCAGGATTTGTATCGAGGAACGGGGCGAAGTTATGGGACTCGATGCCCTGCCAGATAATATTGTTGTGAGCTGAACCATCAAACGCATAGAGGCCGAGATCTGGGCGGATGAAATTCACGCCGTCACGACTTTCGGCATAGCACGTTACCTGACGGTTGTCTGCATCCTCGGGGCAATAGCCTCGATAGTAAAGGCGTATAACTCCTGCATTTTGAATTACGCTAAAGTAGGCGATGGACGGCCCTTCCCAGGGTTTGTTAGTGGTGAAAACCACCTCTCGCCTTTCCGGGTTCGTAAGCTGAAGCGTCGCTGCGCCTTTAACCTCTGAAACGAGATACCGATCGACAAACATCTCGATGCGATTACCAATGTCAACAGGCGGCTCAGCAGCCGCATGCACGCGTGCTGAGCCACCTGTCATAGTGAATGCAATCGTTGCCGCACAAAAAACGACGGTGCGCAGATGCGATTGTTTGGCGTTCCTTCTCACCGTTTAAACAACACATCCTGCTCGTATTGACGGATTGTCGTCAGCCAATTCTCGCCGACCGGTGCATCGTTGGTGGCACAATAGTGATCCCATACGGCACCCCATGGAAGCGATTTAGCCTCTTCCATCAGCACGAGTCTGGTGGTGAAGTCGGCTTCAAGTTCGGCAGAACGCAAGCGCTCTGCCGGTTCAAGATGCGCGAGCAGCAGGGCGCGTATCATGTTCCTGGTTCCGATTACCCAAGCGGCGACCCGGTTAATCTGAGCATCGAAGAAGTCCAGACCAATGTGGATCTTGTCAACATTGCCAGTCCGCACAATTTCCAGAGCAATGTTTTGAAGATCCTCGGTAAAGGTAACGACGTGGTCGCTGTCCCACCTAACGCCACGGCTGACATGCAGCAGGATCTCCGGCACGTATAACATCACGGACGAGATCTTGTCGGCGATGGACTCGGTTGGATGGAAGTGCCCCGCGTCCAGGCAAAGAAGCTTATCTCGGGTTATTGCGTAACCGAGATAGTATTCGTGTGAGCCAACAACATAGCTTTCGCTGCCTATGCCGAACAGCTTGGGCTCAACTGCATCCAGATTTAGGTCTGACGAGATTGTCTTTTCGAAGATACGATCCAGCGAATCGGACATCCGCAGTCTTGGACCGGTGCGGTCAGCGGGCGTGTCCTTGTAGCCATCCGGCATCCAGAAGTTGGTAACTGCGGGCGTGCCGAGCGCAGCTCCGAATGCGGCGCCAATGTCGCGACATCGGATACCGTGCTCTACCCAGAAATCACGTATTCCCTGATCTGTATGGGCAAGAGTAAAACCATCTTCCGCCTTCGGATGGGCAAAGTAACTTGGATTAAAGTCTACGCCATGGCCGTTCGCTTTTGCCCACTCGATCCATCCCTGAAAATGCTCAGGAGTAATCTCATCACGATCGACCTTCTTGCCACCGAATTCGCCATACAACGCATGGAGGTTTAGCCGATGCCCCTTGCCTGGGATGAGTGAGTAAGCCACGTCAAGATCGGATCGAAGCTGATCTGGCGTTGTCGCTTTTCCCGGGTAGTTACCTGTTACGGCCAGTCCGCCTCCAAGATCGCTTCCGCCACCCTCGAACCCGCCGATATCATCTCCCTGCCAGCAGTGCAGTGATACAGGGATACGCGCTAGCGCCTTAATGGCTGCATCCGTATCCACCCCGACAGCGGCATAGCGCTCCTTTGCAAGTGCGTATGCCTGTTCCGTTTTTTCAGTACTCATCGCTAACCTCTTCCGTTGTTTGGCGGCCTTGCCGATCAAATCTGCTGGACAGATTCTGCAACGGGGAGATGAATACCTCCGAAAATGCAGCGTTTGCCAGGGTTATTCGTGTCGAAAGCGACCTGTAATTCTAATCTCCAGGCTTTTGGTACTCGAACACGATGGAAGTCTTTCGCTGCCTAAAACCAACTGATGCATACAGGTCCGTTGCACCAAGGGGATTCTCCGAGTCGACAGAGAGTATTGCAGTCTCCAATCCCTGTTCGCGCAGCAATGCCATGCTAGCCGTTAACAGCGCTCGGGCAATCCCGCGCCTCCTAAACTCACGGCGAACGCCTAGAGCGTTAATCTCGCCCTCCTTCTTGTCGTTCGCGATATTGAAACCATGGCGGATTCGGTTCAAGCAAATGCCAGCGGCATCGGCTTGCTCATCACCGTCACACTGGATCGCGAGGAGACTAAGGCCAGGGGCAAACTCTGACGAGGATATCCAATGCATTACCTGCTCTTCAGTAAATTCCATTGGATTAAAATGATCTTTGAACGACTCACTTAGGGCAATATACAGCAACTTAAAGTCAACGATGGGATTAAGCGAACGGATTGTAATGCCTTCTGGTGAGGGCACAACATCGATGTCAGCACTCAGACTGCGCTCCAACGTGTGGAAGTATCTGATCGGAGCCAACCCGAATCGGGTAAATAATTCGATTTTTGCCTGACGATCTGATCGGCATCCTGCCTGGATTTTCCCTTTGCGTGCACCCAACTGCAAATAATTAACAGAGTGTGCAACTGCGTATTCGAATAGAAGGTCTTCGAGGCCGTCCATTCTGTAATCCGGATGCACCGTCACGTCAATTTGAATAATGTCTCCGTCTTCGCCTGGCAATGGGACACATATAATTGCAGCGATCGGCACATCACCATCGGGGTTTTGTAGCAGCCAGGCATTGCCTTCAAACTGCACGCCTGGGGTTTGGAATTGAAAGCGAATCTGCTCTTCCGACTGAACCGTTTCGATGGCATCAACTTGCCGACAGGCTTCAGTTAGAGCTACCAGCATTTTCGCATCATTAGCGGTAAGAGGTTTGAGCGCGGCTATTGCCGGCAATAATTTCAGTTCTGCAGTCGATCTCATCTTTCACCCTTTAGCTTCATTTTATTTCTTCTCGTTGGCTATACGATCATTGATTCGTCGCAGTTTCGAAGTACCGACCAATCAATTGATCCAAACTGGCCGTTGAGCACAACATCAAGCTGTGGGTGTGGATTCTGTTTATGATTTTTGTATTATCTAGAGAGTCTTTTCAGTAAGCCGCGTCGAAGCTATGTGCATCTCATAGCGGGAGGTGCGTTTTGGCTTCTGAGAAAGGCACGGAAGGTGCTCGCGAGGCTCTGA